>NZ_JANFYP010000003.1:0-223585 GCF_024460535.1 Blautia sp. MSK.18.38 | reverse complement strand
CTCACCCTTTCTTATCATAGAAGAATCCTATTTACAGAGATTTTTTCATAGTCTCGAAATGCCGCCCTAAAAATCATCCATCCATAGGAGATATCCAATTCGTAGTGTTTCACCGCCCATTTTGCTTCCAGTTCATTGTTTGTTTCGTCCGATAAGCAGGGATTAAAGACCACCGAACAGCTGTGAGAGGCCTGCATTGTTTTTCCATTTAATTTTAAACAAGGAATAATATCAAGGCAAAGAGGGTTGTCTAAATCTATTTGCAGTTGTTGTTCTTGCGTAAAATTTAAACAAGAGTCATTTTCGGGGCTTAAATCCCACTTTTTCATAAATTCGCGAATATCTTCTGCCGGAGTACACATACAAAAATCCAAGACAAGACCTTTATTGCAAGAATACACCGCAGGAATAATCCAATGATGCCCAGCCCATTCGAATTGCTTATTTAATCGAAGTTCTGTTCCGGCATGGCCTTTTCCTGAAGGCTCCCAGAAGTTTCCGTCAAAATAAACCTTCCATTCAGGGATGGGCACTTCTGCATCCGGGTTCATATCAATATCATGTGTATTATCTTCACGGCACTTTGCTCCCACAGAGGAAAGGTCAATTACGCTTTGCAAAAATTTCTGAAATATTCTGTTCATAATGGTCTCCATAATTCTGATTTTCTGAGTTACTTCAATTATGATTAATGATATCATAAAAATGTTTTGCTTTATATTTTTATTTGTTCTCTTCATTTTGTGTTCCGAAAGGAAATTTTCTACTCATACTATATATCGTAAAAAATTCCGGATGGTAACAAAAACTTTAAAATTCTTTTAAAGTCAAAAAAGAAGTCCACTATTCAGACAATGGATTTTTTACGTTGATGATTTGTCAAATATATATTACAGGAGAGATCAGCATATTATAAGGATTTATCGGCATGCTGGACATGAAAATAGAAGAAAAGTAAAGATGGTAAGTGCACTCAAAAAATGATGCAACAACAAGATGTGGTGTTTCATTTACTGTTTTTTATTGACGAATGCAATATATTGTGTTACCATATAAATGGATTATTTTTTATGCATGGTTTGCCACGCAGTAAAGTTTTTTGTTCCGGATATGCTGTTCCGGGAGCAACATTTAGGCGAAGGCCTTTTATCAATAGGAAGATATCAAAAATCAAAAGAAGATTTTTGGTGTCTTTTTTTGTTGCCCAAAAACGAAATGTGAGGTGTACAAAAAAGCAGGAAGGGAGGAAATGTAAAATAATCCATAAAAGATGAACAGGAAAATCAAAAAGGAGGCAGAATATGGGACAGGATATATGCATTCGAAAAGATGAAAAACCATTGGGATATGACTGGGAATGTGGACATGAGGAATTATATGTCAGAGTGAATATGTACTGCGACGGATCCCTGTATGTCGGATTATGGCAAAAGCAAGAAGAATGTAAGGAAAAACTGGAATTATTCGGAGACCTTACAATTGGAGTTATGGGATTCCTAAGACCGGGGCAGGCAATAATCTCAGATTGCGGAGCAAAAGCAAAGGTTGCGTTTATTGAGAAGTATAAACTCGGAAAAGTTGTAGGTAAGAGGAAAATCAATTATGGCAGCTATTATGTCGCAGAGTTTAATCTTGCACGACTTGCACAGCTCGATCCAGAAGGTACGGAAAGATATCTGCTCGAAAATGGTCTTGATCAAAAAGAATTTAAAGCAAATTAGGATAAAGAGGTACATTTGAAAATCAGGCAATAAAGGTGGTGCGGCATGAAAGACGACGAATATAAGGGATATTACTGTCTGCTGATCGCAATCCTGTGCGATTTGAATGCAGCGGAAGCCAGCACAATGTACGAATACGGACCAGATCATCCGCTTTGCCGGAAAATACTGAAAAAGAAAGTTCGGAAACCGTCCATAAAAAAGCTCAAGGAATCAGAAATGGCAGCGGCTATGAAGGCTCTTCTTGATCAGGGATACAGCCAGGATGCAGTATCGGAAGCATTTCAGTGTTTTCCATCTACGGTCAGGCGCAGAGTAAGAAAATTCACAGAAAGGAAGGAAACGAATGACAGATCAGAAATTGATTGCAGGAATATTTAATGATTTTTTAGGACTTTATACGGGTAAAATACAGACCGGTATCCGTCCTTTGATTGAAAAATATAAAAACCATCCCATGCTGATGGGGCTCCTTTCCAATTTGAATGAAGCGGCAAAGATTCAGGCACCGAAAGCCATGAAAGAAATCTATTCTTTCTATAAGGAATATCGTGGCAGGGATCTGGAAGATGCTGACTGGAAGGAACTGACAGAAAAAGCCCGCCAGATCAGTGCAGGATGGGAGGAAAATGAATGGGTTCGCCGTGTTGTGTTGGAAATGATCAGTCTTTTGGATTCTGATGATGCTGAGAGACGCAGGATTGCATTGGAAGTAGAAAAAGAAATGGAAGCGGCTGAACAGAAAATGAATGCGGCATAAAAAGCAGGCAGAGGCAGGAGATTTTTTCTTCTGCCTCATGTTTTTATCAGGAAAGAAGGGATCGATTATGTTAAATGAGATCATAAAAACTGCAGAAGAATTAAATACAGCAGCATTGTATTACCGCCAGAGCGGGAATATGGATGGTGTGCGGGAACTTGCCAAAGCACATGCAGTTTCCAAAAAACAGACAGAGGAATTTATTCAGGGCAGCCGCTACCGGCTGGTTGATATACCGATTGAGGAAAGAAAGTTTGCGAATGCGTCTGAAAAACTGCGTGCAGAAATGTTTGCCTTAAAGGATGCAGGCTTTGCAGACATCATAGGACAGTATCTCATAAATCTTGCCAAAACGGATTCTGCTTTAGATGCACAGGTGTTAAAAAAACATAAGATGCTTCAGAGATGTTTGGATTACGTGACGCAAAAAGCCTACAACATTGCACTGGAGGGAGCGAAAAAAAAGGGAGAGAACGGCATTCGGGCCAATACAGGCCTGGCACTCTCCGGCGACCAGGTTTTTCCCTGGGTACTTGAATATTATGCGAAAGATGATGAAAAAGAAATAGCAGAAAAAGAGCAGGAAGAAAAGAAAAAGCTTCAAAAGGAATGGGATTCGGTAAATAAGAGAACGAAAACAATACCGAAAAACCAGGGGACAAAGAAAGATTCCGAGGTGCATCCCAAAGAAGCAGCGGAGCAGGAAGAAAAGCATATCAGCAAGAAAAAATCAAAAGATTCCGGGCAGATGTCCTTGTTTGACATGATGCAGCCGAAAGAGAGTTAAAGGAGAAGGATATGATCGCATATAAAGGATTTCAAAAGGATTTGAAATGTCGGGGCTTTCAGTTTCAGGAGTATGGCATAAATGAAACGGAAAAAGCAAACTGTAGACAAAATGGATTTCATTGTGCAGAAAACCCACTGGATTGTCTCTGCTATTATCCGAATTGGAAAAATTCCGTGTATTACATAGTAGATGCATCAGGGGATTTGGATGAAGATGGAGAAGATTCAAAAATCTCCTGCACAAAGATGCGCCTGTTAAAGAAAATTGAATTGAGAAGCCTGTTATTACATGGAGCTGCTTACATGGCGAAATATCCAAACCGGAAATGGAACTCCCATGTTGCAAAAGAAAACGGGACCAGCTGCAACGGATTTTGCATTGTACGTGGAAAAGACCCCAAAGCCAAAGGACAAAAGGGCGATTTACTGTTACTTTTAAAGGAGCAGCCTGGCAACAGCCAGATCCTGGAAATTGGGGTCATCTGTATCGATGGTCAGAAATATCCGGAGGAAACATGGATTGATGTGACTGGAAAGCTGGTGGAGTTATGAGAAAAAAGAGGTTGATGGAATTAAAACCATTAAAAGTGATGAACAGACATATCGCCGATGCAAAGAAAACTGAAATATCTTTGAGTCCATTGGAGAAACAAAGGGGTGAACCCGGAAAATATCGGATGTATTGTCGGGCAGCAGTAGAAAAAGGAATTTTAAAAGTGTATCTGTTTGCCGTAACGGATATTGAGGAGAATATAAACTTTCCAAGGTACCGTCTGTTTATAAGCAGAAAAGAGAGACGGTTTATTACCTATGATGAAAAATTAAAAAAATGGAGAAAGGCACTTCTTGAAAGTATCTTATGGGATGTAAGAACTAATTTGGGCAACATCTATGTAAATGGCTGTGATACAAAGATCATCCAAAAATATTTAAAGACAATACAGCCTGCAATCCGGGCACTGGAAGAGTTTCAGGCGAATATCCGTAAAGAACAAAGGATACGTCATGATAAAAAACTTACAGATTCATGGGACCAGGTGATGAAAACTGTATCTGGACTGCCTAAGAACTGGATCGGATGGGTTTCAAAATATGGAATTACGGAACACTATATCTTCTACAAGTATCAGAAAAATGGTGCTACAGAAGGATACTGTACATATTGCAAAAAACATGTTCCTATCCGCTCACCCAAATATAACCAGAAAGGACAGTGCAATGTGTGTGGACAACCGATTACTTTTCGTTCTGTGGGAAAGTCTGGAAGATTTTGTACAAAGTGGTACAGAGTCTATCTTATCCAGAGGAGACGCAAGACTTCTGGTTTTGTGCTCCGGATCTTTCATGCCAGAACGTGGTATAAAAGGGGCGGCTATACAGATTGCGAAACTACCTGCCATGAAGAGCAGAGAAGAATCTTCTCTGCAAATGGAGAGGAAATTTCCAATTTCGTTTATGATCTGTTCAAACAACGGGAAATGCGTTGGATTTCGTGTAGAAGTTCTTGGTATTATACTTGCTGTGACAGTCAATATAAAGGAATGGTTTATCCATATACCCTGTCGGATCTGTCCAGGCATGAATTAAAAGAAACAGGTCTGCGTGAGTACGCCCTTGGTCAGAAAAAGATAGATCCTGGAAAATATCTTTACCTGTGGAAGACATACCCGGTACTGGAACAGATTGTAAAAGCGGGGCTTTTCCAGTTAGTTGATGATGTACTGGACCACAGGGCAGCAGATGCAATAAAAAGAAAAGGCAGAAAACCAACAGAATTCCTGTCCGTAGATAAGAAAGAGTTTCGAAGACTCCGAGATATGAATGGCGGGGTAAAAGAACTTAAATGGCTGCAACTTGAAAAGAGTACAGGAAAAACAATCGGGGATGAAGAAATATGCTGGATGGTAAAAGAAGGATTTGAACCAAACGACCTGAAGTTTGTTCTGGATCAGATGAGCATCTGCCAGATTCGACATTATCTTGTGAAACAATCAGAAAAATCCGGGGATGATATCAGCCATGTGCTGCAGGTGTGGAACGATTATCTTTCTATGGCAAAAAGACTGGGAATGGATATACATGATTCCATTATTTACCGTACCAGAGATCTTCAACTGCGCCATAAAGAGGCGGTTTTGAAGATAGAAGAAATGAAACGCGGAATCCGACGCAGGGAGCTGGAAGAAAAGTATGTCGGATTTCAGAAACATCTCATTGATTTGAAAGAAAAATATGAGTTCAGTGACGGTGAATATCAGGTTATTGCGCCAAAGAGTATCGATGACATCCTATATGAAGGTGATACGCTTCATCACTGTGTAAATAAAACGGATACTTATTTTGACCGGATCGTTTCAAAGGAAAGCTATATCCTGTTTTTGCGGGAAAAAGAGAATCCGAAAGTACCGTTTTATACACTGGAAGTTGAACCAGATGGAACCATCCGGCAAAAACGTGCGGAATTTAATCGTCAAAATAAGGACATTGATAAAGTGACTTCTTTTTTAACATTGTGGCAGAAGGAAATTCAGAAACGATTAACCCAAAAAGATCGTAAGAGCACAGAAGAAAGCAGGAAGCTCAGGCAGCAGAACTATCAGGAGATACGTGATAAGCATGTAGTTGTCCATGGCGGAACATTTGCTGGGGAACTTCTGGCTGATCTTTTAGAGAAAGACTTAATGGACCTACCAGTGGAATCGGCAGAAAACGGAGAAAGCCCTACTGAAATAGCGGCGTAAATAAAAGGATAAAGTGGATGCGGCAGGGAGTTCCCCTGCTGCATTTGAGCAGAAAAGAGAAAATGACATTATATACAGCAGAAAATGAAGGAGAGGACGGATATGAATAAAAAAGAATTGCGTAATATGAAATTGCTGGAAGCTACGGATGAACTGATAAAACTTGCAAAAGAAGATGTGCCAGTAAGAGATGAAGGATACTATACGGAGCAGCTGATTTATCAGAGGGGGCTATATTTACGTGCAGAAGTAGAAAACAATATTTTAAAAGTAGCATTTTATCTGGCAGAATATCTTTCCATGGACTGTCGGAAACCTGTATATACATTATACGTTGATAAAAAGAACGATGTTTTTAAAGGGTATGATTACCAGAAAAAGAAATGGTCAGAAAGTATGCTGGATAAGACCATTTTTTCAAAATGGTTATATCAGGAAAATTCTTATATGAAAGAGGCGGATACAGCGTTGATCCAAAAGTATCTTGAAAGTGAATATGACGATGCTTTTTATGCACTGTATGTATATCAATGTGACCAGAGACACCGGAGGCTGGGAATGAAATATGAAAAAATTCTGACAAACTGGGATCAGTGTATGGATAGACTCCCAGAAGTTCCGAAAGACTGGCTGAGATGGCAGAAAAAAGTTGGAATTACCCAGAATTTTATCTTTTATCATTACAGCCGCAGGAAAGATCAGACAGGATATTGTAGTTGGTGTGAAAGCGAAGTTCCAATCAGCCATCCTCACCATAATGCAGTGGGGCATTGCCCAAAATGCAGACATCAGATTCAATATAAAGCATTAGGCCGGGCCAAAAATATAGAAACCCAAAAAGAGACTGCATACCTGCTTCAGACCTGTGGGAATAATGTATTTGTTTTGAGAGAATTCCAGCTTCAGATGCTCATAGTAAGCAGCTCATATAAAAAACCAGTATATTCTTTCTTTGAGCGCCGGAGAATCCTGTATGATGAAAAATTAAATACGAAAGAATATTATTTCGGCCGTCATCATTGGACAAAAGAAAGCCGATGGATCCAGGGTAAATTACAGGTTCCACTGTATCCAGGTTACGGTGGCTATATGACATATGAAAAATATAATATGGGAAATATTTATGGAAAATCACTGTATGGCATTAAAAACAGGACATTCCGTAGGACAGGATTCTACGAATATGCAAAAGTCAAAAGGTTTTTAGATCCGGTAAGTTTTTTTGAAATGGTTAAAGAAAGACCTTATCTGGAACGGCTCATTAAAGCAGGACTTTATCATCTGGCAGAGGACATTATGGATAATAAAGCACAGATCTATTGTGAAGATTCCGGAGACCTTGGAAAAGCACTGGGAATTGACAGGTTCCGCTTAAAAAGGCTGCGTACAAACAATGGGGGAGAGATTTTTCTTCAATGGCTATTACTTGAAAAAGCCCAAAACAAGTTGATCCGTGACGATGTGATTTCATGGATGTGCCGGGAAAAGCTTAAACCAGCGGATCTTATGTTCATTATGGATCGTATGACCCCTTTACAGATCAAAAATTATCTGGAAAAGCAGGCAGCAGAAAGTGGGGAATCCGTGAAAGACCTGATCAAAACATGGAAGGATTATCTCAATATGGCAATTCGGGTCGGAGTGAATGTGCAGGATTCTGTTATCTACCGTGCACGAAAGCTCATGCAGAGACATAATGAAATGATAAAAGAGATAGAAGCAAAAGATTTGATTTTAAGAGCCGGAGAGCTGGAAAAGAAGTATCCGGGTCTGAATCGTATATGCAGGGATTTGAAAAAATATGAATATGCGGACAAAGAGTATCAGATCGTTGTGCCGGAAAAAGTGGATGACATTTTGTATGAAGCAAAACTGATGCATCACTGCGTAAATAATACAGAAACCTATTATGAACGAATGAGCCAGCAGGAATCCTATATCCTGTTTTTGAGAAAGGCAGAACAACCAACGGAGGCGTACTATACGCTTGAAGTGGAACCGGATGGGACCATAAGGCAGACACGTACTTTTTATAACCAGCAGAATGAAGATATTGAGCTTGCAAGGGATTTTCTTATAAAATGGCAGAAACAATTAAAAAAGAAACTGGCAAAAGAAGATTATAAACTGGCTGTAAAAAGTCAGAGTCTTAGGAAAAAAGAGATTGACGAGCTCCGCAGCAAAGGCGTTCGTGTAAATGGTGTTGGGTATTGCAACAAATTGCTTGCTGAAATTCTGGAGGAAGATTTAATGGAGGCAGGGAATCGGGAACTGGAAGAACAGGCCGCATAATAGCAGATTGATATATCACAAAAGTAACTTCAAAAGTAAAAATGAAATTCCTGTGAAAGTTTGGGGATATTTACAGAAACAGCTCTGAAATTCTCTTTTATTTAAGTATAAGGGATTTTATGGAATTCCTTAAATATACTCGAAACGGAGGATGAGCTTTGGAGGAAAAATTAAAGTTGCTTTGGCTGATATTGATCTTTGTTGATTTTGGGCTTATGTTTGTTTCATTTCCAATCTTGATTTATATGATTTTTTGTATGACATGAATACAAAAAGTTTTCTGTAAGTGCCCTTTTCCGGTGAAAAGACCGGAGGGGCATTTACATGTATGCAACAGTTTATGTATGTATTCGCAGGAATACGAGTAAAATACTACGCAGCTGCTACTGTTTAAAGCCTGTAGTGAAATTGACATTAAATATCTGGAATGATACGATAAAATAGAACATTTTGCAAGGCAGATTGCATAAAATTTTATTCTGATACGAGGTCAGAATTTTATACTTTATACCGCGTCTGCGGATCAACCGATAAAGACACAAAAAGAGTAAAATGGACTCTTGGAGTGTCTTTTTTTTGTTTGGCAAAATGTTTTGACATGTATCAGATCCAATCACGCCAAAAGGAGGAAAGAAGTTTTTATGCCACGTAAAATCAGATCAAACTATAGGGAGAAATTCAAATTTGTATATAATGGAAAGACTTTTGAAAGTAAACGTCAATGCTGCAAAGTTTATGGAATATGTTACCGTAGTGTAATGTCGTACCAGAATCAATATAAATGCAATACTGAAGAAGCAATTACACATTTTATTGAATTGAAAAAAAATAAAGAGATCATATTCCGAAATCGAAAATGGGCCAGCATTAAGACCTGCTGCGAATTTTATGATTTAAACGAAGATTCTGTCAAGACCGATATATGGAATCGAAAATGCACACCACAGGAAGCGATTGAACGGGCAATAGAATGGAAAAAAGCACATGAAATCACATATCATGGTGTGAAATACCCATCACTGCCTCAATGTTGTGAAGACCTGGGAATAAATCCTATATCAGTACGTTTGTATATGGAAAAAAATGGGGTTTCTTCTACACGTGCGATTACACATTATATCAAATCTAAAGAGAAAAGAGCCTTTGAATTCCGTGGAAAAGAATACAAAAATTTTACGGAATGTTGTCTTGCGTATGGATTAAAGCCAAAGTCAGTAAGTTCAGCAGTATTTAAAGCGAAACGTCCTCACGCGGATGTTATGGAAGAAATTATCTCTCATATGGAAGGTTGTATGCCAAAAGAAGTAACGAAAAAAGAAGAAATTTCTGAAAATCAGGTGATGTCTAAAGAAAGGCATCGTGCGAAAGAGGCTTTTTTTTATGAGGGAAATAAATATATCTCACTTGGACAATGTTGTGAATTCTATGGAATTAATGAATCTAGTGTACGCAGTAGAGCTTGGCGAAAAAAGTGTACATGGGAAGAAGCTGTGAAATATTATATTCAAAAAAAGGAAACAGAAACACCGAAAATGCAATTCTTTTATAAAGGGAAAAAGTATAAAAGTGTTTCAGCATGTTGTGCTGAATACGGCGTTAATGCTTCCAGTGTGCGTAACCGTGCCAAAACAACAGAATGCAGCATTGAAGCATCTTTGGATCATTTCATAAAGAAAGCCAGAATGGAAATACAGCCGTCGTTATTTATTTTTAGAGACAAAACCTATAGGTCTTTGGAAGAATGCTGTCTGGAATATGGAGTCAACGCTGACAGTGTATCTTCAAGAAAATATAGATTGAATTGTACTATGGAAGAATCATTGGAGCATTTTATTGAAAATAAAGATATGATTGCCGAAAGAATACAAAAATTTACATTTAAAGGAATAGAATATCGAAGTCTCCGGGCATGTTGTCAAAAATATGGTATTGATGATATATGTGTGAGACAAAGAGCACGAGATAAGAATTGTTCTCTTGAAGAATCGTTTACACATTTTATGACGAGAAAAAGGAAAAAAATGTTAAGTAACCCGGAATTTGAATATCATGGAACTGTTTATCCATCGCTTAAAGTATGCTGTGAGGAATTAGGAATAAATAAAAGCAGTGTAATAAGTCGAAGCCATAGGGCCGGATGCAGTTTACAGGAAGCAGTGGAGTATTATGTCAGCCAACAGGAACGTAGAACATTGGATTAATCTATAAGGCCAGCAGGCAGCCTTTTTTAGAATTTATATAATAGAGAGGAGGAACGGTCAATATCATCTGCCTGCAGATATTGACCGGTTATATATGCTGCGAAAAAAAACACAGCCGGAAGCAAACAACGATAAAATTCTTATATCCGTTAAAGAAGCCTGTGAGCTTACAGGACTTTCTGAGAAAACAATGAGATCATTGATGAATGAAAACTGTTTCATGGTACGGATTGGGCGCAGAACACTGATTGATAAGAAAAAATTTCAAAAATGGATAGATCGGCAGTCTTGAAAGCTTTTTTTTGTTGTGCTAAAATATATATCCAGTGCCATGCATTATCATCAGAAAGGATGGTGGTGTTATGGGCAAAAACTTAAAGGGTAAAGAATTAGGAAAAGGATTATATCAAAGAAAAGATGGACGATATGAGGCCAGAATTTTCGTTCGCGGTACAGGAAAAACGTTTTCAATTTATGGTACAAATTTACAAAATCTAAAAAAAGAAAGAAATGCCTACCTTGCTAATGTTTCCCCCGGAATTGCAGGATATGATCCTAGAATTTCTGTTTCAAAGTGGTATGAAAAATGGATGCTTATTTATGTGGTGCATTCTGTTAAAGCAACCACTTTAAGTAACTATGTAAATGGTTTTGAGCGAGTAAGAGAATATATTGGTTACATGAGGTTAATAGAGGTCCGTCCGACACATATTCTTGACATGATAAAGGGACTCGAAGAAGAAGGATATGCACGTACAACGGTAATACAATCATTAAGTGTAGTCCGTCAGCTTTTCCAAAAGGCATATAGTGGAAAAATGATACCCATAGATCCCGTAGCCGATATTAAACTGCCTAAAGAAGAACCGGGTGAAATACCTGATGAGAAGATAATGCAGGAACAAGAAGATGAAAAATGTCTTAGTATATATGACACTCATCGTTTCCTTGAGAGCTGCAAGAATACCCGGTATTATGAACTCTTTTTTATTCTTCTTCATACAGGATTACGTATAGGGGAAGCACTTGCCCTAGAATGGTGTGATCTTGACTTTAAGCATGAAAAGCTTCGTGTATATAAAACCTTAAACAGAGTTACAAAATATTATGATTCGAAAGGAAATGAACTTCCTGAAAGGTATTCTACTATTCAGATTACAACACCAAAGAAAAGTGCCAGCAATAGAAAGGTTCCATTAACGGATGCAGTGATTGCTGCTTTTATGAGCTGGAAGGAAAAACAGGATCGTGATAAAGAAAAACTGGGGAAAAACTGGGGAAAACCAAATATACTTTTAAAAAAATATCCCGGTCTGATTTTTACAACATCTTCAGGAAGAAGTTATCTTCCATCATCAGCTCAAACAGAATGCAGGCGGATTGTTGGGATTGTTAATAAACATGAAATTGCTCTGGCAGAAAAAGAGAACAGAGATCCGAATTTAATGGATGTTCATCCTCATATTTTCCGTCATACTTTTGTAACAAGATGCATTCAATCGGGAATGGATGCCGCTACAGTAAAGAAAATAGCTGGACACTCTGATGAAAAAATGACTAATTATTATACACACATTGAAGAAGAACATATAGATGACGAATACGAACTGTATATTCAAAAATACGGAACAGAAACCTGATTTTGCAAATGGAGATAAAATTTTAAAGAGAGGTTTAAATACTTGAGTATAGACAAAAACACTAACGAGGGAAAAAACTATCGTAATAATGTGGTCAAATCAACATCTGGGACTTCTAAAAGCCGCATAAATACTGGGTTTCCGGAGGATATTAGTGTATTATCACCGATGATGAAAGAATACGTAAAGACCAAAGAAGAGTACAGCGACTGTATCCTTTTTTACCGTCTGGGCGATTTTTATGAAATGTTCTTTGAGGATGCATTGACTGCATCCAGGGAACTGGAAATTACACTTACAGGAAAAGACTGCGGACTGGAAGAGAGAGCGCCCATGTGTGGCGTTCCTTTTCATGCTGCGGAAACTTATATCAACCGGCTGATCGAAAAGGGCTATAAGGTTGCCATCTGCGAACAGGTAGAAGATCCGAAAAAAGCCAAGGGTCTTGTAAAACGAGAGGTTGTCCGCATTGTCACACCGGGAACTACTCTGGATACCATGTCACTGGACGAGTCCAAAAACAATTATCTGATGTCCATTGTCTCCATTGGAGAGCATTTTGGCTGTGCTATTGCAGATATCACAACCGGTGACTGCTTTCTTACAGAGCTGGATAAGCCTCAGAAACTTCTGGATGAGATCAATAAATTCACACCTGCAGAGATCATCTGCAACGATGCGTTTCTTTTAAGTGGTGTGGATGTGGAGGATCTGAAAGGACGTCTTGGAATCTGCGTATTCGCCCTGGATCCCTGGTACTTTGACGATCAGCTGTGTCAGAAAACTCTAAAAGAACATTTCCATGTGGGAAATCTGGAGGGGTTAGGAATTGGTGACTACGACAGCGGGATCATCGCTTCCGGTGCTCTGTTCCTGTATCTGAAAGAAACACAGAAAACAGCACTTTCCCATATGGCAAGTATCCGCCCTTACTCTGCCGAGAAATACATGCTTATCGACAGCTCCAGCCGTCGTAATCTGGAGCTTGTGGAAACCATGCGCGAAAAACAGAAAAGAGGTTCTCTTCTCTGGGTACTGGACAAGACCAAAACAGCTATGGGAGCCAGAACACTTCGGTCTTATGTGGAACAGCCTCTGATCGATGCAGAGGAAATCGAAAAGAGACTGGGTGCTCTGGAAGAACTGAATGAAAAACCCATGGAACGGGATGAGATCCGGGAATATTTAAACCCGATCTATGATCTGGAACGTCTGATCAGCCGTATCAGTTACAAATCCGCTAATCCGAGAGATCTGGTTTCTTTTGCCTCTTCTCTGGAAATGCTTCCTTATATAAAACAGGTCCTGGCAGAATTCAAATCTCCACTGCTTACTAAGATCAACGAAGATATGGATCCTCTGACAGACATTACCTCGCTGATCCGGAACTCTATCACCGATGATCCGCCTCTTGCCCAGAAAGACGGTGGCATTATCCGGGAAGGATATAATGAAGATGTAGATAAATTCCGCCGTTCCCGGACAGATGGAAAGAAATGGCTTTCTGAGCTGGAGGCAAGAGAGAGGGAACGTACCGGTATCAAAAGCCTGAAGATCAAGTACAATCGTGTATTTGGTTATTCTCTGGAAGTTACCAATACTTTCAAAGATCTTGTGCCGGAGGATTATATCCGCAAACAGACCCTTACCAATGCAGAGCGTTATATCACTCAGGAACTGAAAGATCTGGAAGATCTGATCCTTGGAGCTGAGGATAAGCTTTATGCGCTGGAATTTGAACTGTTTTCCAGTATCCGTGATCAGGTTGGAGCGGAAGTTGTCCGTATCCAGCGCACTGCAAAAGCAGTGGCTGCACTGGATGTTTTCGCTTCTCTTGCACTGGTTGCCCAGAGGAATAATTTCGTCCGGCCAAAGATCAATGAGACAGGCCTCATTGATATCCGAAACGGCCGTCATCCGGTTGTGGAGCAGATGATCGAAAATGATATGTTCATTCCAAACGATACGTATCTTGACAACCACAAAAAACGGATCTCCATTATCACAGGACCAAACATGGCCGGAAAATCCACATATATGCGCCAGACAGCCCTGATCGTACTGATGGCACAGATCGGAAGCTTTGTTCCGGCAGACAGTGCAAACATCGGTGTGGTTGACCGGATCTTCACCCGTGTAGGTGCATCTGATGACCTTGCAAGCGGACAAAGTACCTTTATGGTGGAAATGACGGAGGTTGCCAATATTCTTCGCAATGCCACTTCCCGTAGCCTTCTGATCCTGGATGAGATCGGACGTGGAACCAGTACTTTTGACGGCCTCTCCATTGCCTGGGCAGTGATCGAACATATCAGCAATACCAAGCTCTGCGGTGCCAAAACCTTATTTGCGACCCATTATCATGAGCTTACCGAACTGGAGGGAAAACTTTCCGGTGTCAACAATTACTGTATTGCTGTCAAAGAAAAGGGTGACGATATCGTATTTCTTCGTAAGATCGTAAAAGGTGGCGCTGACAAGAGTTATGGTATCCAGGTGGCCAAGCTTGCCGGTGTTCCGGATTCCGTGATCCAGCGTGCCAAGGAACTTGTGGAAGAGCTCAGTGACGCAGATATCACCGCAGCGGTAAAAGACCTGACTGCTCCGAAAAAGAAACAGAAGATCACCTATGATCAGGTGGATATGGCACAGATGTCACTCTTTGACACGGTGCAGGATAATGATATCATCGAAGAGATCAAAGGCCTGGAGATTGGCAACCTGACTCCAATGGAGGCCCTGAATATTCTCTATAATCTGCAGAACAAAATAAAGAACCGGTGGTGATACCTTGAGAAAAATTGCAGTTTTAGACCAGAATACCATTGATAAGATCGCAGCAGGTGAAGTTGTGGAGCGGCCTTCTTCTGTTGTAAAAGAACTTGTGGAAAATGCTATTGACGCAGGAGCTACCGCCATCACAGTAGAGATCACAGATGGTGGAAAAAAGCTGATCCGTATCACAGATAACGGCTCCGGAATGGAAGCAGAACAGGTTCCCCTTGCTTTTCTACGTCATGCTACAAGCAAGATTGAAAAAGTGGAAGACCTGACACATATTGCCTCCCTGGGCTTTCGTGGCGAGGCTCTTTCCAGTATTGCCGCAGTTTCCCAGGTAGAACTGATCACAAAAACTCCTTCTGCCATCAGCGGTACCCGCTATGTGATCGAAGGTGGAAAAGAACAGTCTTTGGAGGAGATGGGCGCACCGGAGGGAACCACCTTCCTGATCCGGAACCTTTTTTACAACACACCTGCAAGAAGCAAATTTCTGAAATCCGACATGACAGAAGCCGGTTACATCAATACGCTGATGGAACAGCTGGCGCTTTCCCATCCGGAAATTTCCTTTAAATATATCCAGAATCGTCAGGTGAAACTTTCCAGTTCCGGAAATTACAGCGTAAAGGATGTGATCTACAGCGTTTACGGACGGGAGATCGCCAAAGCACTTCTGGAAGTCTCCTATGAAAATGATTTTATGAAGATCGAAGGCTTTGTGGGAAAACCGGAGATTTCCAGAGGAAACCGCACTTTTGAGAATTATTATATCAATGGCCGGTATGTAAAAAACAAGATCATTACCAAGGCTATTGAGGATGGGTATAAAGGACTGGTCATGCAGCATAAATTTCCATTTGTTTCCCTTCGGATCGAAATGGATGGTAATGACCTGGACGTTAATGTACATCCGGCAAAAAGAGAAGTGCGTTTTGCCAGAGAAACCGAAGTTTATACGGCTATCTATGAAACTGTTCGTAAGGTACTGACTCACAGAGAACTAATCCCGCAGGTATCTGTGGGAAAAGACGAACCGACATCTCACAACGAGCAGATGAAGCCAGGAAATGTTCCGGAACCTTTCGAGGTAAAAAGACGGCAGGAGATGTACGGACACCAGAACCGGACGGCGAATATAGCTTCCCATATTGCACCGACAGCTTCTGAAGTACATACATCGCCGGTTTCATCGATACCTTATAATAAGTTGACAAATAGTACAGCCTCCTATGGCTCAGCTGAAACAGCTCACAGTTCTTCAGATTCTTTTACAGATAAATACAGGCATATGGGTTCTCTGCGGGAAAATCCCGTATATAGATCTCAGCCCTTTACAAAAGAAGAAGAGGAAATGTTTTCCGGCACACTGAAGGACGGAAAAAAAGAGACTTCCGCTGTAGAAACAGCTGATCCAGAAGTGATATCTGAAAAACCTGCCGAATCGACATCTCCTGAGATAAACAGCGAGCCGATCAAATCCCTGGAACAGGAAACGCCAAAACAGCTGGAACTTTTCGAAGAACGGCTTCTTGCCCCGGAATCCAGAAGCCGCCACAGGCTGATCGGACAGCTGTTTGACACCTACTGGCTGGTACAGTTCGAAGATAATTTTTATATCATTGACCAGCATGCGGCCCATGAAAAAGTATATTATGAGCGGTTCGTAAAGCTGTTCCAGTCTCAGAATATCCAGTCTCAGTACGTAAGCCCTCCGCTGATCGTTTCACTCAGCCTTGAGGAAGAAAACCTGTTAAAAGCAAACGAAAAATATTTTCGGGATTTCGGTTTTGAGATCGAACCTTTTGGGGGAAGAGAGTACAGTATCAGTGCGGTGCCATCCAGTCTTCTGGGAATGACAGAGGAAGAGCTGTTTCTGGAAATGCTGGACCATCTCACTGCAGACGGCTCCAAAGATGCATTTGAACTGTTTACCGCAAGGCTTGCAACTATGGCCTGCAAAGCTGCTGTAAAAGGCAATCATTCCATGTCACCCCAGGAAGCCGACAAGCTGATCGATGAACTTCTGACACTGGAAAATCCTTATAACTGTCCTCATGGAAGGCCAACCATCATTGCCATGAGTAAGACAGAGATTGAAAAAAAATTTAAACGTATCGTGTAAGATACCTATCATAAACGGAGAAAATCTATGAAAAAACCTCTTATCGTCCTTACCGGACCTACTGCCGTGGGAAAAACAAAGCTTTCCATTGCACTTGCAAAAGCAGTAAACGGAGAGATCATTTCCGCGGATTCCATGCAGGTTTACCGCCATATGGATATCGGTTCCGCCAAGATCACGCCGGAAGAAATGGATGGCGTCCCACATCATCTGGTGGATGTACTGGAGCCAACAGAAGATTTTAACATTGTCCTTTTTCAGCAGATGGCAAAAGATGCCATGGACAAAATTTATGACAAAGGCCGGATTCCGATCCTGGTAGGCGGCACAGGATTTTATATTCAGTCTGTGACCAGAGATATTGATTTTACCAGCTCCGACCAGGATGAACATTACCGCAGGGAGCTGGAAGAGCTGGCAGAGCAGAAGGGGCCTGCATTTCTCCATGACATGCTTGCCAAGGTCGATCCCAAGTCAGCCGAAGATATCCATGAGAACAATGTCAAGCGGGTGATCCGTGCCCTGGAATTTTATAAACAGAACGGTACCAGGATCTCCGAACATAATGAAGAACAGAAGGAGCATACCAGTCCCTATGCACTGGCTTATTTCGTCCTGAACGCACCACGCCCACTTCTCTATGAACGCATTGACACAAGAGTGGACGAAATGCTGAAAAACGGTCTGACAGAAGAAGTTAAAAAGCTTCGGGAGATGGGCTGCCACAGGGGAATGGTTTCCATGCAGGGGCTTGGCTATAAGGAAATCCTGGACTGGATGGACGGAAACTATTCTTATGAGGAAGCCGTAAGGGTCCTGAAACGTGACACCAGACACTTTGCCAAACGTCAGCTTACCTGGTTCCGCAGAGAAGGCGAAGTAACCTGGGTAGATAAAGATAACTTTGATTACGATGACAGCAGGATCCTTTCCTACATGCTTTCTGTATGCAGGGAAAAGGGAATCCTCCCTGCCAAATAAAATAAAAAAGGAAAAATGATCATGAAAGAATTATATGCACAGCTTGGAATCTCTTCTGCAGTTTACGATTTCGGTAAATCTGTGGAAGATTCCCTGAAAGAACGTTTTGAGAAATTTGATAAGACTGCAGAATACAACCAGATGAAGGTTATCCGCGCCATGCAGAAGAACCGTGTCAGTGAGGCCTGTTTCGGAGCTTCCTCCGGTTATGGCTACAACGACCTTGGCCGCGAAACTCTGGAGCAGGTTTATGCCGATACCTTCCACACAGAAGCCTGCCTGGTACGCCCGCAGATCACCTGTGGAACTCATGCACTTGCCATTGCTCTCTTCGGAAACCTGCGCCCCGGTGACGAGCTTCTTTCCCCTGTAGGAAAGCCTTACGATACCCTGGAAGAAGTGATCGGTATCCGCCCGTCCAATGGTTCCCTTGCGGAATATGGCGTAAAATATCGTCAGGTGGATCTTCTCGAGGATGGTACCTTTGATTATGAAAACATCAGAAAAGCAGTCAATGAAAAAACAAAGCTGGTAACCATCCAGCGTTCCAAAGGCTATCAGACTCGTCCTTCCTTCTCTGTAAAACAGATCGGTGAGCTGATCGCTTTTGTAAAGAAGATCAAACCGGATGTGATCTGCATGGTAGATAACTGCTACGGTGAGTTCGTAGATACCATAGAGCCAAGTGATGTAGGTGCAGATATCATGGTGGGTTCCCTGATCAAAAATCCAGGCGGCGGTCTTGCCCCTATCGGCGGATATATCGCCGGAAGAAAAGACTGTGTGGAAAACGCTTCCTACCGTATGACCTGCCCGGGACTGGGCATGGAAGTGGGGGCAACCCTTGGTGTAAACCGTTCTCTGTACCAGGGATTTTTCCTTGCACCGATGGTTACCAAAGGAGCTTTAAAAGGCGCCGTTTTTGCAGCAAACATTTACGAAAAACTTGGTTTCCCGGTGGTACCGAACAGCACAGAACCACGTCAGGATATCATCCAGGCGGTCACTCTCGGAACACCGGAGGGTCTTGTAGCATTCTGCCAGGGTATCCAGGCTGCTGCACCGGTAGACAGCTTTGTAACACCGGAGCCGTGGGATATGCCGGGATATGACAGCCAGGTGATCATGGCAGCAGGGGCTTTCATCCAGGGTTCTTCCATCGAGCTTTCTGCCGATGGTCCTATGAAACCGCCTTATGCAGTTTATTTCCAGGGTGGTCTCACCTGGGAGCATGCAAAGCTGGGAATCCTGAAATCTCTTCAGTATATGGTTGATAAGGAACTTGTGAGATTATGAAAAAATCCGAAGGACCGGACTTAAAAAAACAGATCTTTGTCATAGGAGCCGGGGCTTCCGGTCTTATGGCAGCTATTCAGGCTGCTGTATACGGAGCTGCAGTTACGGTTCTGGAACAAAATGACCGTCCCGGCAAAAAAATCTGTGCTACGGGAAACGGCCGTTGTAATATGACGAACCTGAATCAGGATGAAAACGCTTACCGGGGATCTCATCCTGAATTTGCCAAAGATGCCCTGGCACAGTTTCCTGTGGAAAAAACTCTGAAATTCTTTCAGGAACTGGGAATCTGTACCACAGACCGCAGCGGATGGATCTATCCCCGAAGCAACCAGGCACAGAGTGTGGTAGATGTTCTTGTCATGAAGGCACGCAGCCTGAAGGTAAAGCTGAAAACCAATCAGACCGTTACCGGCGTGTCTTTTGCAGACGGACAGTGGAAGATCCATACGGACGGATGGACCTACAGTGGTGATGCCGTGATCCTTGCAAATGGTTCCCGTGCGTCTTCCGTTGCAGGTTCCTGCGAAAGCGGATATGAAATTGCAAAAAGTCTCGGACATCATCTGATCGAACCCCTTCCAGCTTTGACAGCTCTGAAATGTAAGGGAAATTCTTTTTCCGGCTGGAGTGGTGTACGGACAGAAGGTAAGATAACACTTTATATAGACGGCACACCGACAGTTTCCCAGCAGGGAGAACTGCAGCTTACCGATTACGGTGTATCCGGGATCCCGGTATTCCAGATTTCCCGCTATGCTATCCGTGCCGTCCATGAAAACAAAAATGTGGAGCTTTCCATAAATTTTTTTCCGGAACTGAACCGGAAAGAGCTGGAAGAATACCTGGAACAGAGAAAAACAGCCTGTCCTTACAAAACAGAAAAAGAACTTCTCATCGGACTTTTTCCTGAAAAACTGATCCGTGTTTTATGTGCACAGAAGGATCTTATCCGCGGGATCACCGATTTTCGTCTCACGGTAAAAAACGGCCTTTCCTTCGAACAGGCACAGGTTTGTTCCGGTGGAGTGGATACGTCTGAAGTTCACAGCAAAACCATGGAGTCCAGACTTCATAAAGGTCTTTATTTTGCCGGAGAGCTCCTTGACATTGACGGTACCTGCGGAGGTTATAACCTGCAGTGGGCGTGGTCAAGCGGAGCTGCTGCCGGTATCTGGGCAGCAAAGGAGGAAGAAAAATGATCCGGATCACACAGCTGAAGCTTCCCATCACTCATACAGAAGAGCAGCTTCACCGAAAAATAGCAAAAATGCTTCGTCTTGGAAATCAGCCGTTCACCTATGAGATCCGAAAACAATCTCTGGATGCCCGGCACAAAGAGGACAAAAAATTTGTCTACACTGTAGATATTAAACTGGATAACGAATCCCGTGTTCTCAAAAAGGTTCACGATAAAAATATTATGTTAACCTCTGAGAGAAAATATCATTTTCCCTCATCTGGCTCTGAAACTCTGTCCCATCGTCCTATAGTGATCGGAAGCGGACCTGCAGGATTATTCTGTGCCTGGTACCTGGCCAAAGCCGGATACTGTCCACTGGTACTGGAACGGGGAGAAGAAGCAGACAAACGCCAGGAAACCGTGGAAAATTTCTGGAAAAACGGCATCCTGGATCCGGATTCCAATGTACAGTTCGGAGAGGGCGGTGCAGGGACTTTTTCCGATGGAAAGCTGAATACTCTGGTAAAAGATACTTTTGGAAGAGGAAAGGAAGTTCTTTCCCGATTTGTGGAGGCAGGAGCTCCCTCTGAGATCCTTTACCAGCAAAAGCCTCATCTTGGCACAGATCAGCTTGTAGGTATCGTTCAGTTTATGCGTCATCAGATTGAAGAAATGGGCGGGGAATTCCGTTTTCGTTCCACAGTAACTGATCTGATGATCCGTGACCGGAAGCTTAATGCAGTCATTGTCAATGCAAAAGAGGAAATACCGGCAGAAATCTGCATTCTTGCTCCCGGCCACAGCGCCAGAGATACGTTTGCCATGCTGGAAAAACACAATATTAACATGGAGCCGAAATCTTTTGCAGTGGGGGTACGTGTGGAACATCCGCAGACTATGATCAACCAGGATCTTTACGGGGAACCGGAAAACGATCGTCTGGGTGCATCCAGCTACAAGGTTACCCATACACTGGAAAACGGACGTGGCGTTTATTCTTTCTGTATGTGTCCCGGCGGATATGTTGTAAATGCATCTTCTGAAGAAGGTATGCTTGCAGTGAATGGTATGAGCTATCAGGCACGTGACAGCCATAATGCCAACAGTGCTATCATCGTTACGGTAAACCCTTCTGATTTTCCTGAAGAGGGAGTTCTCGGCGGAATCGCTCTGCAGCGAAAACTGGAGCGCGCTGCCTGGGAAGCCGGAAAAGGAAAAATTCCGGTACAGCTTTTCAAAGATTACTGTACCCATCAGAAAAGTACCAGGCTTGGAGATGTGATCCCCTGTATCAAAGGAGCTTATACACTTACCAATGTCCGCAGTATTTTCCCAAAAGAGATCGGCGATTCCATTGAAGCAGGAATCCATGCTTTTGGAAAAAAGCTTTCCGGTTTTGACCGACCGGATGCATTGCTGGAAGGAGTAGAAAGCCGTACCTCTTCTCCTGTACGGATCGTTCGGGAACCGAAAAAGCTCACTTCCAATATAGAAGGGATCTACCCCTGCGGAGAGGGCGCCGGTTACGCCGGAGGCATTACATCCGCAGCGATGGACGGGATCAAGGTGGCAGAAGCAGTCGCTTCTGTTTATGCCCTGCCTGTAAACAAAATGTGAAAAAAGTGGAAATTTCCGGGATAGAGTGTACATCCCTGCTTTTTTATGCTAAAATAACTTCTGCAATTTTGCATCCCCTTCTTCGAGAGCGAAAAGGGAAATCATATGAAAGATACTATAATGGAAATGCCAGATTATCAGCGTCCGTATGAAAAATGTCTGCGGGAAGGAGAACAGTCCTTAAGCGATCGAGAGCTTCTTGCCGTGATCCTGCGCTGTGGCGTACAGGGATCCAGTTCCCTGACTCTGGCAGATAAAATCCTGAATTTATCGAAACAGACCGGATACAGTGGCCTGCTTGGACTGTTTCATATTTCCATGCAGGAACTGATGAAGATCCATGGGATCGGTAAGGTAAAAGCCATACAGCTGAAATGTATCGGGGAACTTTCCAAGCGTATGGCAACCGCAGCTGCAAAACCGGAATTGTCTTTTCACCATCCGGTAACCATTGCGAAATATTATATGGAGCGGCTCCGGCATGAAGAGCAGGAATTGCTTTACTGCATGATGCTGGACGGACATAACCATTTGTCGGGGGAACAGCTTTTAAGTCGCGGTACTGTCAATGCCACACTGATCACACCAAGAGAAGTCTTTGTAGAAGCTGTAAAGTATCGGGCGGTGAACCTGATCCTAGTCCACAATCATCTAGGAGGCGATCCCTCCCCCAGCCAGGCTGATCTGGATGTTACGGAACGGATCTATCATTGTGGTGAACTCCTCGGCATCCATCTTCTGGATCATATCATCATCGGTGATCACAGGTATGTCAGTTTCCGCGAAAAAGGGATTTTTGATGAATATACTTAAGTGAAGGGACAGATTTATGCTTTTTAGAAATAATTACGGAGTAGACCTTGGAAGCAGCTCTGTAAAAGTCTATTCATTTTTCAGAAACAAAAGTTACATAGAAAAGAACATGGTAGCCTACAGAGGACGCCGGATCCTTGCCATAGGGAACGAAGCTTATGAAATGTTTGAAAAATCACCTGCAGATATTTCCGTAAATTCTCCTATGGCTTTCGGTATGCTGGCAAATCTGGAATTGCAGGAGATCGTCCTTTACAGCATGATAAAAAAAATCGATCATACATCCGGTCTCGGAGCAGACATGTATTTCTCCGTACCACTTGATATGACTGCTATCGAAAAGAGGGCATACTATCATCTGGTCAATGGTCACTGGCTGCGGAAAAACCGTGTTTTTATGGTGGAGGCCCCTATTGCAGATGCCATTGCCATGGGAATCGACCCTGAAAAGAATCAGGGCAGCATGATCGTAAACATCGGTGCACAGAGTACAGAGTTTTCCATCATAACCGACGGCAAGATCATCATTAGCCGTAAGATCCCCATCGGAGGCAGACAGATGAACGAATCTATCTGCAGCGAGATCCGAAAACATTATAATCTTCAGATTGGAACACGAACTGCAAAACGTCTGAAAGTAGTTATGGGAAGACTGAATGATCAGAAAAAAGAAGCCCGAAAAGTAGTCGGGATCGACAGTATTTCCGGACTTCCACGAGAAGAAGTTATTTCTGCCTACGTTGTTAATGAAGGGATCGCCAACTGTGTGAATCAGATCGCAGCAGAGATGAAATCTTTTCTGGAACGTACCCCGCCACAGATTGCTTATCATATCGCAAAAGAGGGCATTTATCTGACCGGCGGCAGTACACGGCTTCCTTATATAGATAACTATCTGGCTAGCTATACAGGATTTGCCTTTAATCTTTCTGATCTGTATGAAACTTCTGCAGCATACGGCCTGGAAAAGATCATCCGCGACAGAAACCTGCGCAAATGGGCCCAGCCGGTAAAGCAGAAAAAACTGTAAAGGGGCATATATAATGAAAAACATCCGAAAAAAAGTGCGTTTTCATTTTAATTTAAAAAGTAAACATCTTCTGGTAATCATGACACTTTTCTGTGGAAGCTGCATTGTAGCTACAGCAGCCTCCGGAACCTCTTCCGCACCACTTCAGGAGGCAGCCGGTTTTCTTATCGTTCCCTTTGAAAAGGGGATCGCCGGTGTCAGCGATATATTTGGAAATGTAAAAAACAATCTTCGTGATAAACAGGACGTGCTTCAGGAAAACGAAGAGCTGAAAAGTCAGATCAACAGTCTTACGGAACAGAATAACATCCTGATCCAGGACCAGACAGAGCTCACACGCCTGAAGGAACTTTACGATCTTGATCAGGAATATACCGACTATCCCAAGGTTGCCGCAAGGATAATCTCCAAAGATCCCGGAAACTGGTATGATACCTTTATGATCAACAAAGGCAGTAATAACGGGATCCGGGTTGATAACAACGTGATCGCCGGAAAGGGTCTTGTGGGTATCGTTACAGAAGTGGGACCTTCCTGGGCTACTGTCCGTTCCATCATCGATGACAGCAGCAATGTCAGTGCCATGGCAGTCAGTACTTCCGACAACTGCGTTGTCACTGGAGATCTGAAACTGATCGATGAAGGCAAATTAAGCTTTGAGCAGCTTTACGATCAGGATAACAAGGTAACAGTCGGAGAACGTATTGTCACCTCGAACATCAGTGAAAAATATGTGGAAGGACTGTTTATTGGTTATGTCAGTGAGATCCAGCAGGATCCCAATAACCTGACAAAAACAGGTACGATCGTTACACCGGTTGATTTCGGTCATCTGAAAGATGTATTTGTGATCACCACCAATAAACAGGACGCGATAGACAAATCGGAGGATGCGTCCAATGAAAAATAGGATTATATTATTTATCACTATCATTGTCTGTTTTCTCCTTCAGTGCACAGTAATGGACCGTATTTCCATTGGATCCATCACTCCAAATCTGCTTTTGATCCTGTGTGTATCTATGGGACTTATGCGTGGAAGAAAAGTCGGTCTGTGGACTGGATTTTTTTCCGGGCTTTTTGTCGATCTCTTTTATGGATCATTGTTTGGATTTTATGCACTGATCTATATGTATATAGGTTTTATCAGCGGCTATGCATTCCGCAGTTTTTATGATGATGATCTGAAAGTTCCGCTTTTTCTTGTAGCAGGAACAGATCTTCTTTATAATCTGGCTGTGTATGGCCTCCAGTTTCTGCTCAGAGGCCGTCTTGGATTCTGGACCTACATATACAGGATCATTATCCCCGAGATTGTATATACGGTTTTTCTCACCATCATCGTATACCGGGTATTTTACTGGATCAACTACCACTTAATGGATACTGTAAGGAAAGAAAGTGAGTCTATTTGGGAATTAAAATAAAAAAAATCATCAAAAAAATCCGTCTGAAACGTACTACAGTTCTTGTGATCGTATTTATTTTTCTGTCATCTGTCCTGGTCCGGCAGCTTTTCAGTCTGCAGATCATACAGGGAGAGGATTACATCAGTAAATTTCAGACACGTACCACCAAAACACGCGTGATCAAAAGCACCCGTGGTAATATTTATGACCGTAACGGCACAGTTGTCGCCTCCAATGTACTTGCATATTCTGTCACATTCGAAGATAGCGGTACATACAACAGCACCAGAGAAAAGAATCTGACTCTGAACGGTATCGCCTACCAGGTATTACAGATCCTTTCCAAAAACGGGGACAGCTTATCTGATAATTTTCATATTACCGTCAATGATCATGGCGACTATGCTTTTGATGTAGATGAAGGATTTACTCTTAACCGTTTCCGTGCGGATATTTACGGAGAAGCACAGATTGATGATCTCAGTGATGAACAGAAAAACGCAACCGCAGCCCAGATCATGGATCATCTTACCGGAAGCAACGGATTTTCTATCGTTCTTTACGGAAAAGATGCCTACACCCCGGAAGAACTTGCCGCACATTCTCTTCCGGAAGAGCTTACCAAACAGGAAATCCTCGAAATTGCGATCATGCGCTATCAGCTGAACACCAACAGTTTCAAGAAATATATGCCGGTGACCATTGCAACAAATGTCAGTGAAAAATCTGTGGCAGCCATAAAAGAAAATCAGGCCGCTCTCCAGGGTATTGACATTGTAGAAGATTCCACCAGAAAATATGTGGACGATGAGAGTATGGCGCCGATCCTCGGTTACACAGGCCAGGCCTCTTCTGAAGAACTGGAAACCCTTCGTAAGGATAATCCTGATTATTCCAATGATGCGGTTGTTGGAAAAGCCGGGATCGAACAGTATATGGAGCTTGAACTTCAGGGAAAAGATGGAGAAGAAACGGTCACAGTTGATAATCTTGGTAAAGTCCTTGATATCGACAATTCCAAAACTGTTGATCCTGTGGCCGGAAACGATGTTTATCTGACCATTGATTCCGACTGGCAGAAGAGTATTTACCAGATCCTGGAACAGCGTGTTGCCGGTATTGTCCTCTCTAAACTGACACCAAATAAAAGCTTTGATTATGAAGCAGAGAAAGATGCAAGTAAGATCACCATCCCAATCTATGATGTATACAATGCACTGATCGCAAACAGTGTGATCGATATCAATAAATTCAGCGATGCAGATGCTTCCGATACAGAAAAAAATTTATACGCCAAATTTCAGCAAAAACAGCAACAGGTTTTTGATACAATAAGTAACAGGCTGACAGGTGACAATCCTCCAGCCTATAAGGATGAAGATACGCAGATGCAGGAATATCTTACCTATATCTGTGATGATCTTCTTACCAATACCCTGAAGGTACTGAAAAGTGATTCCATTGATACCGCAGATGAAACATACAAAGCCTGGAAAAATGACCAGAGTATCAGTCTGAAGGATTATCTGAACTATGCTGCCAGTCAGAACTGGATCGATATTTCCCAGATCTCAACCTCCGGAGAATATCTGGATTCTGAAGAGATCTATCAGGCTCTTACCGCCTATATCATTGATTACCTGAAGACAGATACAGGCTTTTCAAAGCTTCTGTATAAATATATGCTTCAGGAAGACACCATCAGTGGAGAAGATCTGTGTCTTGTTCTCTATGAACAGGGCGTTCTTTCAAAAGAAGACGAACTGTATCAGACAATGGCCTCCGGTGGTCTTGATGCCTACACCTTCATGTATCGCAAGATCGCAAATCTTGAGATCACACCGGCCCAGCTTGCGTTGGCTCCGTGCTCTGCATCTGCGGTGATCACAGATACTACAACCGGAAATGTTCTCGCATGTGTTTCCTATCCGGGATATGATAATAATCGTCTGACCAACAATATGGACACCGATTATTATGCAAAGCTTTCCACAGATCTTTCCAGCCCGTTCTTCAACAAGGCAACACAGCAGAAGACGGCTCCAGGATCTACATTAAAGATCTTATCTACTGTTGCCGGCATGTCCGAGGGCGTAATAGATGATGGCACATATATTGAATGTACAGGAAGCTTTGACCTTGTAACACCTCCGATCAACTGCTGGAATAAACAGGGCCACGGTTCTCTTGATATCCGTGAGGCCATTGAGCAGTCCTGTAACGTATTTTTCACTACGATCGGTTTCGAACTTGGTAAAGATTCCGAAGGTAATTTTTCTGAAGCCAGAAGTCTTGGAATGCTTCAGAAATATGCTTCCCTCATGGGATTGGATCAGAAAACCGGCATTGAAATTTCCGAGGCTTCTCCGCAGGTTTCTGACAAAAACGCGGTTCCTTCCTATATTGGACAGGGTACCAATACGTTTACGACCAGCCAGCTTGCACGCTATGCGTCAACGATCGCCACTTCCGGTACGATCTACAAGCTTTCCCTTCTGGACCGTGTGACGGATTCCAAAGGAAAACTTATAAAGGAATATCCTTCCAAAACAGCTGGACAGTTGGATCTTTCCAGCAATATCTGGGATGCCATCCATGACGGTATGTATCGTGTAGTGCAGACTCATGATCAGTTTAACGGACTTGGAGTTGAAGTAGCCGGAAAAACCGGTACTGCCGAGATTGACTATTATCATCCGAACAATGCACTTTTTATCGGATATGCGCCTGTTTCTGATCCCAAGTACGCAATATCTGTACGAATCGCAAACGGATATGCATCCGGTAATGCCTGCCTTGCAGCTAATGATATCTTTAAATACATTTTCGGACTTGCAGATGAAAGCACCATTCTCACTGGCTATGCAGCAAGCGATACCAGTAATGTATCGAATGACTAAACAAACTTTATGAGGATACCAGAAGTGTGGAACATTTTATAGGAGGAATCAGAAAACATGAGTGAAGTCATTGTCATTACATCTGGAAAAGGCGGTGTTGGAAAAACCACCACCGTGGCAAATATCGGGACCGGACTGGCTGCCATGGGAAAAAAGGTTGCAGTTGTAGATACCGATATCGGACTCCGAAATCTGGATGTTGTCATGGGACTGGAGAACCGTATTGTTTATAATCTGGTTGATGTGATCAATGGGAGCTGCCGCCTGAAACAGGCACTGATCCGGGATCGTCGGCATTCAGAACTGTATCTTCTTCCGTCTGCCCAGACCAAGGACAAAACTGCCGTATCTCCGGAACAGATGATCAAGCTTACCGATGATCTCCGGGAAGAATTCGATTATGTCCTTCTGGATTGTCCGGCAGGAATTGAACAGGGATTCAAAAATGCAGTAGCCGGAGCGGACCGTGCACTGGTCGTGACCACACCGGAAGTTTCCGCGATCCGGGATGCAGACCGTATCATCGGGTTGCTGGAGTCCGGAGGGCTCCGTGATATCCGGCTGATCATCAACCGGCTTCGACCGGAAATGATCGCCAGAGGTGATATGATGTCCGTAGAAGATGTGTTGGAAATCCTGGCTGTAGATCTGATCGGTGCGATCCTGGATGATGAACAGATCGTGATCTCCACAAATCAGGGAGAACCTTTATCCGGAAAAAATTCCCAGGCAGAAGAAGAGTATCGCAATATCTGCCGGAGGCTTATGGGCGAAGAGGTCCCTTATGTTACTGTGCGTCGAAAAAATGGTGTATTCCACCGTCTTGGCAGCATTTTTCGAAAATAACAGACGCTTTGCTGTCTGACATTTTTCATCACAGGAGGAATGATTATGGGATTTTTCTCCGGGAAAAACCACTCTGCAGGCTATGCACGCGACAGGATGAAGCTTCTTCTTGTATCGGAACGCATAGACTGTTCTCCACAGATGATGAAGCTTTTACGGAACGATCTGATACATGCCGTAAAAAAATACGTTGTAATTGATGAACCAGGGGTGACCATACAGATCACACAGGAACCACCTGTTCTGCATGCAGTCATACCCGTACTTAAGAAAAGAGATGCATAATTTATGATTAAACAGTATAAGCTGCGGTTTTACAATTTTCGACTGGTGATCTTTCTCCTGGCGATCAGCTTTATTGGAATTCAGCTTGTAGGAACAGCTGCCGACTACCTTCGCACACGTCAGCTTCTGGGTGTGATCATCGGTGTAGTCTTTATGCTGATCCTTTCACTGATGGATTATTCCTGGCTGCTGAATTTTCAATGGATCATGTATGGATTTAATATCGTTATGCTTCTGGCTGTCCGGTTCTTCGGATCCAGCGCCAATGGTGCTGCCAGATGGGTGGATTTAGGTTTTATCCGTTTCCAGCCTACCGAGCTTTCAAAGATCATCATTATCCTGTTTTTTGCCAAATTTTTTATGGATCATGAGGAAGATCTGAATACCTTAAAGACTCTGATACAATCAGCTGTCCTTCTGGTCATCCCACTGATGCTGATCTATGTACAGCCGGATATGAAAAACACCATCACCGTAACAGTCCTGTTCTGTATTCTGATCTACATCGCAGGACTTAGTTATAAGATCATCGGAGGTGTAGCCTTGATCGCGATTCCTCTGGCCATCATCTTTCTGTCCATTATCGTGCAGCCGGATCAGAAACTGATACAGGATTACCAGAGAAACCGTATCATGTCATTCCTGTATCCGGAGAACGAAGAATACGCAGATGATATTGAACAGCAGAACAACTCAAAAACAGCCATCGCCTCCGGAGAGCTTGTGGGACGTGCTTTCAGTAATGACACCAGTGTTACATCCGTAAATGATGGAAACTTTGTTTCTGAGAATCAGACCGACTTTATTTTTGCGGTGGCTGGAGAGCAGTACGGATTTATCGGCTGTACTCTGATCGTACTGCTGCTGTTTCTGATCACCTTTGAATGTATCCGTATGAGCCTGCGGGCCAAGGATCTTGCCGGTAAGATCATATGCTGCGGTGTTGGAAGCATTGTTTCCATACAGAGCTTCATCAACATCTGTGTTGCTACCGGCCTTGCACCAAACACAGGTACTCCGCTTCCTTTTGTAAGCTATGGTCTTACTTCTCTGATCAGTCTGTTTATGGGTATGGGACTTGTTCTCAATGTAGGACTGCAGAGCAGTGCATATAATAAAGAATTACAGAAAAAAGGTCAGAAATCGGATACCTACTTTCGGAAAGAGGAATACTTATGACACGTAAAGAACCTGTAAAAAATCATATACGTTCTGGCAATCCTTCCAGAGGTCAGGCTTCCCGGGCTGCACATACAGCTTCCAAGGGGACAAAAACAACTTCCATGCCGTCTGACAGAACTGTTTCTGCCAGACGTAAAGCTCAAAATACCCGGATGAAACGGATGCGTCGTAAAAGGATCCGCAACACCATTTTTCTCCTTCTTCTGCTGATCGTACTATGCACAGCTGGCGGTTTTGGTGTTTACATGCTGAAGGGCGGAGATTTTTCTACTCCTGCAAATTCTTTCAATGCATTCTCCGAGTTTGATAATACTCTGACTTCCAAAGAAGAGCAGCGCGCGGCAGGTTTCGCCCATGATCTCTGTGTTGTTACAAAAGATGTTGCTCTGGATTCTGTCAGTCTGGATGACAGCCAGTCCGGTGTGCTTCTGAATCTCAGTGATAAAAAGGTACTCTATGCAAAAGGTGCCTACAACAAGGTTTATCCTGCCAGCATCACAAAGATCATGACAGCTATGCTTGCACTGAAATATGGAAACATGGACGATACAGTAACGATCTCACAGGAGAATGTTACCCTGGAATCCGGTTCTCAGGTAGCTGGTTTCCAGGCGGGAGATCAGGTTACCATGGATCAGCTTCTTCATTGTCTTCTTGTTTATTCTGCCAATGATGCAGCATCTGCCATTGCGGAACATATAGGTGGATCAACAGATAAATTTGTAGAGATGATGAACAGCTTTGCTGCAGAACTTGGCTGTACAGGAACTCACTTTACCAATCCCCATGGTCTTCAGGACGAAAATCATTATACAACGCCTTATGACATTTATCTGATGCTGAAAGAAGCCTTGAATTATCCGGAGTTTACAGACATCACACAAATGGCATCTTATACAGTTAGCTATAAGCATTCCGATGGCTCCGATGCAAGTGCTACCTTACCCGCTACAGATCATTATCTTACCGGAGAGGCAGCAACTCCTAAGGATGTCACTATCCTTGGAGGAAAAACAGGAACAACCGATAAAGCCGGTAACTGTCTGGCACTTTTAAGCCAGAATGCTTATGGGAAGCCATTTATTTCCATCGTCATGGGTGCGTCCTCAAAGGATGTTCTTTATCAGGAAATGACATCCTTGCTCCAGAACATCAACTGACAGGATTCCATACAAAAAACAAAAAAGCAGATCTGTTTGAAATTTTATTTCGCAGATCTGCTTTTTTATTCTTTTTTTTACATTCAGTTAATTTCTACTATATCATCAGTGCCATCACTGCCGGTATCTTCGGTCTCACTGCTATCAAGATCCGTATCCGAAGTACCACTGTAATCATTGTCATCGACCACTTCACCGGAGCCACTGTCCGGATTTTCATAATTGCCTGCGTCTTCATCGGTTCCATCTGAAGATGTATCTGAAGTATCTGCTCCATTGGCTTCACTATCCGTATTGCCGTCGTAAGAATTATCACCTGGATCATAAGTCGGCTCTTCCGTGTAGGAATCTCCGTCCCCAGTATCGTCAGAACTCTCGGGCTCACTGCTGTAGCTGTCCTCTGTATAGATTGGAAAATCCGCATCAGCAGTTCCCTCTGATGTAGAATCTGTAACAGGCTCCGCCGCATTATTATCCGGAATAGCAGTAAGATGAGAAACCGTTCCATCCTTTGGGACGACAATATAGATTCCCAGCATCACGATACATAATGCCATGGCTAATCCGGCAATCTTCATTTCTTCCATATGTTTCATCGCTGATGATCTCCCTGTCGTTTTTTTGTATTATAGCACAGAATCACTCATATTTGTAAAACAGCCATGTATTTCTTTTGTTTTTCTGTAACAGTTCCCGAAATTTATTTCGCGATCATATAGACACACTTTCTCTGGGTGTTTATAATAAATAATCATATTTATTCATAACTTAAAGAAAGGCGTAACATTTTATGGGCGACTGCATTACCACATACACTGGAAAACATTTTGATCCGACACATCCGGACGAAGAGCTGATCTGCATTGAGGACATTGCACACGCACTTTCTCTTCTATGCCGCGGAAATGGTCATGTAAGGACTTTTTTCTCTGTAGGGCAGCACTGCATCCTCTGTGCCAAAGAAGCCGAAGCACGTGGCTATTCCGGCCGTCTTATACTGGCGTCCCTTCTTCACGATGCCAGCGAATGTTATATGTCCGATGTTCCAAGACCATTTAAGAAAAGTCTTCCTGAGTATCGGAAACAGGAGGAAGCTCTTTTAAACATTATCTATCAGAAATATCTGGGATCCGGACTTTCTGCCATAGAAGAGCAGAAGCTGAAGGAGATCGACAATGACCTGCTCTGGTATGACCTGAAATATCTTCTGAATGAAACACCGGACACTCCAAAACCGGTTGTCCATGTTCCGATCCAATACCGGCAATACCCTTTTTCACAGGTAGAAGAGGAATATCGAAACCTTTTTGATCAGCTGTCTGCAAAAATCTGTAAATAGATATAACAGACACACTTTATACAATTGAAAGAAGAACCCTATATGGAACGATTGATTTTTCATGTTGATGTAAACAGTGCTTTTCTTTCCTGGGAAGCAGCAAAAAGAGTAAAGATGGGACTTCCGGATCTGAGAGACATCCCTTCTTGTATTGGCGGAGACCCCAGTAAACGTACCGGCATCGTTGTCGCCAAGTCCATTCCTGCAAAAAAATACGGAATCCAGACAGGAGAACCTATGGCTATGGCTTTTCGCAAATGTCCGAATCTTGTGGCCGTTCCATCTGACTTTGAATTATACGATAAATGTTCCAGAGCCTTCAAAAAAATCTGTGGGTCCTATGCACCGGTAATGGAATCCTTTTCCATTGATGAGGTTTTTCTGGATATGACCGGAACCTCCTATATTTACCCGGATCCGGTGGCAACTGCCCATGAGCTGAAGGATAAGATCCGTACAGAACTCGGCTTTACCGTAAATATCGGCATCTCCACCAATAAACTTCTTGCAAAAATGGCCTCTGATTTCGAAAAGCCAGATAAGGTGCATACTTTATTTCCGGAAGAAATCCCTGTAAAAATGTGGCCTCTTCCAGTGAGAGAGCTTCTTTTTCTTGGCAAATCCTCTGAAAAAAAACTGCAGGATGCAGGGATCAGAACCATCGGAGATCTGGCTCATGAAAAAAAAGCAAAGATACAGGCACTTCTCGGTGAAAAAGCAGGACAGCAGTTATATCAGTATGCCCGTGGCCTTGATGACTCCCCTGTGAAAGCAAAACCTGATGAAGCAAAAGGATTCAGTCTGGAAACTACATTTAACGATGATCTGGTCTCACTGGAGCAGGCACTTCCGATCCTGCTGGAACAATGCGATATTCTGGCCGCCCGCATGCGCCGCAAAAAGAAAAAATGCACCTGCATTTCTGTAACCTTCCGTACCCTGGATTTTCGAAACAAATCTCATCAGACTAAACTGCCAAATGCCACCGATATCACAGAAGAGATTTACAGAAATGCCCAAAACCTCTTTCAGGAGTCCTGGATGAGACAGCCACTCCGGCTCCTGGGAGTATCACTGACCGGTCTTACGGATGATTCCTTTGAACAGCTGTCCTTTTTTGAGGATACTCACAAGAAGGAACGCCAGCAGAAACTGGATGCAGCACTGGATTCCATCCGTCTGAAGTACGGAAACGACAAAGTTACCCGGGCCAGTATCATGAACAGCACTGCCCGGATTGGAAGGAAAGCAAAAGCACAAATGGAAAATGAAAGAGAGTAGTAAAGCTTGATTAAAATTACCAGTTTTTTTCAAAAAGCCCTTGCAATTTTATTCACAATGCACTATAATTTGAAGCATATCAATAGCAATTTTATTCAAAATTATTATATGTGTCTAAGGAGGAAAACAGGATGGTTGAACTGATCGTAGGAAAGAAAGGCAAAGGAAAAACAAAAGTACTGTTAGACAAAGTAAACGGAGCTGTTAAGGACGCCAACGGTAGTATTGTTTACTTAGACAAGAGCACCAAGCACATGTATGAGCTGAACAACAAGGTCCGCCTTATCGATGTTTCCGGATTTCCGGTTAAAAATGCGGACGAATTTGTAGGATTTATCTGTGGTATCCTCTCTCAGGATCATGATCTGGAGCAGGTATATCTGGACAGCTTCCTTACAACAGCCAAGCTTGAAGGAAAGGATGCAACCGAAACACTGGATCAGTTAAGTGCCATCGGTAAAACCTTCAAAGTTTCCTTTATTATCAGTATGTCTCTGGATAAAGAAGAAGTTCCGGAAGCATATCAGGATAAAATTATCTGCGCATTATAATAAAATTGAATATGAACGTCCTATTTTGTACATAAAGCATAAAAGAACGTAAATTTTTAAAGGGATCTGTCCTCAGGACGGATCCCTTTTTAACTGTAGGAAACTTTGTTTATTCTTCATTTCTGTGGTATACTGAAGAGCAGAATAAACACACAGGAGCGTTTCATATGAATCATTTACTGGAAAAAATCAAACAAAAAAATGCATCCGCATTCACCCACAGCGGAAAATTTCACGCAGACGATGTTTTTTCTGCCGCTCTGCTTTTATATCTGAATCCCGAGATTACCATCACACGTGGAAACCAGGTTCCTGAAAACTATGAAGGTCTTGTTTTTGATATTGGCAGAGGACAGTATGATCATCATCAGAAAGACAGCCGTATCCGCGATAATGGCGTCCCATATGCGGCCTTCGGCCTTCTCTGGGAAAAGCTTGGACCGGAAATCCTAGGTGAGGAGCTGGCACTAAAATTCGATGAATCCTTTGTCCAGCCTCTGGATATCAATGATAATACCGGTGAAAAAAATGAACTTGCCACACTGATCGGCAATTTTAATCCGGGATGGGATTCCAAAAGCAGCAATGACGAAGCCTTTTTCCAGGCAGTCAGTGTGGCAGGTATGATCCTGGAAAATAAATTCGAGCGTTACCTTGGAAATGAACGTGCAGACAGACGGGTGGAAGAAGTTCTTACAGAACATGCTGCTTCCCTGGCTTCGGGCGATACCCCGGCAGAAAATACCAATATCCTTATACTTCCGGAATTTATTCCCTGCCAAAAACGCCTTTCGGAAACTAACATTGCTTTTGTGATCTTTCCGTCCAACCGGGGCGGTTACTGTATCCAGCCACAGAAAAAAGAATATTCCATGAATTACAAATGCAGTTTTCCTTCTTCCTGGCTTGGCCTGGAAGGCGAAGAGTTATCTTTGGTAACCGGTCTTAAAAGTGCAGCCTTTTGTCATAAAGGAGGATTTCTCATGACCTGCGGAACCCTTGAGGATTCTGTTCTTGCCTGCAGGAGCAGTCTTGCCGCCTTCCATGAAGAAGCTGTGATCGTAAGCCTTGGCGGAAATAAAGAAACAGACATGCTGCTTCAAAAGCTTCCGGATCTTTCTTCTGCCAGGATCGTACATCTGCCGGTTCCCCAATTACCGGAGCTGACTCTGAACGGAATCTACGGAGAACTCTCCATGGAAAAGACAGAATGGAAAAGCTTTATAAAAGACAGGATTAAAGAAATCCTCCGCTACAAACCGGAAGCAGTTTTTGCAGATAATGCCATGTTTTCCCTGTATCCCATCGTTCATGCTCTGCGAAAAAAACATATTCCCGTTCTTACAGCAGTAGAAAAAGACGGACAGAAGCTTCTGGTACGGATCCCATCCGGTTCTTAAAGATCTTAAACATGTAATTAATTGTATTTACAGATATATTCACATTGCGTATTTATACAGAAAGAAGGCATGTTTATGCGAGAAGAAAAATTTAAAATGGAAAGACAGGGGCTGATACAGGTGGGAGATAAAGTAAAGATCTCCGAATTTCTCTCTGCCACAAACTACAGCTATATCATTGAGCCTGCAGTAGCCATGTCTGGCTGCTACAGAAACGCAGACCGCATCAGATCCAAAGAGGGGATCATCAAAAGCATTGAGCATACGCCACGCGGCTTTATAGTTACTGCAGAATTTGACGAATAAACATATGTCCATCAGGTAAGATCCGGCAATTAGCAATATGCCGGATTTTTCGCTGAAAAACTGGCTGATTTATTCTGGATTATATTATAGGAATCTGGTATTATAGAGAAGATATTTGTGTAATTTCTCTAATTATCAGGAAATTGCAAATTTTTAGAACAGAGGTGTAATATTATGAGCTGGTACAACGAAGCAATCTTCTACCATATTTATCCACTTGGACTTACAGGCGCTCCAAAAGAAAATGATTACGGAACTCCTGTACATCGACTGAACACACTGCTGCCGTGGATTGACCACATCAAAGAGATCGGATGTACTGCCTTATATATAGGGCCGCTTTTTGAAAGTGTCGGACATGGCTATGAGACAACCGATTACAAAAAACTGGATTCCCGTCTTGGAACCAATAAAGATCTCACCAATTTTGTAAAAGCCTGCCATGAAAAAGGCATCCGCGTGATCTTTGATGGTGTATTTAACCATACAGGCCGTGATTTCTTCGCTTTTAAGGATATCCAGAAAAACCGTGAGCATTCCCCTTACGTTAACTGGTACTGCAATGTAAATTTCGGCGGAAATACCGAATATAATGACGGTTTTTCCTATGAAAACTGGGGTGGATACAATCTTCTTGTAAAGCTGAACCAGCGCAATCCGGAAGTACAGAACTATATCTGTGATGTGATCCGTTTCTGGGTTTCCGAATTTGATATTGATGGAATCCGCCTGGATGCCGCTGATGTTCTGGATTTTGATTTCATGCGTATTCTACGTCATACCGCAGATGAGGTTAAGAAAGACTTCTGGCTTATGGGAGAGGTCATTCACGGAGATTACAGCCGCTGGGTAAACGGACAGACTCTTCACAGTGTAACCAACTATGCCCTTCACAAGGCACTTTACAGCGGACATAATGACCACAACTATTTTGAAATTGCTCATACAGTAAAATATCTTCAGAATATGGGAGATCTGGACCTCTACAATTTCGTGGACAACCATGACGTAGAGCGAATTCATACCAAATTGCAGAACAAAGCACATTTTGCTCCTGTACATGTACTTCTTTATACTTTACCTGGCGTTCCAAGCATTTATTACGGCTCAGAATTTGGTATTGACGGAAAAAAAGAAAAATTTTCCGATGCCAGCTTACGTCCGGCACTTGATCTTAACGATTATGCGGATGCTGCAACAAAGAACCCATGTACTGCACTGATCGCAGCCCTCGGAAAGGTCCGCCAGGGAACTCCTGCATTAAGCTATGGTTCCTACGCAGAACTGGCTCTTACAAACCGTCAGTTTGCCTTTGCAAGAGATCTGGAAGGCATACGAGTGATCGTTACTGTGAATAATGATGACAGTGATTCAGAGATGAACCTTCCAACAGGAAGTGCTCCGGAATACGTAGGTGCCCTCACAGGTCAGAAGGTTTCCGCACAGGGCGGACGGATCCGTGTCCGTGTTGCAGCAAACAGCGGTGAGATCTGGCTTCCTGCAGGAGATATGCCGGAATATAAGCCGGTTCAGACTAATGTTCTGGAAACTGCCGTAGCAAAAGAGAACGAAAACGCTGCATCTGAGGCAGAAGAGGAGCAGGCGGCTGAAAACAGCACTGTAACAGAAGCTGCCCCGGAAAAAGAAGCTTCAAACGCTGAAAATACAGATAAAGCTTCTGACAATACAGCAAACGCAGCGGATATTCCGTCAACTCCTGAAGCAGAATCCTCCAATACACAGGAAACGGAAACGGTCACTGCGCCAAATCCGCACAAAACACCAGAAGAAATGACAGTAGGCGAACTTCAGGCTGCTATCCTTGCAAAAATGGCAGGAAACGGACCCGTAGATGACCAGATGAAAAAGACCGTATACGACAACATCTGGCATGATTCTCTTGTAAACTGGCTGAAGAGCTTCCGATAGGAAAGGAATAATAAAGTAAGATTCCATAAAAAACAAGGCAATCCGATCATATCTTATGCGGTGAGCCTTGTTTTTTTGTGAAAACAGATATTTATTTTACATAATATATATTATGTATAGTTATGATTCTGTTTTTCTGTAATTTAGGAGAACAAAAAAACAGCAGAGATTTCCAACTTAAATAGGTCAGAAATCCCCACTGCTTTTATCATTCTGTTTATTATCTCTCATCAAAAGGTACAAAATCTGCATGATGCCCCACATACTTATAAGCAGGACGGATGATCTTATTGGCACTGATCAGCTCTTCCAGACGATGTGCACTCCAGCCAGGCATACGTGCGATGGCAAAGATCGGAGTAAAAAGTTCTTCCGGAATACCAAGCATTGAGTAAACGAAGCCACTGTAGAAGTCAACATTTGCGCAAACATTTTTGAACAGCTTTCTGTGTTCCATGACCAGTTTTCCGGCAATACCCTCAACCTTATCATAGAGTTTAAATTCATCTATCATTCCTTTTTCCTCTGCAAGAGCCTGTGCAAAACGTTTCAGGATCACTTCTCGCGGATCGGAGAGTGTATAAACTGCATGTCCCATACCATAGATCAGACCTGCATGATCAAATGCTTCTTTATTCAGTATTTTCTGCAGATATGCCGTGATCTCCTCATCACTTTCCCAGTCCTTTACATTGGCCTTCAGATCTGTAAACATGTTCTGGACCTTCAGGTTGGCACCACCATGACGCGGTCCCTTCAGTGAACCGATGGATGCAGAGGTAGAAGAGTAGCTGTCTGTTCCGGAAGATGTTACTACATGTGTGGTAAAAGTAGAGTTATTACCACCGCCGTGCTCTGCATGAAGTACAAGTGCGATATCAAGGACCTTGGCCTCAAGCTCTGTATAATTGCCATCCGGACGAAGCATCAGAAGGATATTCTCGGCAAGTGAAAGCCCCTTCTGCGGATTGCGGATAAAAAGTGTCTCGTCTTTACGGAAATGACGGTATGCGTGATAGGAGTAAACCGCGATTTCAGGAAGCTTAGCGATCAGTTCCAGAGACTGGCGGAGTACATTCTCCACAGAAATATCTTCCGGGTTATCATCATATGTATAGAGAGCAAGTACGCAGCGCTCCATAGCATTCATAATATTGGCATTGGTTCCCTTCATGACAACGTCACGGACAAAACGTCCTCCCAGATCCTCCATGTCAGAAAGAAGCTCAAGAAATCTGGAAAGCTCTTCCTTGCTGGGAAGCTTACCGAAAATCAGAAGATAGATCGTCTCCTCAAAACCAAAACGTCTGTCCTTCAGTCCGTTTACGATATCCTGCACATCGATTCCCCGGTAATACAATGCACCGTCTGCAGGAATACGTCTGCCATTGACCAGCTTATAGCCGGTAACATCGGAAATCTCAGTAAGACCTGTGAGAACACCTTTACCTGCGGAATCACGAAGTCCTCTTTTTACATCGTATTCCACATAAAGGTTGGGATCGATGTGATGATTCTCTACCAGTTCCTTTTCAAAGAATTTCATTCTGCCTTTCAGCTGTTCGGAGTCCTCCAGACTCATCATTTCATGCTTTTTTTCCATAATCTTTTTCCTCGTTTCCCCATTGTATATTAAAAAACACTGATACAGTTAAGATTGGTTACATCTTTGTAATCAGTGTTCGGGTATGGCATACATTTGTGTTTACCTGGTTAATAATTCTACAGTAAAAGTTTCGAAAATGCAAGAGGGTATTTCTTTTTTTCGTGTATAAATATTCATAATATGACCTAATTCATCTATTATTACATTTATTCATCAAAATCCGTCTGGTTTCCACAACGAATCTATGTTATGATTATTCCGTAATTTTTCTTATAATAGTAGTTTGTTTCACATCGGACTGCTGCCGCCTATCTCTTTCTCTTGCTGTCGGAATCGGATTCACCACAGCAAGTGAGAGCGGGATCTGGGATATTTTCCCGTCGATCATACAGTCCGTTTTTGCGTAAAATGTAGTTGCTGTTGTATTTATCATATCCATTGTTTTAAGCTGTATCCTGCCTGAAAACATGGACATTGAAAAGATCAAGGAATAGGGATGTAAAAATGTTTAAAATTCTCATTGCGGAAGATGACCTGGAACTCCGCCAGCTTTTCCGGCATGTCCTCTTAAAAAACGGTTATACAGTAAAAGGGGTCTCTGACGGGCAGGAAGCGCTGGATGTCCTGGAAAAAGATTATTACGATCTGATCATTTCGGACATAATGATGCCCAACATGGATGGCTATGAACTGGTCCGCTCACTCAGAGATGCCGGAGATTCCATTCCTGTACTTATGGTCACTGCCAAAGATGCTTTTGATGATATGCGTATGGGATTTCTGTCCGGTACCGATGATTATATGGTGAAACCGGTCAATATCAATGAACTGGTTTTGCGGGTAGGTGCACTTCTCCGCAGAGCACAGATGATCAATGAGCGGAAACAGCGAATCGGAGATACCATTTTGGAGTGCGATTCCCTGACGGTCTCCACCTCCTCGGAAAGTATGGTACTTCCTCAGAAAGAATTCATGCTCTTATATAAGATGGTTTCTTTTCCGGGAAAAATCTTTACCCGGCAACAGCTTATGGATGATATCTGGGGATATGATTCCGCAAGCGATGCCCACACAGTAGATGTCCACATTGGAAGGCTTCGGGAACGCTTTCGCGATAATCCGGATTTTAAGATCGTGACGATCCGTGGAGTTGGATATAAGGTGGTAAAGGCATGAAAAAGAAACTCTTCATAAATTTAAGCATTCGTTTACGTTTTATCTTTATGATCATGTTGGAGCTTGTCTGTGTATCTCTGATATCCTGGCTTGTTATGGATGTACTGCATATTTCAGCTGTTCCGAACATCGTATGGATCATCCTGGCCAGCGTGACCGCAGGGGGTGTCCTTAACAACTTTCTCAGTATCCGGTATTTCGGTCCTGTACTAAAGCTGAAAAAAGCCATGCAACAGGTTGCTGAAGGCGATTTTTCCGTCCGACTGGAAACGGAAAAGCAAATGAAGGAAATCCGGGATATTTATTCTAATTTCAACCTGATGGTCCAGGAACTGGAAGCAACGGAGATTCTGCAGACAGACTTTGTTTCCAATGTTTCCCACGAATTCAAAACTCCCATCAGTGCTATTGAGGGTTATGCAACTCTGCTGCAGGATGATGACATGCCTATATCAGAAGAGCAGGAGCAGTACATCAGCAAAATCCTTTTTAACACCAGAAGGCTTTCCCACCTGGCAGGAAATATCCTGTTGCTGTCCAAGATCGAACACCAGTCGATCCAGACCCGTCAGAACTGGTACCGTCTGGATGAGCAGATCCGACAATCCATTGTTATGATGGAACCGAAATGGTCAGAAAAAGAAATTGAATTTGATGTGGACATGATGGATGTGGAGTATCTTGGAAACGAAAATCTCATCTGTCATGTATGGGACAATCTGCTTTCCAATGCTATCAAATTCAGTCCCTGTGGTGGTACGATCTATATCCGGATGATGCCGGAAGGAGAAAAGATTCGTTTTTCCATAGAAAACGAAGGCCCCCAGATCAGTGAATACTCCATGAAACATATCTTTGACAAATTTTACCAGGGCGACAGTTCCCATAAACAGGAGGGAAACGGTCTTGGACTTGCCCTTGTAAAACAGATCCTGAACCTGTGTAAGGGAACCGTTTCCGTGGAAAATATTCCCGGAAGCGGCTGTCGTTTTACTGTTATACTGTAAAACAAATATTTTACACATATCCATAAAACCAAAAAACAGCGGACACCTTATTTTTCATGAGGTTCTTCCGTTGTTTTTTATTTTATATAAACTTTTTCATAAACTTCAACAATTGTTGAGAAACAGTTGATGTTAAGTTGCAGATCATCTTTTAAAGTATAGGATAGTTATTTATGAAAAAATACAGGAGATATGGACTATGTTATTAAAAAAAGCACCTGCCTACCGGAAAGCAGAAAAGGAAGATTTTTCAATAATCCGGGAATTTATCCGAAGAAATTATAAAGACCGCTGGGAGTTTGAGGAAACACATACCGAAAAACATCTGACCAGACTTTTCTTTTACACCTATATGATATACAGAGATAGCGTTACCGTGGCAACCTACCGTGATCAGGTAGTTGGGGTGCTCATTACCGGTAAAGAATCTCATGGCCATTTTGCCCCGGTTTTCCGTTTGAAAAAAGGCTATCATTTCCTGCGCCTGAAGTTTACTAAGGAAGGCCGGAAGAATCTGGAGCATTTTAACAAACTTCAGGATATGAAAAAACAATTGACTGTTTCCCCGGAGAAACCGACTCCCGGAAATATCCTCTTTCTTTATGTAAGCAAAGATTACCGTAGAAACGGAATCGGTACCGGGCTTCTCAAACAGATTTCAATAGAGAAGGATACGGATTATTCCATATATATGGACCAGCTGGATCAAAGAACCTTTATGGAAAGTCATGGTTTCGTAAAGAAAAACGAGGTTTCCCAGATGCGGGAGCTGAACAAAAAACGCTTCCGTGAAAGTGTAGCTCTTTATAAAAAAGAACCGCGTTGCGAAACACATTCATAAATTACGCAGGAGATAAATGGAAAATGAAAAAAATTGGAATCATGGCTGACAGCCACAGTGGCATTTTAAAACAAGAAGCAGAGGAACTGGATATTCATGTCCTTCCCATGCCTTTTTATCTGAATGGAGAACTGTTTCATGAAGACCTGGATTTTTCCAGAACAGGATTTTATGAGAAGCTGCGTGAAGGAGCAGATGTTTCAACTTCACAGCCTTCCCCACAGGAAGTTATGGAAATGTGGGACGAAATGCTTTTATCTTATGATCAGATCCTCTACATTCCGTTGAGCAGTAGTTTAAGCGGTTCCTGCATGACTGCTGCCGCCTTGTCTCAGGAACCCAAATACGAAAACAAAGTGTATGTGGTAGATAACGGGCGTGTTTCCACACCCCTTCACCGTTCCATTCTGGATGCGATAGACCTGGTGGAAGATGGATATACAGCACCGCAGATCAAGGATATTCTGGAAGCTTCCCGTGAAAAAACCGTGATCTATGTCGGATTAAGCACACTGGAATATCTGAAAAAGGGAGGCCGTATCAATACCACCACAGCACTGGCCGCAAATCTTCTCAATATCAAACCGGTTATGAAATTTGGAACCGGTAAACTGGATGTTTTCCAGAAATGCAGAGGCATGAAAAAATCAAGAAAAGCCATGATCGATGCTATGCACAGAGAATTGGAAACAACTTTCAAAAAAGAATATGATGCCGGAAAAGTATATCTTATGGCTGCCTCCAGCAGCACTGCGGAAGTTACCGCAGACTGGATCTCACAGATCCGGGAAAGCTTTCCGGGAATGGATGTGATGTGTGATGATCTTTCCCTTGGACTTTCCTGCCATATTGGCCCGGACGGACTGGGAATCGGATGTTCCTGTATGCCTTTATAAAAAACGTCTCAATATTTTCTGCAAATAATCCAGGGTTGTGGTATGATATTGTTATCAATACATAACAGGCAGATTTTATCTGTTATTATAGCACTTCCAACCATTCATGTTCTGCACAGCTGAACTTGATGCAGTAATTTCTGGGAGTGCTATGATCAGAAGGGAGAAATTATCATGGCAAAAACAATTAAAGAATTAACACAGGATCTTCTTCAGGCACCATCTGCATGCAAAGAAGTAAAAGAAGCGGCACAGAATTATCTGGATGCGGCAGGAACTGAGAAAGAAGCAGATGCAGCAACTGCTTACGTAAAAGAGCTGGAAGCAGATATCATGCCCATCGACGGACTGATCTCTTTTGCAGGTTCTGACATGGGCGCACAGGTATTTGGCGCAGATGACGCAAAAAAGATCCTGGCTCATGCTGAGGAGATCAAAGCTTCCGGTGCAAAATACTGTGACTGCCCAGCATGTGCAGCCTGCGAAGCACTTCTGAACAAAAAAGCAGAAATTCTGAAGTAATCACATGGCCCAGTTTGAAATTGAGATCAAGCTTCCATTAAAGAATCTTAAGGAAACCCTGAAATTTCTGACAGATCAGGGATTTCAGGAGACAGCACAGATCCAGGAAGAAGATACCTATTTTAACAGTGTCTATCATGATGTAAAAAAACGTGATGAAGCACTGCGTATCCGAACAAGCACAGACTGCAGATCCGGTATTTCTAAGACTCAGATTAATTTTAAGGGGCCCAAACTGGATAAAATCTCCATGTCCCGAATGGAACTGGAAACAGAAGTATCCGATGCAGAAGTGCTTAAAAATATTCTCATCCATCTGGATTTTTCTCCGGTAGCGTCTGTCATGAAAATGCGAAAGTATATGAAATGTGGCAGATTTACCGCCTGTCTGGATCAGGTAGAGGGGCTTGGAGACTTTCTGGAGCTTGAGGTGATCGCAGAGCAGGAAAGTGAGCGGAAAGAAATTTTATCCAAAATGGAAGATCTGCTTGCCATATTGGGATATCACATGTCGGACACTGTACAGACTTCTTATCTCAGTATGCTTCCGAAAAAATTAAATAAAAATCTTTTTTAAACCAGCAGGAATATTTTCGTGTGAGTATCTAAGGTACAGAATACGGAAATGTTCCTGTTTTTTCTTTTCTTACAATTCTTCGGCGTTCCAAGTTTATCTACCATACTATAAATCCCACATCGCAAAGCAACATCAAACCACATTCAATGTACATGTCATTACTATTGACCACTCGTGCTTTTTGTTGCTTTATGTTTATTTTTATGTGGTTTATTGAATGTTTACAAGATTTTTTGTATTTTACATGTGGATTTATTGATATTTTTTCAAAAAAGCCCTTTACAAATCCACATAATCGGGCATATAATAAAGTCACAAACAACAAGAAAGCATATTGAAGCAATCGCAAACCCAACAATAAACCACATTTAAACACGGAGGAAATATATTATGAAAATTCTTGAATCTAAATTCGTACAGGGCTTTATCAAAATGGCAGACGATGGATATCAGCAGGGATGGCACGAGAGAAACGGTGGAAACTTAAGTTATCGTCTGAAAGCAGAAGAAGTAGAGATGATCCGTCCACGACTGAACGCGCCAGGAGAATGGACCCCTATCGGTGTTGAGGTTCCGGGACTTGCCAGAGAGTTTTTCCTGGTAACAGGAAGCGGAAAATACTTCCGTAATATCATCGTTGACCCGGAAGTATGTCTTGCGATCATTGAGCTTGACGAGACAGGAACAAATTACCGTATCCGCTGGGGTCTTGTAGAGGGAGGAAGACCGACCAGCGAGCTCCCAACTCATCTGATGAACCATGAAGTAAAGAAAAAGCTTACCAACGGTAAACATCGTGTTATTTACCATGCACATACCACCAATACCATTGCACTTACCTTTGTTCTTCCTCTGGATGACAAAGTATTCACCCGTGAACTCTGGGAATCTGCAACAGAGTGTCCGGTAGTATTTCCGGATGGTGTGGGAGTTATCGGATGGATGGTTCCAGGTGGAAGAGAAATCGCGATCAAAACCGCTGAACTGATGAAAAAATATGATGTGGTTATCTGGGCGCATCATGGTATGTTCTGCTCAGGCGAGGATTTTGACCTGACCTTCGGACTTCTTCATACCGTTGAAAAATCCGCAGAGATCCTGGTTAAGATCTTATCCATGGCTCCGCAGAAACTGCAGACCATCACACCGAATGACTTCCGTGCTCTTGCAAAAGATTTCAAAGTAACTTTGCCGGAAGAATTCCTTTACGAAAAGAAATAAAATCCTTCATATGCAGCAAATCCTATAATCGGTATCTCTATCTGAAACTTTATCAGAAACAACCAAATATTTGCTGATTTTTGCCGATAAATCTGGTATGATAAAAACATATCTGGTTTATCAGCAAATTAATATCAGAAAGGATATGGGATAAAGTATGGAAGAATTATATAAAGCGATCGAAGAGAAGATCAAAGCAAGCGGATACCCGCGAAAGATTTCCGGAGAGGACGTTTACGACGACATCTGCGATCAGATCGATGGGAAAGAGAATGGAAGCTATGTGCTGCTTTCCAAATTTGATGATGATGTGATCTTTGAATATCATATCTCAATTATGGACAGTGAATTTAATCTGGGTGTTCTTACCATGCGTACTCCGGAGGGTGTATTCGAGACAGATTTTGATAAATAAGTTAAGTACGGATTTTGATTTTGGGTCATGGATATAATACAGATGTCCATAATCACTGCTTAAGGTTTTTTGAACCCTACAGGGAATTTGAGATTTTCTTGATCTGATTAAATATATAGAGGCAGTTGATTTACATAATTTATATTATGTGAACTAACTGTCTCTATATTTATATGCAATGCATGTCAAACGAATCAGTTGCTCCGCAGTCCCATTATTCATCAGTCCTCGCGAAGACGTACCGCCTTGGCCGCCTGACGCCGTCTAGCATCATCCAGAGCCGCATAATGCTTCTTAGTAGTATTGACATCCTTATGACCCAAAACATCCGCTACAAGGTAAATATCACCGGTTTCCTGGTACAGGGCAGTACCATAGGTGCTGCGAAGCTTATGCGGGGTGATCTTTTTTGTAGTTGTGATCTCCCTGGCATATTTTTTAACCAGATTCTCGATAGCCTGAACACCGATCCGGCGGCGTTGGGTAGAATAGAAGAGAGCGTGCTCATGGCCTGCCAGAGGCGTAATATTCTCCCTGACTTCCAGATATTTCTTCAACGCTTTTTCTACTTCAGGACCAAAGTATACAACCATTTCATTTCCGCCTTTTCGGGTAACTTTGATTCCATTGTTTTTGAAGTCTACATCCTCAACATCCAGTCCGACACATTCCGATACTCGAATCCCGGTACCAAGAAGGAGAGTAACAATAGCAAGATCTCTGTCCTTCGTTTTTTCATGGTACATCCGTTTCTGCCCGGTCAGCGTATCTCCGCAATGCTCAATATAATCCAGCAGCATGGCAACCTCATCTGTATCCAGACGAATAATATTCTTATCATGGATCTTGGGCACATCGATCAGAACAGACGGATTGGTGGTAATCATTTCATGTTTATAATAATAAGCATAAAAACTTCTTAAAGCAGAAATTTTACGTTTGACGCCACGTTCACCATTTGTTTCCGTTTTGGAAGAGTCCGCGGATTTATAAACTTTGAGAAATTCTTCATATTCCTCAAGATCAACAGCTTTGACCTGATCCAGAACATCAACTGTAAAATCCGACATGGTTTTGTCTTTGAACATTGGATTTTGCTCCAGTAAAAACTGGAAAAATATACGAATGTCATATGCATAGGAAATTCTGGTCTTGGTTGTAGTCGTTGCATCGATAGCCCGGAAATAATCCCTGCAAAATGGCGGAAGCGTTTTTAAAACCTCACGGAGTTTTAAAGTATTGTCAATGTCATTTTGTTCGTGGTAAGTAATTTTGTTATCCATAAAAACTCCTTAATATATAAATTTTACATAATTTGCAGGAAATACCTGAAACACCTGTTAAAAGAAGTGGTTTTACACTCATCTATATCTATACGACAAACCCGAGTTTTTCAAATAGATGGGTAGTGCAAACGGCTACTTCCGTAGATTTTCATCAAAAATAACGGTAAACGGCCCGTCATTTTCCAAAGATACTTTCATATCTGCACCAAAAATTCCGTGTTCCACAACCGGAACCTGTTTACTGGCTTCTGAAATAATATATTCATATAATTTATTTGCTTCATCCGGTGCACCGGCTTCTATAAAGCTTGGACGGTTTCCCTTACGGCAGTTTGCATATAAGGTAAACTGTGAAACCAAAAGCAATTCCCCGTTTACATCCGCCAAGGACAAATTGGTCTTTCCATTTTCATCCTCAAAAATACGAAGTCCCAGAAGCTTTTTCAGATACCAGTCTGCATCCTCTTTGGTGTCCTCACGGCCAACGCCGATCAGAACAAGAAACCCTTTTCCGATTTTTCCGACAATTTCTCCGTCCACTTTGACTTCTGCATGATTTACACGCTGAATTACAAATTTCATAACCTGTTCTTCCTCCGTCTCCGTCTGTTTTTCTGCTTCAATCGAAAGCCTATATATTTCGCCTGAATAAATTTAACTAAAAATGTAAACATTCGTTTAATTTCATCCCAAGCCCCGGACCAGATTCTGTTTTTTTCCGCTTTTACTGTAACTTCCTGTGCTTTTGATACAGATTTTTTCACCGGCATTGGCAGGACCTTTCCGGAAACGGGGTCTACACAATCAATATCTCTATAAAACTCAGCATCTGCAGACATATCTTTTTCATCAAGACTACGTCCGATCAGCTTCCATACAGCAGCATTCAGCACAGCAAATACCGGAACTCCAACGATCATTCCCGGAACTCCAAATAAACCACCACCGACCATGATTGCAACAATAACCATAAAGCTGGACAGTCCGGTCGACTCACCCAGGATCTTTGGTCCAAGGATATTTCCGTCAAACTGCTGAAGGATCAAAATAAAGATCAGGAAATACAAGCTCTGAATGGGATCTACCAGCAAAATAAGAAGAAAACACGGAACTGCTCCCAGATATGGCCCGAAAAACGGAATAACATTTGTAACACCGACGATCACACTGACCAGAATCGCATATGGGGTTCCGATGATCGATGTTCCAACATAACACAATACACCGATAATTGCGGAATCCAGGATCTTTCCGCTGATAAATCCACCAAAGGTTTTATGCGTAAAACGCATGGAATGAACAAGAAAGGTTGCCCATTTGGTTGGAAGAACTGCATAAACAGCCATTTTTGCCTTGGCAACAAATCCCTCTTTATCCGCCAGTATATAAAGAGATACGATCGCTCCAATAAGGAAATTCTTCAGAAAAACAAGAAGATCCAGAAAGCTTGCGGATATATTTTTCATCATAAACTGCATCTGGGGAAGGATCGTATTTGTCAGATACTCCTGTAATCTGCTGGAATACTGATTGATCTGGCTGATCATATCCGGATTCAGTTTCCATCCCTTTTCCACGACGGAATTTAACCAGTTTTCCACTACACTTACGTAATGAGGAAAACTGTAGATAATATTCATGATGCTTCGAATCAATTGAGGAAGGATCATCATGACAAGGGCATAAATGACCAGAAACATAAGAAATACAGAAAGGATCACACAGATCCAGCGTACTACTTTCCTCCCCTTTTTCTGAAGTGCTTTATTCCTTTTTTCAAAAATCGGAAAAATGATCTTCCGCTCCAGAAAATTAACAATGGGGGTTAGCAGATATGCTATGGCAGCTCCGTAAATGATCGGCGCCATAATACCGAAAAATGTTTTAATTCCGGTGATCAGAGATTTCATATGGAAAATCCCGTAATAAAATAAAATACTGGCAGCAATAACCAGAAATGCAGTCACACCTAACTGCACATAACGATGGTTCCAACGAATTTTCATAGTAATTTCCTCCACCAGGTGATTATAACATAGCATCTCTGGTTTGTGTCTAAAAAAAACATAAACATTATTTTCCAATAACCTGCAAAGATAAATTCCGACTTCAGGGTATCGCGCTGATACAGAAAACACCCCGCCATAAAATGGCAGGGTGCCTAAAAATCTGATGTTTATTTTTTCAGGCTGTCATAAATGTGAATGGCTTCGATAATTGCCTTCGCAGTTCCATCAATGCCAAGCTTGCTGCTATCCAGACAAAGATTATAGCTGTCCGCAGATCCCCATTTCTTGTTGGTATAATAATTATAGTAGCTGGAACGGCTTTTGTCTGTTTTGTTGATCATGTCCTTGGCCTCTTTAGCATTTTTATTGTATTTCTGAGCAATACGGTTGATACGCCAGTCAAGGTTTGCATGAACAAATACACTGAAACAATCCGGATTATCTGCAAGTGCATAATCCGCACATCTGCCGACCATTACACAGGGACCTTCTGAAGCCAGCTTCTTGATTGCCTCAAACTGTGCAAGAAAAATCTTATGGTTCATAGGCATGTCTGTAAATCCGGCTGAGGAATACCCAAATGAATAAGTATCCATTACAAGAGAATAAAGAAAACTGTTTGTTGGCTTCTCATCATGATGCTCAAACAGCTCCTTGCAGATCCCACTGTCATTGGCTGCGTGCTCCAGCAGCTCTTTATCATAGCATTTGATTCCAAAATATTTAGCAACTTCCTGGCCGATCTGTCTTCCGGCGCTGCCATATTTACGACCGATAGTAATAATAGAACTTGTTGTATTGTTACTCATAACAGCCACATCCTTTCTGCTCAGATTCAGCGAATTTGCAAATATTAACTCCGCTTCCTCTTTAATATAGTTATTATACACTATATTCCACAAGTTTTCCAGCTATTTTCGCAATTTTGTCAGCAATTTAACAAAATATTCCGGAAGTGGGGCTGTAAATTCCATATATTCCCCGGTACGTGGATGAACAAATCCAAGGATCATTGCATGAAGTGCCTGTCCCTCCAGATGATAGGGATTTCTGGATGAACCATACACCGTGTCCCCAAGAAGCGGATGTCCGATACTGGCCATGTGCACACGGATCTGGTGGGTACGACCTGTTTCAAGACGACATTCCACATACGTGGCCTCGCCAAAACGTTCCAGCACTTTGTAATGTGTTATTGCATCTTTACCATTTTTATGATTGATGGCCATTTTTTTACGATCTGTCGGATGCCGTCCAATAGGTCCCTCTATGGTTCCCTCATCCTCTTTCAGATTTCCCTGCACAACTGCCCGGTAGCGTCTGCGGATACTGTGACATTTCAGCTGTTCTGCCAGATCCCGGTGAGCAATATCATTTTTGCATACCAACAGTGCCCCGGTGGTATCCTTATCAATTCTGTGGACAATTCCAGGCCGCATCACTCCGTTAATACCGGAAAGGCTGTCACCACAATGTGCCATAACTGCATTGACCAGTGTTCCCTGATAATGCCCGGCTGCAGGATGTACAACCATCCCTTTGGGCTTATTAACGATCAGTACATCTTCATCCTCGTAAAGAATATCCAACGGAATATCCTCCGGAACGATATCCGGCTCACTGGAATCCGGGATCTCCAGATGGATCCTGTCATTTTCACGGACCTTATAATTAGATTTGGCAGCCTTCTCTCCCACGGTAATCTGTCCTTCTTTCAGAAGTTTCTGAAGGAAAGACCTGGAAAGACCGCTGTCTTTCTCAGCAAGATAGCGGTCGATTCGTATACCTGATTCTTCTTTTTCTACTGTATAATCATATATTTCCATTTATATCTCCTACAAGAACAGATAAATGCATTATATCTCTGCCCGGATCACTGTTTGATATTCAGAAACGCAAAATCATCATCTCTGTATTTCGTGCATACAAACAGGATCAGAAAAATTCCACTTACAACCACATAAACATCCGCAAGATTAAATACCGGAAAATCGATCAGGGAGAAATAGATAAAATCGATCACATACCCTCTGAAAAAACGATCGATAAAATTTCCCAGTGCACCAGCTGCAAGTACTGTAGCAATGGTGAGCAACGGCAGATAAAACCGCTCTTTCGGAATACGGATCCATGCATAGAGGATCACTCCCAGAAACAGTACACTCACAATGGCAAAAAAGAGTACACTTCCCTGAAACATTCCAAACGCAATTCCCCTGTTTTCCGGATAGAGATAATGAAGTTCAAGTACGCCAGGAATCAGCAAAACCGATGGTTGTCCTTTCAGATACAGATATGACAGCCATTTTGCTCCCTGATCCGCAGCCACGAGTAAGATCAGCAAAAAAATGTCCCCCGACATACACTTACTAAAAGACATTTTCTGATGATGGTTAACACGACTGATCATAGAGTTATCTCCTGAATACAGGAAAGCATTTCTTCATCGGTAACTGTTTTGTCGATCAAGCTTTTTCCGATACCATCCATCAGGATAAACCTGATATGTCCCTGTTCCATTTTTTTGTCTTTCTTTGTTGCGGAAAGAACTTCTTCCGGGATAAGACCATCTACATGCACCGGAAGATCGTAATCCGAACATCCCTGGCAGATTTCCTGATATTCTTCTTTGGTCAGAAGTCCTCGTTTCATGGAAAGATATGCCGCAGCTACCAGTCCGACTCCCACACACTGTCCGTGGAGCAGGGTGAAATTCTTAAGTTTTTCTACTGCATGCCCCACAGTATGTCCCAGGTTAAGAAGCGCACGCTCTCCCTGTTCCTTAGGATCACGCTCCACAACGCCTGCTTTGATCTCACAGCATCTGCGTACCATTCTGGCAATCCGTTCCATATCCAGCTTTTTGATCCCTTTCTGCTCACAGCATACATAGCGGAAAAAATCTCCATCACAGATCAATCCTGTTTTTAAAATCTCACCCATTCCGCAGGCAAACTGTTCTGCCGGAAGCGAAGAAAGAGTGCTTAGATTCATATATACAAGACGTGGCTGGTGAAAAGCTCCTACCATGTTTTTGTACTGCTGAAAATCTACGCCGGTTTTTCCGCCAACGCTGCTGTCTACCTGTGCAAGCAGTGTTGTCGGTACCTGAATGAAGTCAATCCCCCTGAGATAAGTTGCCGCGCCAAATCCGGTAAGGTCGCCTACCACACCACCGCCTAATGCAACAAGCAGACTTTTTCGGTCAAGACCATTTTGGATCAGGGCCTGATACAATGCCGAAACGGTATTAAGGTTTTTGTTTTTTTCTCCTGCCTCAAAGGTGAACACAGAAATATCGGAACTTACCTCACTTAAAACCTGTTTTACAGATTCTTCATACAGTGGTCCCACATTAGAATCTGTTACAATGCAGATTTTTCTGTCAACAAGTCCTTCTTCCTTCATAACCTGTGCCAGATTAGAAAAATCTTCTTCAAAACAGATGGGATAATGAAAATCACCTTCTCGTTTTACAAGTAATTTTGATGCTGTCATTGCGTTTTCCTCCTAGCTGTTCAGATATAAAGCAGAATCCGTACTCCAAGACGTCCTTTTTTTGTCTGACGGGATACCCCATCATAAATAAAACGTCCCTTTTTCCGAACGGATATGATGTCTCCCTCTTTGGGCTCATAACCATTGGATGTGATCAGTTTTCCATTTACAAAAACAAGCCCTTCTTCAATACAATGCACAATACTGCTTCTGGAAGTCCCAAAAGCCAGTGCGATCAGAGAATCCAGGCGTACGGACGCACAGGTTCCACTAACTGGTTTCAGTTCCGGCCTCGGAAGATCACCCGGATCTTCTATCTTCGACGCCACAACTGTGGTATGTCTTACACGACACAGATTCTCCAGAAAAAAATCTGTCATCTGACGCAGACAAAAAAAACTCGCAGTATGATCTTCTATAAGAATATCCCCAACAACACTCCTGTCAACCCCAAGATTCAGGATCGCTCCCAAATAATCCCGATGTGTCAGATCTTCTGAAAATTTCACTGCTTTTGGCTCAAGCCGGATACAATCAATGGGATAATCCCATGTAAAAGCAAGAGCATCAGGGTGAAAGGCTACCATCTGACGCTCTGCATTCTCATATCCGCCAAAACCTTCCGCTGTAACACCCAGCTTATGAAAATTCTGACTGTTTAAAATATTCCGTTCATTTAAATTAAGAAAATCCGTAAATGTGGTAATATCTCTCTGATAGGCCAGATTTGCCAGTTCACGGATTCTCTTAACAAAAAGTTCTTCTTTATCCATGAGGTTAATAACCCACTCTAACAGACGGCACAGAACCGCCAAGGATATTCTGAAGATCACCTGTAATATCTACATTATATGGTCCAAGTACAAAAATATAGCTGGATACCTGCTGAAGGCTTCCTCCAAGTGAATAACATGCACCGGAAGTAAAATCGATGATCCTCTGTGCAAGCTCCACATCGATTCCTTCAAGATTCAGGATCACGGTAGAATTATCGACCAGTGTATCCGCAATTTCTCTTGCTTCCTCCATGGTTGTAGGCTTGATCACACAAACTTCCATATTTGCAGCCTGGGAAGAACGCTTGCTTGTACGCATTGGGGTGATTTTGGAAGAAGGTGCCGGTCTGGAAATACGTTCCTGCCTTGCCGGGGCCTTGGCTGCAGCTGTCTTTGCAGATGACTTGGCAACAGGTGCCTTAACCGTTTCATCTTCCGGCTCATCATCCAGAAAATCCTCTTCCTCGTCATTTTTTTTCTTGGAAAATTTCTCAAAAAATTTCTTCTTTGGTTTCTCTTCCATATCATCATCTTCATCGAGGAAATCGTCCTCATAATCGTCCTCATCCTCAAGAAGGCTATCATCTAACAATTCGTCATCGTCATAATCGTCGTTCAGTTTGATGGCATCTAAAAACTTGTCTAAAACGCCCATTTTAAATCTCCAATCTTATTAGTCTTATAATGCGTAATTTCTTGCACCAAAAATACCAGTGCCTACACGCACCATCGTAGCGCCCTCCTGCACGGCAACCATGTAATCTCCGGTCATTCCCATACTCAGAACACTCATAGTAACATTATTAATGTTTTTAGCAGCAATGTCAACACTTAATTTCTTAAGTTCACGGAAAATTTCGCGATTTTCCTCTGCATTATCAACATAGGGAGCAATTGTCATGAGCCCCTTTATCCGAATGTGTGAAAAATCTGCGATCTGTTCTATAAGCGGTAAAACTTCTTCCGGTTTCAGACCAAATTTACTTTCTTCCTGCGCTACATTTACTTCTATAAGGATCGGAACAATAACCGCTTTTTTCGCTGCTTCTTTTTCAATCGTCTCGGCCAGGCGAAGCGAATCTACAGAATGGATCATTGCAACTTTATCCACAATATATTTTACTTTATTACGCTGAAGATGTCCGATCATATGCCATTTGACATCTGAAGGCATCTGATCATATTTATCCACGATCTCCTGCACTTTGTTCTCTCCAAAGACACGTGCTCCGGCATCATAAGCCTCCTTCAGCATCTCCACCGGTTTGGTTTTGCTTACTGCGATCAGTGTGACTTCATTCGGATCTCTGTTAATTTTATTGCAGGATTCATTAATATTTTTCCGCACCTGTGCCAAATTTTCCGCTACCATGATATAAATCCTCCTTTAATTAGTAAAGTATATCCTGTTCACTTACTTTATCTGCATTTTTCACAATACGGTCATATCGGACAAGCCCATTATAGGTTTCCTTTGATACAACCGCATATTCCTCATTTTCATCCAGGATCTCGATCCGGCGGAATACCGCATATCCCTGATTGACACAGAAAACTCCCTCCAGAACTTCTGTATCTCCGATGATAAACTTCTCTCCACTATCCGGCTCAACAAGAGCATCGCCTTCTTTAAATTTATTCTTGTCTACGTAATAAATATAGCTTGTTTCCTGTGTTTCTTTGTCTGTGATCTCATCACGGCCATAGATACCGGCACTGACAAAGGTTATCGTACTGTCGCCTTTTTTATTTCTTCCGGAAAGCATAAATCCGGATTGCTGTGTTTCATCATCCGTCGTAAGATATTTGGAAGGTATTGCATAAAACTCCTTCGTTACGATAGAAGATAACGGGATCTTTAAACCTGTCACATTGTTCGTGACAAGTTCTATTTCCAGAAACCGGTCTGACGCATATCGAATCAGTCCCTTATTAAAATCAATCTTACCGTATTTAGCCCCATCGATCTCCATGATCGAAAAGTCTCCTGTCTGCGTCAGATCATCTTTCAGGAACTTGACACGGATCGATGTACGCTCCTTCAGATTAGCAGCCTGCTTCTCACTTAAAGGAATCAAAAGACTCCAGCGTTCATCTGTAATGATCGTATAAATATCATCTCCGGCCTTTATCTGTCCATCTGTTTTCAGATCCGTTTCCTGATAGGAATTCTGATCAAAATCAGCAGCTGTGACATTATCAACGGTTTTGGTTTCGTAGCCATCTGTAGAATACAGGATGATCCCGTCTGTCTGCGCACGGCGGATATTCGGATCACTGGAAACTATTGTTGTAACTGTGGCTTCCTCTCCATCTTCAGACGTCGTGCTTGCAGAAGAAGCTCCCGAACTGTCTGAAGCATACTGAAGGATGCTTCCATTGAGCTGATATTTAAAACTATAGGCACTGTTGAATTTGCTGGGATCAAATCCTTTGGAAAAGCTTTGCATATTACTGCGTATATCCGCCAGTTCCTCTCTGCTCAGAGAGGTTACATTGTCTGCAGATCTTGAACTGTTCAGGCTGTAGACAGCACCGTTGGCATTGATCTTGGTACCTTCCCTTGCGTAATATGTAACGTAACCGCCCGCATCTGCCTGCACTACGTTCTCTGTCATGATCGTCAGCCCTGTGTATGTCTCATTCATGGATAACGGACCGGAGGGAACCTGATAAGATTCCATATGAGAAGCTGTAAGATAAAGAATCACACTAAAGATCATATAGATAAAAATTGCTCCGAACATTACAGTTCCAATGTTCAGACCAAAAATTTTACGAAGCTTTGCTAAGAATCCCGGAGTTTTTCCGGAATGTACTTTATTATCCGGCAAATGAATGCCTCCTTTACATCGTTCATCTCTTAAAGTTCGTTTTATTGTAACATTTTATTTAAATGAATACAAGCTTTAAAACGTGCGAACATACTTTCCGAATATCCGTTTGCCATTTTTTCAAAAGTATGTTATACTATTCAAAATATAATTTCGTGATGCTGTCATATTATGGTCGACAGCAGATAAAATCAACCCAGGGAGGTAAGTACACATGACATATGGCAGAATCAGTAAAAAGCAGCAGGAAATACTGGATTATATGAAAAATGAGATCCTTAACAGAGGTTTTCCGCCCTCCGTCCGTGAAATCTGTGAAGCAGTAAACCTGAAATCCACATCTTCCGTTCACTCCCATCTGGAAGCTCTGGAAAAAAACGGATATATCCGCAGAGATGCCACCAAGCCCCGTGCGATCGAGATCATTGATGATAATTTCAATCTGGTCCGCCGCGAGGTTGTCAATGTTCCTCTTGTAGGCACTGTTGCTGCCGGACAGCCGATCCTGGCAGTGGAAAATATCGATGCTTACTTTCCGATCCCGGCTGAATATATGCCCAATGAACAAAGTTTCATGCTGACTGTCAAAGGCGACAGTATGATCAATGCAGGTATTTTTGATGGAGATCAGGTTCTTGTAAAGCAGCAGGCAACAGCAGAAAACGGCGACATGGTAGTTGCTCTGATCGATGATTCTGCAACAGTTAAGACTTTCTACAAAGAAAATGGTTATTATCGACTTCAGCCGGAGAACGACAATATGGAACCGATCATCATCACCGGTAATCTGCAGATCCTCGGCAAAGTATTTGGTGTATTTCGTTTCTTTTCATGAAAATATAAACAACAGATCCCACCCAATGTAATGTGATCTAAAAAGAGAGATATCTTTAAGGTAGCTGTACAGCCCCACAAAGATATCTCTCTTTTTTTCAGCAGAAAACTTCTGCTTTTTGATTTCTTCTTATTTAGTTCACATAATATTTTTACAGTAAACCAATATAACAAATTTTACTCATTCTTATCCTTTCGCAAACATGATTTTTCTGTTTTTCGTAAAAATCGTTATCCTCTGTTTTAAGCAATATTTGCTTGCTTCAGACGATTAGTAGTCTAAATAAAATCAGAATTTTATTTAGATTTTGTTGCTATGAAGTGTGAAAGCACTATTATTGTTGTCTTATTCTCGTTCAGCCCCTATACTATATATACAGCCTACTGCCATAGGTGAGTATTTAGAAAGGAGCTTTGAGAATATGGATAACAAAGATTTTCACTCTATCATACGTAATGCTTTGACAAATTATCTTTTTGAGCTAAATCAAAGCTGTTACGAACAACCAGAATGCAAAAAAGCCACATCAAAATGTGTTGACTATTTAGACTCAAATTTAATAGATGAACAATGGCTATTAAATAATCACCTGGTTGTATATTCTGCTTGTTGTTGTTATCATAAATCGTTGGATTCCTCGATTAAAGAGGCTCATGTTTCATCTGATGAAGAATCTCTTGCTAAACTTCGTAAAGAACGAGAAGTCATAATTCGCCTAAAGATGTTTTATAAGAACCATCATTTAGATTTTAATAACCCATTGCTTTAACAATATCATCGTCTTTCAGCTCAACACCGACTCTTATTTTTTCAATAAGATCTCGCTGCCAATCTTCTAGTTCGTCCACTCTCCATTCACTGATTTCTTGTGCAACGAAGCAGCGTTCCCTATCCCATATACTTTCTTGCTTATCCTTGTCTGTATATGGGATAGATCTGTAATATGTTTTCTCACTAAATTCATACTTTACATTGAAATATAGATATCGGAAATATTCTGTGTAATGTATTTCTTTTGGGATTTCTGCACCATAATATTTGCCGTTTACTTCTTTGTAATGATATAGCTTCTGTTCAGAAAGCCGTATGTCAAATAACTCTTCGATTGTTTTATCTTTGTCTTCCGGGTGTTCTTTAAAGTGCTTTTCCTGCCACTCATCAAATAGATCAAAAGTATATGGTTGTTCGAATAGTCTTGATGTTTCTTTGCCACATATTTTTTCGCCAAAGAAATCTGCGCCACTTCTAAAACGCTCTATAATCCTTTTGTCCCTATTTGTTAAGGGCTTATTCTCCTGTATTTGTTGCTTGAATCTATGTGCCATAGACAGTTTAAGAACCCACTTTGTATATTCTGTATGTTCTTCTTCTGTCCATTCCGATTCAGGCTTTTTGAATTTTATGACATCCGGTTTAAAATTTTTCATAATATATCCGGCATAGTCTGCGACCGGAATTGTTTTAGGTATTTCGTTATTTATAATTATATTTCCTCCACATCTTCTTTTTCCCTGATATTTCCAAATGGTAGTTATTGGTCACAAGGGATTGTTCCCCACTTGAATGAAAATTTCACATCTTCTAAAGTAGGGTTTTTCTTTATTTTTACGAGATTTTTTAGGTATTCATTTAATTCTTTTTTGTTTTTTAGGTAGATTTTAGCTTTAAATTTTTTCATTTTGCCTCCATTAAAAAAGCGTATCACCGGTTTTGCCAGTAATACGCTTCGTTTTGTTGGTTGGTTTGCTACAGAATAATTGTTTTTACAAATTATAGAAAAATGCTAGTTACTTCTGTATAATTCTCACCAAGAAATTCTTCCGCATCAAGAATCTTGCCGTCTCTCCAGATCCTCTCAAGATCGTAGAAAAGTCTGTTTTCCTCATCAAAGATATGGATGATCATGTCACCGTAATCCATGAGGACCCAGCTGGAGTTTCTGGTTCCCTCGATCTGTTTTGCTTCATATCCGGCACGGCCAAGCATTTCATCTGCATTGTCAACCATTGCCTGTACCTGATTCTGGTTGGAAGCACTTGCGATCACAAAATAATCTGCGATCACGGAAACCTCATGGATATCAATGATCTTGATATCCTTTGCTTTTTTATCATCCAGTGCCTTGCAGGCGATCCGGACCATCTCTTTTTCGATACTCATAGAATTTTAATCCTCCTGTCTGTTGGCTGCATCCTGCATTTTTCTGTCATGGAGTTCTTTATAATAAACATAAGCATCCCTGGTCGTACTGTCGATTTCCTTGGGATTTTCCTCCAGATATTCCAGTGTATCCTTTAAAATCTCATACATACACTCATCCAGATCTTCAAAAGCAATCTTTCGCACCTTCGCAAGATTCGGAGCTTTGTCACGCATTGGTTCAATATAGTCTGAAATATATACGATCTTCTCAAGAAGGCTCATTCCCGGTCTTCCTGTTGTATGATAAGTGATCGCTGTCAGGATCTCTTCGTCTTTAATATCATATTTACTGCTGGCCACATAAGCCCCCAGTTTGGCATGAAGAAGAAACGGATGATCCTTTTCAAAATCTGATACCGGAATATCATGCTGGCTGCACAGCTTCAGTTTCTTTTTATTAGGAATACACTTTGCACTGTCATGAAGAAGTCCTGCAGCCTGTGCATCCTCCAGATCATAATCATAAACCATGGCAAGCGCAGCACAAGTGTACATAACCCCCATTGTATGCTCAAATCTGGCCTCATCCAGATATTTGGAAAGTTTCTTTTTTATCTTGATAAAATCATATTTTCCCATCTGAATCATTTCCTTTATAGATATCGTTTTTCTCAATATAGGAAATCACAGGCTTGGGAACATAATAGCGGAGACTCTGCCCGCTTTCATGCCAGGAACGGAGCAGCTCACTGGAAACATCAATATTCATGGTATCCAGTCGAATAAAATTCCCGTTATACTTCTGTGACAGAAGTTGCATCTGCTGATCAAGTTCCTTCAATGGAGTATGATCTCTGGTTGCCACTACCAGTACTGCTTCCTGACAAATGCGTTCCGGTTCCATCCAGGTATCAAAATTAAAAAGCGAATCTGCACCGATGATAAAATAATACTCTGTGTCCGGATTCGCTTTATTCAGCTGTTCCAGAGTCCGGTAAGTATACGTATAGCCTTCCTCATGCATCTCGATCAGAGACAGCTCAAAGTGAGGATTATCCTCTATGGCAAGACGGACCATTTCCGCACGCTGTTCATCAGTCGCTCTGCCCTTACGGTTCCGTTTATGAGGTGGATTTCCGCAGGGCATGAACAAAACTTTATCAAGCTCAAGCTGTTCATAGGCTTTTTCTCCCAGGATCAAATGCCCCATATGAATGGGATCAAAAGTACCACCCATGATTCCTATTTTTTTTGTTGCTTTGCTCATTTATAACCTCCCGAGATTACGGAAGAATGATTTTTTTCTTGTCCTTTTTACCTTCTCTGTAGAGAACGATCTTTTTACCGATCACCTGTACTACCTGAGATCTTGTTCTCTCTGCAAGAACCTGTGCCATTTCACGTGGATCCTCCAGACAGTTCTGAAGAACGCTGATCTTGATCAGCTCTCTTGCTGCAAGAGCTTCCTCAACAGCAGCGGTATTTTCAGGAGTAAGACCACCCTTGCCAAGCTGAAGGATCGGATCCATTGTCATGGCAAGGCCTTTTAAATATGCTCTCTGCTTACTTGTCATTGTCATACCTCTTATTTATAATAATCAAAATCAAAGCCATACATACGAACCGTATCGCCTTCCTGGATACCGGCTTTTTCCAGTTCCTCCAGGATACCGCCCTCTTTCAGGAATTTCTGGAAGAAGGCAAATCCCTTCTCAGAATCCAGATTTGTATAGCCAAGCATTTTTTCAATCTTAGGACCTTCCACAAGGAATACTTCCGGATCTTCCTCGCTGCGCTCCACAGTAAACGGAAGATTTTCATTTACAAGAACATCTTCCGGGAAGAATTCCTGTTCAAACACTACCGGTTTCATCGGGCTCTTATCCAGAAGCTCTTTCACATGGAAAAGGAGTTCTCTGACACCCTGCCCGGTAACGGCTGAGATTGGATAAACCGAAATACCCTGTGGCTCAAATTCTGCTTTCAGTTGATCAATAGGGCTTTCTTCGCCATCATCAAAAATACAATCAATCTTGTTGGCTGCGATCACCTGCGGTCTTGCTGCAATTTCCGGATTGTAGGCCTCCAGTTCTTTATTGATCTTGTGGATATCCTCCACTGGATCACGACCTTCTACGGAAGCGGCATCTACAATGTGGATGATAACTCGTGTACGCTCAATATGACGGAGGAATTCATGTCCAAGTCCCACACCTTCTGATGCACCCTCGATCAGTCCCGGGATATCAGCGATAACAAAGCCGCCGTTATCAGTATCTACAACTCCAAGATTAGGGCTCAATGTTGTAAAATGATAGTTGGCGATCTTCGGCTGTGCATTTGTCACACGGGAAAGGAAAGTAGATTTACCAACATTCGGAAATCCTACCAGACCGACATCTGCGATCACTTTAAGCTCAAGGAGAACCTCAAGTTCCTGAGCCGGCTGTCCAGGCTGGGCATATTTCGGTACCTGCATGGTAGCTGTTGCATAGTGCTGATTGCCTTTTCCACCACGACCGCCTTTTAATACGACCTGTCTGCGATTCTCACCGGACATATCCGCGATGACCTTGCCGGATTCCGCATCCATGATCACCGTACCTTCCGGAACCTTCAGGACCACATCCTTACCGTCTGCACCATGGCAGCGTTTTTTACCGCCTTCCTGGCCATCCTCAGCTTTATATTTTCTTCTGTGTCTGTAGTCTCCGAGAGTATTCTGGCCCTCGTCGATCTCAAAAATCACATCACCGCCACGGCCACCATCGCCGCCATCCGGCCCGCCATTGGGTACATACAGCTCACGTCGGAAGCTTACATGTCCGTCGCCGCCTTTACCGGAGCGGATAATGATCCTTGCTCTATCTGCAAACATATTACACCTCTATTCCAAAAAAAGGCTCCAAACCGGATCGATTTGAAGCCTTTTACCTATTTCATTACTCTGCGTCTACAGGAACGATAGAAACCTGTTTCTTATCGCGACCTTTTCTTGTGAATCTTACGACTCCGTCTGTAAGTGCAAATAAAGTATAGTCTTTACCGCAGCCTACGTTTTCACCTGGGTGAATCTTGGTTCCGCGCTGTCTGTAAAGAATGTTTCCGGCTTTTACAAACTGTCCGTCTGCTCTTTTCGCACCTAATCTCTTAGACTCGGAATCACGACCGTTCTTTGTAGAACCAACTCCCTTTTTATGTGCGAATAACTGAAGGTTCATCTTCATCATTGTTGTTACACCTCCTTGACTTTTACTGTCAAATATCGATTGTTATAACTACCAGCAATTTCCGTCAGACCGAGAAGTAAGGAATCCATAAGGAGCATCCCCCGTTCAGAAAGATCATTTCTGAAATGAATGGAAACAAATCCATCCTTTTCCTGCACATCAAATTTATCATCTGTGAATTCCTCAAGAGAATTCACCGTGGTAATGATCAGTGCAGATACCGCAGCACAGACAATATCCTGTCCGGCTTCTGCATAACCGGCATGTCCCTTCGAAATAAATTCTTCGTAAGATCCGTTTTTCTTTCTGACTTTAATTGTAATCATGATGACACCAGATTAACCGTTAATCTTTTCGATCTTAACTTTGGTGTACTGCTGTCTATGTCCGTTTTTCTTGTGATATCCAGTTTTGCGTTTGTATTTGTAAACGATGACCTTGCGATTCTTACCGTTTTCAACTACAGAAGCGGTAACACTGGCATCTTTTACATCCTCGCCAACCTTTAATCCGTCATTGCTGACTGCGATCACGTTGTCAAATGTTACGGTTTCACCAGCTTCTACACCGAGCTTTTCAACTTTAATTACGTCACCCTCGGCAACCTTGTACTGTTTACCACCTGTTGCAATAATTGCGTACATCTGTGGCACCTCCTAATTATTTACTCGCCAAATTCGGTGGCTCCTGTTCTGAAACTGAAGCTCTTTAACCTCTTTGTGCGGCATACTCGATTATCATAACAGTGACATACTGTTATGTCAATAGTTTTTTTGATATTTTTATTATTTTTTTGTAAGCTCACGAATGTCCTCGATCACCGGACGTCTTACTTTCTTTCTGGTCATTTCCAGGATATGCAATGGTGTGATATCAATGGCCCTGCTCTTTATCGGATCCTTTCTGAGAAGCTTCTGTAAAACATGAAAGAGTTCATCTCTGTGATCCGGATTTTCCATGTTGATAAAATCGATCAGGATAATACCTGAAAGATTACGCAGCCGCAACTGCCGGCCGATCTCCGCTGCCGCTTCCAGATTGATCTTACGGAAGGTTTCTTCCATTTTCTTCTTTCCGGTATATTTTCCACTGTTTACATCAATGGACACAAATGCCTCCGTCTGCTGGATCACCAGAAATCCACCGCTGTTCAGCCATACTTTTTCTTTCTGGATCGCATCCAGTGCAGTTTCCACACGATACAGCTTATAAAGCGGAAGAAGTTTGTCCTGATAAAAACGAAGCTTTTCTTTAAGCTCCGGGCTGATCTCTTCCAGATATCCCAGGATCATTTCTCTGATTTCCGGCACATCGGTAATGATCTCATCCAGGTCACGACCATAAGCATCCCTTACAGCAGCCACATAAAATGGTTCTGTCTCCAGTACAAGACTGAAACAGGTACGGTTCCGTCCCTGAACTACGGCTTTATGGTAGCGGCCCTTCAGCCACTCCAGTTCCTTCAGGATCTCTTCTTTGGAAGCGTCTGCGGCATTGGTCCGGACAATGATACCGAATTCCTTATCCGGACGCTCTGCTTCCTCTTTCAGCCATCCGCTGAGGCGATGGCGATCTTCCAGTGCCAGCTTGGAAGACAGACCAAACTTTTTATCTCCTGTAGTGAGAACAAGATATCTTCCCGTAAAATTCAGATTGGATGTCAGTGCCGGAAGTTTTCCCTTCATGGCATCCCTGCTCACCTGTACCAGGAGCTCATCTCCAGGCCGCAATGGTCCGTTTCCTTTTCTTCCTGCGGAAAAAACAGCTCTCTGTGCCTCTGCAAGAGAATAGTAGCATCTCTTTCCAGGCTCGATCTGCACAAAAGCCGCCTGGATATTGGATGCGATATTTTCGACCTGTCCGGTATATATATTTCCAAGAATGGATTTTTCCTGATCGGATTCCAGTCGGATCTCAACGATCCGTTCCTCCTCCGAAAGGGCTGCTACTGTACAGGGCACACCATGGATCTCCATTCTTGTTATGATCAGTTTACTCAATTTCCTCACCTAATGATTCCAGAGTCACAAAACGTGGGCTTGCATTCTCTCCTTTATCGGCATACATTTCCAGACGTTTCACTGTGAAGGCAAATTCCGGAAGTTCTTCTCCAATCCAGTGGAAAAAGGTGTTTGTTACCATCTCCGGCTTCGTATAATTAGAGCTTGCAGATGCCAGCATATAAAAGAACCCATTCTCTCTTACTTCCATTTTATAGATATTCGGACGAAGATCGATCTCCTTTTCGCTGCGCTTGGTCTGCTTGGTCACTTTGATCTCCGGCTGTGCCAGAAATTCTTTCACACGGCTTTTCCAGTCAATCGAAGGCTCTTTGCCCGGACGGAACTCCACAAGATAATCTGCTGCTGCCACCAGTGCCATCGCTTTACCCGCTTTTCCATCCTCTACCTTGCGGACGCTAACGATATGCATCCCCTCTGCCATCTGTTCCTCCAGACGGGCTGCGATCTCTGCAGTAGGCATATCTTCTGCCATTTCCAGGTCAAAATAATCTCCGAGACTCTCCATCCCCACTCCAAGTGGAACCGCAAAAGACATGATCATATGCGGGCTGTATCCACCGGAAAACGCTACCGGAAGCTCTGCACGACGAAGTGCTTTCTGGAAATAACGCATGGTATCCAGATGTCCCACAAACTTCATAGGACCCTCTTTGCTGAATTTAATTCTTACCTTCAAGGCAGACACCTCCTTTAAATTTCATAGCTCCACATGCGGAACATTTCTGACGGCAGTTTTCCGTCACAACACCCTCTTTTGCACGCTGCCATTCACGCTCCAGGAATCTGCGGCTGACACCGGTATCAATGAAATCCCATGGAAGGATCTCATCCAGGCTTCTTTCACGAAGTGTGTAGAATGTCATATCCACTCCGCATTCAGCCATAGCTTCCTTCCAGATATCATAATCAAAATTTTCTGTCCAGGCATCGTAAAGGGCACCTTTTTCATAAGCCTTCAGGATCACATCCGCGCATCGTCTGTCCCCGCGTGCGAGAAATCCCTCCAGAGCTGTTACATCCGGTTCATGCCAGTTATAACGGATACTTCTCTGATTCAGCTGAGCGCGGACTTCATTTTTAACCACCTTGGCTTTTTCCACAAAATCCTGCTCTGTATACATTGGTGCCCACTGAAATGGGGTAAACGGCTTCGGCACAAAGAAAGATGTGCTGACGTTGATCTGTACCTTACCTTTACGCTGTTCTTTCGGAACTACCTCATAATAGGTCTCTGCGATCTTCTGTGCCAGATGAGCAATTCCCTTCATATCGTCTTCTGTTTCTGTGGGAAGACCGAGCATAAAGTAAAGCTTCACCTGATTCCAACCACCCTTGAATGCTTCGCCCGCACCATGGAGGATCACTTCCTCTGTCAGACCTTTGTTGATAACGTCACGAAGTCGCTGAGAACCGGCCTCCGGAGCAAAAGTCAGGCTGCTTTTCTTTACATCCTGCACTTTACTCATAACATCCAGTGCAAACGCATCGATCCTGAGAGATGGTAAGGAAATATTAACAGCCTTTCCATGAAACTCTTCGATCAGGAAGTTCACCAGTTCTTTCAGCTGGGAATAGTCACTGGAGCTTAAGGAACTAAGGGAAATCTCTTCGTGTCCTGTATTTTTCAGCATGATACGCGCCGATTCCTTCAAAGTCTCCACATCACGTTCACGGGTCGGACGATAGATCATACCTGCCTGGCAGAAACGACAGCCTCGAATGCATCCTCTCTGGATCTCAAGAGTTACACGATCCTGTGTTGCCTTAATGTGAGGAACGACCGGTGCCTCCACAGCACGATATTCCTTTTCCATATCAATGATCAGCTGTTTCTGGACCTTCTCAGGAACACCATCCGCCGTCGGTGCAAAGGATGCGATCGTACCATCTTCTTTATAGGTAACTTCATAGAGAGACGGAACATAAATTCCAGGAATCTTAGCTGCTGCCAGAAGGAAATCTCTCCTGCTGCCGCCAGCCTTTTTATTGGCCTTGTATGCATCAAAAAGTGCATCATAAACAGTTTCCCCTTCTCCGATATAAAACATATCAAAAAAAGGTGCCAACGGCTCCGGATTATACGCACAGGCACCGCCACCGATCACAATAGGGAAATCCTCACCACGGTCTGCGCTCTTCAACGGGATACCACTGAGATCCAGTACCTGCAGAATATTGGTGTAGCACATTTCGTACCCAATCGTAATTCCAAGAAAATCAAAATCCCGGATCGGTTCCTGGGACTCCAGTGCAAACAACGGAATCTTCTTCTCCCTCATCACCTTATCCAGATCCGGCCATGGAGAAAAGAGACGCTCACACCATACATCCTCACGCTGGTTGAACATGTTATAGAGGATCATCATGCCCAGGTTTGACATGCCGATCTCGTAGACATCCGGGAAGCACATTGCAAAACGGATATCTACCGCATTTTTATCTTTCATTACAGAGTTGACTTCACCGCCAATATAGCGGGCAGCTTTATCAACTTTGAGCAAAATTTCATCACTTAATGCTAATTTTCTCATTCTATCCCTTTCTAAAATTAGTAATATTTCACAAAGAATTTAAAGATATAAAATTCAGTGAAACATCAAAAATGTTTATATTTGTAAGCCAATTCTTGTGTAAAAAGTTGCTATAAAATGGTGCCCAAAACCCCGTTTGGTCAAAAATGGACATTTTTTCAACTTGCCAACAATGGTTATCATTACCCACAAACAGTTAATATCCTGCGGATTTTCGCGAACTTATCGTAAAGAAAAATGGCATTTTGTATATTAAAATACAATGCAATGCCAAATATCATTAATAGCACAAAATTGACATACCTTCTCCCTATTATAATCATCTATGGTTAGGATTTCAAGAAAATTGTGTTCTTAACTGTATATAGCGATTGCATCCTTGTGCAGGGAGAATAATCCGGATCCGGACTCCAGTAAGGTTTCCTGGCATTTCATCAGTATTTAAAAAGAAATTCCACCATCTGCGTATTTGCACGTTTACTTTCCTCCATTTCAGGAAAAGTTGTACTAAAAGCATGCGGAAGTTTTTTGTCCACCTCATAATCTTCAAGATGACAGATCACACCGGCTTTTTTTATCGCTTTTGCATACTGTCTGCTGTAATTTCGAAGAGTATCTCCATAAGCTGTGACCAGAAATGACGGTGGCAGGTTTCGGATAATTTCTTTGTTTTCCGGATTTATATATGGATAAAACGAACTCTTTTTCCAGTGTTTCCCGTAAATATAGGAGGGAAGAAAAATCCCTATACTGTCCGGTTTGGTTGTATAATACATTCCACTTGCCAGACCCAGCGCCCGAATTTTCAGATCATTTGGAACAACCTGAAAAGCCTTTGCCAATTCAGGACTTTTTAACATAGCGGCCAGATATACGCACAGGCTCGCCCCCGCACTGGTTCCTGTCATATAAATATGTTCTCCGTCACCATCATAGGTTTCAAAATATCTCTTTTTCCCCTCCAGCTATGAAACAATCTACTATTAATACAAATGAATTTTCTTCTCTACAAGTCTGTCACCTTCATACTGCAATTTTACAGAAAAAAAGCGTTTTTCTCCTGAAAGGAGCAGATCAAGAAATACCTGATCCCCCTCCCATGCCGGAAGATTCGGCACCATGGCTTTGTCAACCCAGCAAAGTTCTCCCTCATCACATTCAATCAGTTCTCCTGCATATTCATCGGCCGTGAACACACACATAAGTTCTGATTCGCATTCACTGTTTATAAATGTCACCAGGCCACGGAACTTATAGGAGGTAAGTGTCAGCCCTGTTTCCTCTTTCACCTCACGAACAAGGCATTCTTCCGGAGTTTCCTGACTTTCCACATGCCCGCCAACGCCGATCCATTTGCCCTCATTCATATCATCCTGTTTTTTTACTCTGTGAAGCATCAGGAATTTATCATCGTTTTCTATATAACATAATGTCGTTGTCGTCATTTGATCCCTTCTTTCAGTTCCATCATCCTGCCACTGCCAGTGTGATATAAACCAGGATTGAGACCACACAATACAGAGAATTTGTTGTGGATGCATAAGCACTGCTCTCTTTCTTTCTCAGAAAAGTCTGCATACTGAATGTAGCAGGCGAGGACATATATGTAATAACCGCCAGGTTCAGAAGCCTGGAACCTCCTACCAAATATTTTACTGCCATGAGAACTCCCGCAATCATCACTGCCTGCAAAAGGACTCTCAGCAATATGGTTTTGAGGCAGGGGCTGATAAGTTCCGGCGCAAGTTCCATACTGTACCCAACTACAATAAGAATAATCGGCGTAATGGCCGTTGTCAGAATATTCTCCACACTGAGATAACAATTGCCAAAAGGACTGTCCAGAAGCCGGGTGATCATTCGTGTCAGTCCCACAATAATTCCAAGAACCGTTCCTATAAAAGCAGGGGTTCGCAATGCACTGTAAAACAGGCTTTTTGCATTGATCTTTTCCCCGTTTTCCGTCTGTCCCAGCATTCCCATATACACACTGAATCCAAAAAGAAGTCCCGCAATATCCAGCACTGCAATCTGTGAAAGATTTTCGCTGCCACAAAGACTTGTATACAACGGGTAAGCCATCATTCCACCTTCATAGATACAGATCAGAAACGGAAGATATTTCTTATATGGCTCGTCCATAAATCTTTTCATCCAGAATCCTGCCCCAAATGAAATCAAGAGCATCACAAACATGATCAGAACCAAAATTCCGATCTTTCCACTGTACTCTGCTGTTGCCAGTGCATGAAAAATTGCCACAGGAAGCATAATATTTGTTACCAGTGTTTTCATGTTATTGACACCACTCTGATCTAAAAGTTTCCATTTTCTGCACAGGATTCCAAGAATGATCATCGCCAGTACAGGCAAAACAATCTCCAAAACTTCCATCCCTCTGTCTTCCTCTCCATTGTCTTTAATCTTTTGTTTTTATCTGTTTCTGTGCATCTGCAAAATCTCCATCATCACTTCATATACCGCCATATTCTCTCTCACCACCAGAGCCAGGCTCTCTTTCGCCTGATTCAAAAGATGAAAAAGTTTTCGTACACTGGAATATTTTTCCGCGGAGCACCTGGATCTTAAATATCCTTTTTCGTCGTAATAATACTGTTCATCCAGCAATACAACGATCTTCTCCGCATCTCTCACTGCCTGGATACCAAGCTGTCCAGAACCCTCTGGCATCCGCTGCTGATACCCCTGTCCCGCAAAATCATTCAGAAAATTTTCCACCTCGCGGTCATTATTGGCATACACCACTGCAATATGCGGATACCATCTGGGGCTTCTTTTTTCCGGCAGGTGCATCATGTTCTGGATAAAAGAGGAAAGTTCCGCATTGGTACGGATCCGGTTTGTCAGATGGAATTTCTGGATCTCCGGCAGATTTCCCAGGCTTTCCACAATGCTACGATCCATCTCTTCCGGTGAGATCACATCCTCGGAATCACTGGAAAAGATCACCGGCCTGTGCTCACTCCATGTAAGCAGAACCGATAATTTTTCCAGGGACAGAAGATGTGCTTCATCTACCAGAATGCTGCTGTAACGGCCAAGATCCGTCGTTCCGTCCAGCTGAGTATCTGCCAGAAAATCTATCCGCCGCAGACGTTCATGAAGAATCTTCCATTCTTTTCCCGCCTCTCCACAGTGAATGATACAGACTCTCTGGCGCACGGACAACTTCATCGCAATATCATAAAGCAACAATGTTTTTCCGGTTCCTGGAAGTCCGCTGAACCAGAAATATCCTCCTCTTTCTCCACGTATTCTCTTCAGAATCTGCCGTTCAATATCTCTCTGCTGGGAAGTAAGGAAATACTCTTTTTTGAGAAAACGCTCCGGTTCTGTCAGCGGAGAGATCAGATAAAGCTCTGCCTGAAACAGATCCTCGATATCTCCCTCATAGTCCGGGCTTTCTTTCCCCAATGCAATACATAGCTGTTTCCAGTCCCCCTCCACAATGTGATCATGATTGGTCAGTCTCACCAGATGATTTTCACTGCTGATATAGGTATACGACAGGATCGGTTTTCCAAAAACAGACAGATAATACCGGTTCTGGATCAGCTGTCTCCGGATAGCCTCGTCCGACACAATGCCGCTTTTCAGTTCAATATTCACGATCTGGTCATCTTTGATCTGAAGAAGATCGAACTCCTTTCCAAGCTTCGGGATCTGAAACGAATAGAAAAAGCGCAGCTTATACACTTCCTCCATATGCAGTTCCAGTTGCTTCACCAGTGCTTTCATACTTTCCAGTTCCCATTCTTTGATCCTGAGAAAAAAATCTCTGCCGGAAAGCTGGCGTTCCAGCTTCTGGACACATTCCATATTCTGATTTCTTGTAAGTGCATAGATCGATATTGCCTTCATATTCCAACCCTTACCTGCTGTTTATTTCTTTATCCGCAGTGTCCTGAGATGATCCTTCTGTTCCTGTGTGATCCGGTAGCTTTCAATGGATTTCTGGATCGTCTTGTTATGAGTCCAGATATCCATTCTCTGCTCTTCCAGGAATGGAAGGATCTTCTCATACTGTTTTGCCAGCGCTGTAGCAAAATACCAGGCTCGCATCATATTTACATAATATTCTTCCGAGCGGATCGTTGCCACTTTCTCCGGATATTCCGGTTTAAATCCTTCGTCCAGATAATGGCGCATCAGCATACTGATCCCGAACCGGATGATATACGGCTTATCCGACTCCATCCAGCGATAAATCTCCCGGATAAATATATCACGGTGTTTTTTCATCATATGGAGCGCCAGCAGATCACAGGTCGCCCAGTTATCAATGTGCGGAAGAAAACGCTCCAGTTCTTTCAGACATTTATCATAATCTCTGATCTGCTCGATCAGCAGGCCATGGAGATTATTTTCCTCATAATACTGATGAGGAAGAACCTTCAGGAACATTTCGGATCTTTCTGTTTTTCCAAATTCTTTTGCAAATTTCCGGAGTATCGGTGTCCGGATACCGATGATCTTTTCTTTCTCCACAGTCGGAACCAGCCTTGCATGAAAATCCCGATATCCTGTATCCTGCATTTCAAACAGTCTTTTCCGGACATCCCGGATCATCTCTTCCTGATTCATTTATCATCCCCGCCTTTTATACCAAAGATCGCGATCAGAGAACTCACAAACAGAAGCATGGGGTAAAACAGTTTCGGCATGATCTGAAAAGCAGAAAGCTCAAATCCCAGTTCCTTTGCCGCAGAAATGGCAACCAGCATCTGGGCTCCATATGGGATCACCCCCTGGAAAATACAGGAAAATGTATCCAGGATAGAAGCTGTCTTTCTGGAAGTGATCTTATATTCCAGCGCCATTTCCTTTGCAATGGGGTTGGCCATAACAATAGCCACCGTATTATTGGCTGTTGCGATATCCATAGCTCCAACCAGAAGTCCCATACCAAGAAGTCCGCCTTTTTTCCCTTTAAAAACTCTCTGTATTCCGGAAAGCAGTGCTTCAAAGCCTCCATGCTCCCGGATCAGCGCACACATGGCTGCTACAAGGATAGCTACCATACAGGTCTCGAACATTCCGGAAACACCGGAGCCTATATTGGTCAGAAGCTCCACCGGTGTAATATGTCCTCCAAGAAGCATGATAAATGCGCCGGAGACAATTCCGATCAGAAGTACCACAAATACATTGATGCCGATGATCCCGCCGATCAGCACCAGAACATATGGAAAGATCTGTATAAGATGATAATCCTGTACCACTCTTCCCTGGATCTCTGTCTGAAAAGACAGGATAAGGATCAGGATCAGTGTAACAACAGCTGCCGGAAATGCGATCCAGAAGTTTTCCCGGAATTTATCTTTCATCTGACAGCCCTGACCGTTGCAGGCTGCGATCGTGGTATCAGAAATAAAAGAAAGGTTGTCACCAAACATGGCTCCTCCCATCACCGATGCCACACAAAATGCCATATCAAAACCGGAAGCTTTGGAAACCGCTACCGCAATAGGGGTAAGAAGCGTTATAGTCCCAACGGAAGTTCCCATAGCCACAGATACGAAGCAGGCAACTACAAACAATACCGCAACAGAAAAACGTGCCGGTATCAGAGAAAGCATACAGTAGGCCACACTTTCTGCACTGCTGCGCCCTACAACACCCACAAAAGAGCCGGCAGTCAGAAAAATCAGAAGCATGGTGATGATATTTTTATCTCCTACTCCTTTTGCCATAAGCTCCAGCTTTCTGTCAAAGCTGATCGTTCTGTTCTGAACACATGCCACCAGGATCGCAGACAGAAAAGCCACAACGATCGGTACATTATAAAATCCCATAGGGATCTTCATCACATACTCAAACAAAATCCCCAGTCCCAGATACAGGACCAGAAAAACACCGATAGGCAGCAGTGCGATCACATTTCCTTTTTTCTTCATTTCCTCCATAAAACAATTCCCTTCATCACTTATTATATTCCCGGCTTTTTTCTCCGGGTGATCTGTTTTCTATCATATCATATTTCCCCATTCCTGTCCTGCTGCTGACGGAAACTTCTTCATATTTCCGTCACGATCCTGTTATCTCTGATATTTTTCACCTTATTTAACAAGATTTTCACCAATTAAATCGTTCCTTCCGTTGAAATCCAGAGCTTTTTTCAGTATAATTGGCTGTAGACAATTGTGAAAAAGATATCCGAAGGATTTATGTTGATATCTCTGATCACAGTCATTAAAGGAGGAATATGATTATGGCAACATGGAAAAATCTGGACACTCTTGCTTCTTACAGCAAACTTAACAGTCTGAAAGATCACGTGAACATTGCAGAAGCAATGTCCGGCGAGCAGGGTGCAGAACGTGTAAAGAAGTACAGCGTACCGATGGCAGCAGGTCTGGCTTACAATTACGCAGCTAAGGAAGTGGACGAGACCGTTCTTGACGCACTTTCCAAACTGGCTGATGAGGCAGAACTGATCGAAAAATTCCAGGAATTATATAACGGCGCAGTGGTCAACACAGGCGAGAAACGTATGGTCCTTCATCATCTTGCACGTACACAGCTTGGCGAGCCTGTTGTTGTTGACGGTGTGGACAAGCGAGAATTCTATGTAGCTCAGCAGAAGAAAGCTGCAGATTTTGCAAACAAAGTACATGCAGGTGAGATCACAAATGAAGCCGGTGAGAAATTCACCACGGTTGTACAGATCGGTATCGGCGGAAGTGACCTGGGACCGCGTGCATTATATATCGCACTTGAGAACTGGGCAAAGGCAAACAACACCTTCAAGATGGAAGCAAAATTCATCAGCAACGTTGACCCGGATGATGCAGCTGCTGTTCTTGCATCTGTAGATCTTGCTCACTCTCTTTTCATCGTTGTATCCAAATCCGGTACAACACTTGAAACTCTGACAAATGAGGCATTCGTAAAAGACGCCCTTACAAAAGCGGGCCTGAACCCGTCCAGACATATGCTTGCTGTAACCAGTGAGACCTCTCCTCTTGCAAAGAGTGATGAGTACCTTACCGCTATTTTCATGGACGACTATATCGGCGGACGTTACTCTTCCGTTTCCGGCGTAGGCGGAGCGATCCTTTCCCTTGCATTCGGACCGGAAGTATTCGCAGACATCCTTGACGGAGCTGCCGAGGAGGATAAGCTTGCAACAAATAAGAACATTCTTGAGAACCCGGATATGCTGGATGCCCTGATCGGCGTTTACGAGAGAAATGTACAGGGATATCCTTCTACTGCAGTTTTACCATACTCACAGGCATTAAGCCGCTTCCCTGCTCATCTTCAGCAGTGTGATATGGAGTCTAACGGTAAATCTGTAAACCGCTTTGGTGAGCCGGTGGATTATGTGACCGGACCGGTGATCTTTGGTGAGCCAGGAACCAACGGACAGCACTCCTTCTACCAGCTTTTGCATCAGGGAACCAATATTGTTCCGCTTCAGTTCATCGGCTTTAAGAAGAGCCAACTTGGTGTTGATGTTGATATCGAGAACAGCACAAGCCAGCAGAAACTCTGTGCAAACGTTGCAGCACAGATCGTTGCTTTTGCATGTGGAAAAGAAGATGAGAACCTGAACAAAAACTTCAAGGGCGGACGTCCTTCCAGTATCATTGTTGGTGAGGAACTTACACCGAAGTCTCTGGGTGCGCTTCTTGCACACTTTGAGAACAAGATCATGTTCCAGGGCTTTGTATGGAACCTGAACAGCTTTGACCAGGAGGGTGTACAGCTTGGTAAGGTTCTTGCAAAACGTGTTCTCGCTCATGATACAGACGGAGCACTGAAAGTTTACAGTGATCTTCTTGATATCTGATAAACAGATAGGTACCGTCCCGGAAAATGTTTTTTCGGGACGGTTTTTCTGTATATGTGACCTTAACCGGGAAAGGAAATCTTAAATATGCAGCAGATAAAAATGATCGGTCTTGATCTGGATGGAACTCTTCTGAATACAAAAAAAGAACTCACAGAAAATACCAGGCACGTTCTCAGGGAAGCTATTGATGCAGGTATCCTTGTTCTGATGGCTACCGGCCGTCCATATACCGGCATTCCCGCGGAACTGAGAAATTTTCCGGGAATTCACTATGCTCTCACCTCCAACGGAGCCAGAGTCCTTGATACAGACCATAATAAACTTCTTATCGAGCAGCTTCTTCCCATGGAAAGTGCAAAAAAAGCTCTCCGTATCTTTGAAAAATATGATACTTTAAGTGAGATCTATTTTGACGGCCAGGGATATGCAGACGCTGCCAAGCTTGATAATGTAGGAAAATACCATCACGACCCTAATATGTGGAATTATGTCCGTACTACCCGTATCGCGGTTCCGGACATCCAGGATGTCATTACAAAAGAAAACAGAAGCATGGATAAAGTCCAGGCGCTTTTTGCAGACATGGAGGAACGTGCCTCCGCCTGGAAGGAATTAAGTGAACTTAAGGAGCTGGAGCTTGTAGGCTCCTTAAGCTACAATATTGAGATCAACGCCGCCGGTGTCAACAAAGGAACCGCTCTTGTTGCTCTTGGCGAAATGCTGGGAATCCCAAGGGAATCCATTATGGCATGCGGAGACGGTGACAACGATGTCCATCTTCTCCGGGAAGTCGGTTTTGGCGTAGCCATGGCCAATGCACAGCCCCAGGTAAAAGAAGCAGCCGATTATATTACTGCTTCCAATGACGAAGACGGTGTAGCACGCGCCATTGAAAAGTTTGCGCTGCACCGATGAGATATTCTATTATGTATGCCAAAAAGGAACCGACAGTTTTTACGCTGTCGGTTCCTTTTTTAGAATGGGATTGAATAGCGGTACATTCACATTCGATCAATATTCATAGTTTCCTGCCGGCTGTTTGATCCTGGTAAGAAGATCATGCCAGGACTGATCCCAGATATACCATTTTCCGGTTTTGGAGTGCTTATATGTACAGATCCATCTGGAACTGTCGCTGCCTGCAAAATCAGTAAATGATCTGTAGATCGCAGGAGTGGTCTGAGTCGGTTCAAAATACGGGATATCTTCACTGATGGAATTTCCCTTACCCGGAAGTGTGTCCTGTCTTAACGTAATGGAAATCGGTTTAGACGGAGTATAATTGTTGGCCGGAGTTGCTCCGTTCAGGTAAGAATTGCCAAGATATTTATATCCGTTATCCGCTTTCATACGATCCCTCAAAAAGTTTTTGTAATACTGAGTCATCTCTTTATTATTGAGATAAGAAATCATCTCCTCGCAGTCCGTCGGATTGGTCGGTGTCCAGGTACGATATGCAAGGATCAGCAGAGCCATGGTCTTATAGCGTCCGTCTGCCGTTGTGATATCATACTGTTTCAGTTCCTCCGCATTGGTCGGGATCGTGGTAAAGGTGTAAGTATAAGTATTTATCGTTACATTAATAACTTCCTTCTGTCCTTTATCATTGGTGATCTCTTTTTTTGCAGATTTAGTTCCTTTTGCAAGAACCGGCTCCACCTGTTTCTTTACTGTCTGTGTCACGTGGACAGTACAGCTGCCTCGCCAGGTACTCTTATCCCGGACCTGGATCTTTGTTGTTCCCACATTCACTGCCGTTACTTTGCCTTTACTGTCTACAGTTGCAACAGATGTATCATCACTGGTCCATACAAGAATCTCTTTATAATTCTTTACCTGAAGCTGTCTCACATCACCTTTATTCATATTTAAGGTGGTGGCACTTAAAGATGGTTTCGGCACCGGTGTAGGTGTCGGCTTCGGTTTCGGTTTCTGCGCTGCTTTTACTGTAACCTTACAGTTGAATTTCTTCGTATTTGCCTTCGCTGTGATCACTGCTGTTCCTTTTCTCACTGCGGTGATCTTTCCTTTGGAATCCACACGTGCGATCTTCGGATTGGAAGAAGAATATTTCACCTTCACAGTTGTTCCTGTCAATTTAATGGCACTGGATTTCTTTTCTGTTAATGTCAGCGATGTCCTGCTGAGCTTCGGTGTTTCTACCTTTACAACACATTTATATGTTTTTTTGCTTACCTTTGCATAGATCGTTGCGGAACCTTTATTTTTGGCAACCACCTGACCTTTGCTGTTTACGGTCGCAACGCTCTTTTTGGAAGATCTCCAGGCAACCTTCTGCTTGGTCCCGGTAACCTTAAGTGTTGTCTTCTCACCTTTTAAAAGAGTTACTTTTGTTCTGTTCAGTTTTGGTGCGGCGCTGACCGTCACACTTCCAAATGCCATCGTAAAAATAAGGCTGATCAGCAGCACAAAACACAACAGATTTTTTTTCTTTTTCATTCTGATTTCCCCCTTTCCGGTAAAACGTATATTTACGTCATATATTGCTTTAATCACATTTTAGAGGAAATCCCTTATAAAAACACTAGCACTTATGATAGTATCCTTGTAAATATGATCGTTTATATTCTTTCATCGCCCATACCGGGGCTTATTGTCAGGAAACAAAAATAAAACAGGACTGATTTTTGATACAGATACTTGAAATCAAAAGTTTCATCTGTTTAAAAATCAGTCCTGTTATATAAAAAATATCATGGTTGATCCGTAATAGCAGGCAGATCAAGGCATTCGCTATCTGCTCATAATGATACAGTCACGTAACATCGCCAGTGCATGCGCTGTAGTCTGCTCGCGGATCCGCATGCGGTTTCCTGTAAAGTGGAACTCTTTGGCAATAGCCTTGCCCTTATAGCAGCAGCCCATAAATACAGTACCAACCGGAGTTTCCTTTGTTCCGCCTCCCGGTCCTGCCAGACCCGTCACGGAAATACTGATGTCTGCTCCGGATGCTTTGCAGGCGCCCTTTGCCATTTCTCTGGCACATTTGGCGGAAACTGCCCCCTGCTCCTTCAGAGTACGCTTCTTCACTCCCAGACATTTATGCTTGGCCTTGTTACTGTAAGTCACAAAGCCATAGCCAAACACCTCAGACGCACCAGATACATTGACAATGCGCTGGGCGATCATACCGCCGGTAAGCGATTCCGCCAGGGAAAGCTTCAGATCTTTCTCTTTCAGAAGATCGATCACCGCTTCCTCCAGTGTCTTGCTCTCATCTGTGGCGAAAACATTCTCTCCAAAACGCTTCTTTAGCTCCTTGACAACCGGTTTGATCAGCTTTCTGCAGGCCTTTTCATTCTCTGCGCTTGCTGTCACACGAAGATGCACTTCACCGGTTTTTGCATAAGGTGCAATGGTAGGATTGGTCTGGCTTTCGATCAGATCCTGGATTTCCTCTGCTACCTGACTCTCACCGATCCCGCTGATCTTTACCATCTGGGACACAATGATCTCCGGTTGGTTTTTCTGCAGATACGGGACAACATACTCCTCGAACATGGGCTTCAGCTCATTGGGAGGACCCGGAAGAAGGATCGCGGTTTTTCCTTTTTTCTCAAGGATCAATCCCGGAGCAGTTCCGTTATGATTGTCAAGAACAATGGCTCCCTCAGGAACCATGGCCTGTTTATAGTTGTTCTTCGTGATACGTCTCTGAGGATTGTTTTTCTCATATTCCTTCAAATATTTATCGATCAGTTTCCTTGAGTGGGAATCTTCCTTAAGAGGCATTCCCATCAGATCCGCAGTTACTTCCTTGGTGATATCATCCTCTGTTGGTCCAAGACCTCCGGTGAGGATCACAACATCGGAACGATCCAGTGCAGTACGGATCACGTCACGCATACGGCCTTCATTATCACCTACTACATCCTGATAGTAAACACTTAACCCAAGCAGGGCGCATTTTTCAGAAAGATAGGCGCTGTTGGTATTTACGATATTTCCTAGAAGGATCTCGGTTCCTACGGATATCAGTTCTGTGATCATGAAAAGAAACTCCTTTCGTATACTCTGATCCCTACTCCTGCATGGAAAGGACCTTTCTGTTCTGCATGATATAAGTCAGCAGGGAAATAATGGTCAGTGCAACGGACAGCCAGATAAATATCTGTGTCAGCACTGCAAAAACACCTCCGAAATCCAGCATCAGAAGTATGATCATGATCATCTGGGAAACGGTTTTGAATTTTCCCCAGTAGTTTGCGGCAATGACAATTCCGTTCTCCGCTGCGATCAGACGGAAACCGCTGATGATAAATTCCCGTCCGATGATAATGATCACAACCCATGCCGGAAGCTTGTCAACCTCGATCATGCAGATCATGGCAGAGCATACCAGAAGCTTGTCTGCCAGCGGATCCATAAATTTTCCAAAATTGGTTATCAGGTTATATTTTCTGGCAAGATGACCGTCAAACCAGTCTGTCACACTTGCTGCGACAAAAATCGCAAGACAGATCCAACGGTTTGCTTCTCCTCCCCAGCCTGTCAGTAAGAAAACTACAAGAAATGGTACAAGTATCATTCTTGCAACTGTAAGTTTATTCGGTGTATTCATCGCTCAGCACTCCTATCAAATCATACTCAAGCGCAGCTGTCACACGTACCTTTGCAAAATCACCTGTCATAAGCAGTTCGCCTGTCTGAACGAAAATGTATCCGTCAACCTTCGGTGCATCCCCGTAGGTACGTCCGATATAGGCACTTTCATCTGCAACTTTTCCTTCGATCATAACAAGAAGTTCCTGTCCGATACGGTCCTGGCCTCTGTCATAAGAAATCTCCTGCTGAAGCTCCATCAGCTCGTCTCTGCGTTCTTCCTTCACTTCTTCCGGAACCTGGTCTGCCATCTCTGCTGCCGGGGTATTCTCCTCCGGAGAGTAAGTGAAGACACCGAGACGGTCAAATTCCATCTCATCTACGAACTCCTTCAGTTCTTCATGGTCTTCCTCCGTCTCACCCGGAAATCCGGTGATCAGAGTTGTACGCAGTACGATATCCGGAATCTCCTTACGGAGCTTTCCGACAATATCGATCAGTTCCTGTTTGGAAGTACGGCGGCCCATTCTTTTAAGAATTCGGTCCGATGCGTGCTGGATCGGAATATCCAGATAATGACAGATCTTCTTCTCATCACGAATGGTTTCGATCAGTTCATCGTAAATCTCCTCCGGATAACAGTAAAGGATGCGGATCCAACGGATACCTCTGATCTCACAGAGCTTCTTTAAAAGAATGTGAAGAGATTTTTTGCCGTAAAGATCCTTTCCATAAACGGTGGTCTCCTGTGCTACCAGGATCAGCTCTTTCACTCCCTGTTCAGCCATATCCTCTGCCTGAGCAATGAGGCGCTCCATTGGGACGCTTCGAAATTTACCTCTGAGCTTCGGGATGATGCAGTAGGTACAGTGCTTGTCGCAGCCTTCCGCGATCTTCAGGTAGCCGAAATGTCCACCTGTTGTAAGGACACGTTTGCTTCCTGTATCCGGCAGATAATCAATATCACGGAATTCTTCGAAATGATTTCCGGCTACTGCTTCCTCCAGAGCCTTTACGATGTCGCCGTAGGATGTAGTTCCAAGAACAGCATCGACCTCCGGAACCTCCTCAATGATCTCTTTCTGGTATCGCTGTGCCATACAGCCGGTAACGATCAGAGCATGGCAGCTTCCTGTTTTTTTGTATTCTGCCATTTCAAGAATGGTTTCCACACTCTCTTCCTTGGCATCCTTGATAAAACAGCAGGTATTGATCACGATTGCATCTGCCTGTGTTTCATCGTCTGTGATCTCATGACCTCCGGCTGTAAGAAGTCCCAGCATTTCCTCAGAATCCGCCAGGTTCTTGTCACAGCCAAGAGAGATGAATAATATTTTCATAAAATTACTCCGCTTCTGTCTGAGCTGCTTCTGCAGTCTCAGTGCCTTCTGCGGTCTCGCCCTCTGCTGCCTCAAGAGCCTCCTTCTCAGCTTCAAGAGCCTCCAGCTCTTCCTCTTCCTCCTGTCCGGGAAGGATCTTTACTTTGCCCTTGTAAAGCTCATCAATGGCAACGGAAAGCGGTTTCTTTCCTGCTGCACCAGGTACAAGCGGCTCTGCTCCTGCGATCAGCTGGCGGGCACGTTTGCTTGCTGCAAGTACAAGAGAATAACGGCTGTTCAGCACGAGAGCCTCATCGTCGTCCTCGTTGTTTGTGTTGATAGCCTCAATTAATTCTGAATAAGATGGATGTATCATATCTTTTCTCCCTTCTGTAACGGCAGGGCCGTATTTAACTTGTTAATTGGTATTTATAAAAAAGCTTCCGCTTCTTTCTGGATCCTGGATACAAAATCATGATTCCTGGATGTACGCATGCGCTCACACCGGAGGGTCTCATGAAGTGTATCAACACATTCCTCCAGATCATCATTGATCAGGAGATAATCATATTTATCCATTCCTCTGGATTCTTCAACCGCTCTTCTGAGACGCCCGTTGATCACATCCAGAGTCTCTGTTCCTCGACCTACCAGACGGTTCTTAAGCTCCTCCATAGACGGCGGACATACAAATACCAGCAGTGTATCCGGAAACTTCTCACGGATCTTCATGGCACCCTGGATCTCAATCTCAAGGATCACATCTTTCCCTGCGGAAAGCTGCTCCTCTACATATTTGCGGGGTGTGCCATAATAATTCTCCACATACTGCGCATACTCGATCAGTCCGTCTTCCCGGATCAGCTGTTCAAATTCTTCTTTTGTGCGGAAGAAATAAGCCTCTCCGTCCTTCTCGCCTGGTCTTGGATTTCTGGTAGTAACAGAAACAGATAATGCATAATTGTCATATTTTTCCATCAGCCGTTTCATGACAGTACCTTTTCCGGAACCGGAAAAGCCCGAAACAACAACTAAAATTCCCTTACTCATTTTCTTCCTCCCTCGTTTCCTCTCCATACGCTTCCGAAAATCTCCTGGCAATGGTTTCCGGCTGCAGAGCGGAAAGGACAAGATAATCATCGGAAGTAACGATCACTGCTTTTGTTTTTCTTCCCTGTGTGGCATCGATCAGAGTTCGGGTCCCCTTGACACTCTGTATCATGCGCTTTACAGGAGCGGCATCCGGACTTACCACAGCCACGATCTTGCGTGAATTGACAACATTTCCAAAGCCTACATTAATAAGTTTCGCCATTTACGCTCTCCCTTTCTGTCTGTGTACAGCCTGTTTCCTGCCCGGTTACTCGATATTCTGGATCTGCTCACGGATCTTCTCGATCTCTGTCTTCAGATCGATGGCCGCGTTGGATACAATAAGATCATTGGATTTAGACAGGATAGTGTTCGCCTCACGGTTCATCTCCTGTGCCATGAAATCCATCTTACGTCCCACGCCCTCGTTCTCATCCAGGATCTTTCTCATTCCGTGGATGTGGCTTCGAAGACGTACCGTCTCCTCATCATTGCAGATCTTATCTGAAAAAAGTATCACCTCTGCGGCGATCCTGGAATCATCGATCTGGTTATCTTCAAGTAGCTCGTGCATCTTGGCTTCCAGTTTCTCCCGATAAGCCTTCACTACTTCCGGAGAACGTTTTTCCACTACATCGACCTTTGCTTCCAGTCCGTCCAGCTTCCCAAGAAGATCCTGTTTCAGATTAGCACCCTCACGTTGGCGGGTCTCCACAAATTTCCGGCAGGCCTCATGAAGCGGACCCTCCAGAAAATTCCAGAGCTCTTCCTCATCCGGAGCCTGCTCTTCCATCGTAAACACATCCGGATATCTGGAAAGTGTGGAAACACGGATATCATTCTCGATCCCCAGTTCCTCACTCATCTGGTTCAGATAGCCCAGATATTCCTTTGCCAGCTCTGCATTGTATTTCAGAGCCATTCCGCCCATTGTATAGTCTTCATAGGTGATGAACACATCGACTTTGCCGCGGCGGATATAAGTCTTCATCACATTTCGGATCTCTCCCTCAAAATAGCTGAGTCTTTTCGGCATTTTGATGTTCAGATCCAGATATCTGTGATTGACGGATTTCAGTTCAACAGAAACCTTACGCTCTCTGGAAACTGCTTCTGCCCTGCCAAAGCCGGTCATACTTTTTATCATGTTATCCTCCAATACTGCCTCTTAAGTTTATCAGCTGCTGATAAATACAGTAACTGATTGCATACGGATTTATTATAGTTCATTCCAAAACCCTAGTCAAACTCTTTTTTTACTGTTATAATGATTGATGTTGAAATGGAGGTAAAATCATGGCATTTGACGGAATTACAGTTTCTGCTCTCGTGGCAGAGATCGATGATAATTTAAAAGGCGGCCGTATCAACAAGATCGCCCAGCCGGAAAACGATGAACTTTTGATCACAGGAAAGGGCGCAAATGGACAGAAACGTCTTCTCTTAAGTGCAAGCGCATCCCTTCCTCTGATCTATTTTACAGATAAGAACCGTATCAGTCCTTTAACCGCACCGAACTTCTGCATGCTTCTCAGAAAGCACATCGGAAGCGCCCGTATCCTTGATGTGAAGCAGCCTGGAATGGAGCGCGTGGTGGAATTTGAGCTGGAGCATCTTAATGAGCTGGGGGATCCCTGCAGAAAGCGTCTGATCATGGAACTGATGGGCAAGCACAGCAACATCATCTTCTGTGACGAAAAGGGAATGATCCTGGACAGCATCAAACATGTCTCTTCTCATATGAGCTCTGTCCGTGAGGTTCTTCCCGGAAGAGAATATTTCATTCCCAATACCCGGGATAAAGAAAATCCGCTGACAGTTTCCGAGGAAGAATTTACCGGACATATCTGCAAAAAACCGGTAAACATTTCCAAAGCGCTTTATACTTCCCTCACCGGTATGAGCCCGGTAATGGCTGAGGAGATCTGCTACCGTGCATCTATTGACGGAAGTGATGCGACACAGTCTCTGGATGAGACGGCCTGCACCCATCTTTATCATACCTTTCTCCGCCTGATGGAACAGATCCAAAACCGAGAATTCACTCCGAATATTGTCTACCGCGGAGAAGAACCTGTGGAATACGGTGTCTTTCCTTATCAGCAGTTTGGCAGTGAATACCGCAGCGAAACTTTTGACAGTGTTTCTGCCATGCTGGAGACTTATTATGCTACCAAGAGTCTGCTGACAAGGATCCACCAGAAATCTTCCGATCTTCGTCGCGTAGTACAGACTGCTCTGGAACGTAACCGAAAAAAATATAACATCCAGAAAAAACAGCTGAACGATACTGCCAAGAAAGATAAATTCAAAGTTTACGGCGAACTGATCAATACCTACGGATACGGGCTTGAAGAAGGCTGCAAATCGTTTAAAGCGCTGAATTATTACACCAACGAGGAGATCACTATCCCTCTTGACCCGACACTGACTCCGGCACAGAATTCCAAGAAATATTTTGATAAATACGGAAAGCTAAAGCGTACAGAGGAAGCCGTCACAGAACAGATCACAGATACGGAAAGTGAGATCTCTCATCTGGAATCTATCTCCAATGCTCTGGATATCGCCAGATCTGAAAGTGACCTTTCCCAGATCAAGGAAGAGCTCACTGAGTACGGCTATATCAAACGTCACTACACAAACAAAAAAGGCCAGAAAGCCCAGCCGAAATCCAAACCGCTCCACTACATATCCAGTGACGGTTTTGATATCTATGTAGGAAAAAACAATTTCCAGAATGATGAGCTGACTTTCAAGTTCGCAACCGGAAATGACTGGTGGTTCCATGCAAAGAAAATGGCTGGTTCCCATGTGATCGTCCGCACCAAAGACGGTGAACTTCCGGACCGTACTTTCGAAGAAGCAGGCCGCCTGGCAGCCTGGTACTCCAAAGGACACTCTGCTCCCAAGGTAGAGATCGATTATATCCAGAAAAAGCATGTGAAAAAACCTGCCGGTGCGAAACCCGGTTTCGTTGTTTATTACACCAATTATTCTCTCATGGCTTCTCCGGATATTTCGGATCTGAAAGAGGTTACGGAGTAATAACTATTCAACAAAAAACCTTCCTGTGTTCTCGTATTTCTTCGAGACCGGATACCTGTATCTCTGCAAGTATCTGTCCTGAGAAATTTTTCTGTAAACACAGGAAGTTTTTTTTATTGAACATTCGCACTCCGCTTCGTTACATGCTCACGAACAAAAATCGCAAAACGATTTTGTTCAGATCTCCAGTTTTTTCTTCACTGCCGGTGCAATAGACGTATCTGCTTTATGATATGGGATCAGTGTAGACTGCAGTGCATGGTACAGATCGGATTTTCCGGGCCATACGGTTCCTTTCAGATGATTCTGCTCATCCAGCTGATGAAACCAGGAGCCGTTTTCGTGATCCATGACCACTTCATCCAGGTACTTCATAAACGCAGCATAATCTTTCGCATATTTCTCCTTACCGGTCACATGATAAAGAACTGCAGAGGTATTGATCGCTTCCGCAAGAGTCCAGTGCATACGGTCATGTACCACCGGTTTGCCATTCCAATCTGTCGTGTATACAATTCCCGGTGCACCATCTGCGTTCCAGCCGTCTTTTATTGCTGTTGTGTAAAGATTTTCTGCTGCCTGAAGATGTTTTTCCAGTTTTTCTTTCTCTTCTCCACAGTTTGCAAGCGTCCACTGTGTGATCAGCCTTGCCCATTCGATTCCATGTCCCGGTGTTGCGCCGTATGGCTTGAACGGATCATCCGGACGGTCACGGTTGCAGTCAAGATCTGCCACCCATTCCTTCGTAAAATGTTCCGGGATCCTCCAGGAGTTATCTTCTGCCCACTGGATCACATGATCAATGATCCTGCCTGCACGAATGTGATATTTTTTATCCCCGGTGACATCTCCTGCTGCCAGAAAAGCCTCTACCGTATGCATATTGGCATTTAATCCCCGATAATCATCCAGCACGGTAAATTCCGTATTCCAGGTGTCGCAGGCCAGCCCTTCCTCTTCATTCCAGAAATGTCGGTCATAAACAGCCAATGCCTCTTCAAGGAGCTCTTTCGCCCCGGACCTTCCGGCTGTCAGTGCGGAAGATGCAGCCAGGATCACAAATGCATGGGCATAACACTGTTTATTGGGCACAATACCTCCTTCCGGTGTTACACCTGCATACCAGCCACCGTTTTTTTCATCGTGAAGCTCTCCCTTCAGACCTTTCAATGCCGCATCCGCAAGCTCTCCGCTTCCCTCATGGCCAAGCATCAGACCCAGACTGTATACATGAGCCATACGACAGGTGATCCAGGTTTCCCGGTTTCTGTCCTTCCATGGTGTTCCGTCGTCCCCCAGATAATAGGAACCTCCATTCGGTGAAGGAAACCGATGTCCGAAATTCAAAAGCTCCTCACAGGATGCTTTCAGGAATTCCCGGTTTTCTTTTGTGCTGATCTCATATTTGCTGTTCATTTCAACCACCCCATCTACTTTTTTCTTTAGGATACCATTCTTTTTTGGGGACTTCAATTCCTTTGGATTCTTTTGACAGATTGACGAAAAAAGGAGAATGCCCTATATGCATTCTCCTCATATCAGATTTCTTAATTCCATTACCGTAACGGTCACAGATAGCCCTGTATTAATCTTCAAAACAGGTGATCACATAACGATCACTTTCCATGATCACATCGGAAACATTATCCCTGTCCCAGATCGCATCACTGATGATATCTTTCAGCTTATCATCCATAACGATATTAAAATTCTCCTCGATCACCTGAAACGGGACTCCCTCATTCTCCTGTGCATACTCCATGATAAAATCAAGAATCTTCTCTTCCATACCTTAAAATCTGCCTTTCTGTAAATACTAACGTTTAATATATTACATCAGATTTCCGCAGATGTCCAGATATTTTCCAGCCATGTCCATGCGGTATTCCATAAGATATTATGCCAGTATACACACCCCTTCACATTTCGTTCTATATCAGAATCTGGTATGTCGGTTCACATATTTTGCTTTATATTTGGAGTACACAATGGTCTGATCCTTGTAAAGGCCATAATATCCCGATGCTGCATAGCTGATAGATACTGCGATCAGATAGAAGGATACTCCCTTAAATCCAAACATTTCAAAAGCGATCAGGATCGAAGTGATCGGACAATTGGTCACACCGCAGAAAACTGCTGCCATTCCGCAGGCTGCACAGATCGACGGAGAAATTCCCAGAAGATTACCCATCACACAGCCAAAGGTAGCTCCAATGCAGAAAGAAGGTACGATCTCTCCCCCGCGGAACCCTGCGCGCATAGTCAGTGCTGTAAGAACTATTTTCCAAAAAAAGGCGAAAGTATCCGCCTGTCCGTTTTCCACCGCTTTTTCAATAAGCTCCGCACCAGCGCCCATATATTCATCTGTTCTCAGAATAAAGGTGACAACAATGACCAGGCAGGCGCCCACTGCAACCCTGACATATTTATTCTTAAACCATCTGCCATAAAGTCCTGCTGCACCATTCAGCGCAATACAGAACATAATGCTGACAATTGCACAGCCCAGAGCGATCACTCCCATTTTCAGGCCAGTTTCCACAGTCAGTGCCGGAATATCCGTCACATGAAAACTTTCCGGCGTGATTCCCATTCCGGCTGCAAATCCGGAAGCGATCAATGACGCGATCATACACGGCATCAGTGCTGCATAATACATCACGCCCACACTGACCACTTCCAGCGCAAAAACTGCCGCTGCCATCGGTGTTCCAAACAATGCGGAAAACGCCGCGCTCATGCCGCACATGACAATTACATGACGGTCCTCCTCGTCCAGATGGATCCATCTTCCAAGCTGGTTGGCAATACTTCCTCCAAGCTGGATCGCTGCTCCCTCACGTCCCGCAGAACCACCGGTAAGATGAGTCAGCGCCGTTGTGATAAAGATCAGAGGCGCAGAAAGGATTGGCACATCATCTCTGGAACGCACGGTAGAAAGAACCTGATTGGTCCCTCCATCCTCTTTTCCAAGCTTCTCATACAAAAATACAATGACAAGTCCGGATAATGGCAGCAAAAAGAAAATCCATTCATGAGCCTTCCGGTAATTGGTCACTGCCTTCAACGTAAAAGAAAACAGTGTGCTGGCAGCTCCTACGATACATCCTGTAATGACAGCAAGAACCAGCCACTTGATCAGATTTGAGATATCCCGGCTGATTCTTGCGCTGTAATAATATAAATGTTCCTTTAATCTTTTGTTATGATCGATCCCCATGTTCCTTCCCTTCTTTTCTTTACTGTCTGCATTATACTACATTTTTCTTCACAGTAAAAGCAGGAAGGAGAAAGCCCTTTTATTTTTTCTTCCCGGAAATATATCTATGTATCAGGACCGAGAATACACTGATCATCACAAGAAGCACTGCGGAAAGCCAGAATGCCGGTGATCCGGGATTCTTGATATTTGCTCCAAATATCGTGGCTAGGATAACTCCCGGAAATGTTCCCAGCATCCCGCCCAGCATATATACTTCAAACGGGATCTTCACCGCGCCCAGAAACAGGCTCACTGCATCCCCGGGCAAAAAATTCAGCGTTCTCATAAAAAAAGAGATATACAGCGGATTTCCGTTCTGATAGTCCACCACTGTTTTCAGCTTCGGATATTTGGAAGTAAGATTCTCCACCATGGAAGAGCCGGAAAAACGTCCCATCCAGTAAGGAAGCGCCAATGTGACTGCTCTTCCCAGAAAGTTCACCAGAAGTGCTGTTCCTGTAGAAAACAGATGCCCTACAGCAAGCTGCAGGATCGCAATTGGAAATATAAAAGAGACACTTTTCACTGCATAAAGCCCAAGCATAAGTAATGCAGCCTTAACAGGTTCCTCCGGTGTATAGCTTAAGATCCTTTCCACAGACAGATCCTCTCTATAACGGATACAGAAAAGGAGAAGCACAAGAAGGAGCACCGCCGGCAGATATTTTCTGATGTTATCAATCATTTTTTTCATGGTCTGATCCCTCCGTTTTCAAAAAAAGAGCACCGGCACCTGTTTCCGGTACCGTGCTCTTTCATAAGTTCTGCTTTTTTAAGTTTCAGGATCAGCAGCCTTTCTTCGCTGCCTTTCTCTCCTGGTCTTCCTTCCACATTTCCTCTGCTACCGGCTTCCAGTTTTCAGCATACCGGTCACATTTCGCACAGAGATGCTCTGCACTCTCCGGTGACTGAAGATCTGTGGAATGTGCTCCGGATTTTTCTACCATTTCTCTCAGCTTCTGCGGATTTTCAAGCATCGGGCATGGACGGTACATATTGTCATTAAACGGCTGTCCGTCATGATATGCCATCATCATCGGAGACTGCAGTGCTTCCAGAAGTGTTTTCTCGCGGATATTGGAATCAGAATAATGGATAAACACACATGGATCGATATCGCCGTTTGCATTGATATGCAGATAGCGACGGCCGCCTGCAATACATCCTCCCACAAACTCTGCATCATTCTGGAAATCCATGGCAAACAACGGCTTTGTTGCACGGTATTTACGGATACGCTCATAGGTTTCTCTTCTCTGTGCAGGAGTAGGAAGCAGCTCCGGTGCTGCATCATTTCCAACCGGCATATAATGGAAATACCAGATAAAGTACGCTCCAAGATCGATCAGGCTGTCGTAAAATGCCTCTGATGTGATAGACTCGAAATTTGCACTCGTATAACATGCAGAGATACCAAATACAAGCTTCTTCTCTCTGAGAAGATTGATGGCCTTGATAACCTTCTGGTATACACCATTTCCTCTTCTGCCATCTGTTGCAGTCTCAAATCCTTCCAGTGAAATTGCAGGAACAAAGTTTCCTACCCGAAGCATATCATTTGCAAAATCCTCATCGATCAGTGTTGCATTTGTGAAGGAAAGGAAGATACAGTCATTATGTTTCTCGCAAAGACGGATCAGATCCTTTTTTCTTACAAGTGGCTCTCCGCCTGTGTAAATATACATATAAACGCCAAGCTCCTTACCCTGGCGGATGATGTCATCGATCTCATCGTAGGTGAGGTTCAGCTTGTTTCCATACTCTGCTGCCCAGCATCCTGTACAGTGCAGGTTACATGCACTTGTTGGGTCAAGAAGGATTGCCCACGGGATATTACAGCCATATTTCTCACGGCATTCATCCTGTTTCTTCCAGCCTGCAAGATTTGCATTGATAAAGAAGTTTGCAACCAGAGTTTTCATAACATGCGGATCAATATCAGTTACCAATCTATGAATAAACGGATAATACGGATGTTCCGGATTAGAAATGGCTGCGCGGATCATTGCTCTCTGTGTAGGAAATCCACCACCGGAAAATTTATCTGCCCAGTCCATGATCTTGATAAAATTCTTATCCGGATCTTTATAAACATAATTGAATGCCTGTTCAAGTCCGAATTTCTTAAGTGTGTTCATTGCGCTCATACTATCTCTCCTTATTTCTCTCAATGTAAATATGCAATCTAGCTAAACGGACATCTTCATTCCGTCACACTGCATTTCGAGTACCAAAGCTTTCTTACTATCTTTGCCTGACTCATGGTGTTACTGTACGTTTTTTCCATTTGAATAACAATAGGCAATATAATTGGCATGACCAAAAACTAGGCAAATCTGTTAAAATGCCTAAATATTATTGGCATTTATTCTAAATAACATTCGTTATTTTTGTGCATACTTACCGATTTTACGATGTTTATCCATATAAAAAACACCCTGGCAAAGGCAGAAATATCTTCCGCCCTGCTTCGGGTGTTTTTGATTTATCTTATTACTTTACTACGATATTGATGATCTTCTTCGGTACGTAAATTTCTTTGATGATATTTCCGGAAATCTTATCTGCAACTGCCTTCTTTCCTTCGGCAATCGCATCTTCTTTGGAGATTTCTGCCGGAATACTGATAACAGCCTTGGTCTTGCCGTTGATCTGAACCGGAACCTCGATCTCATCATCCTTCATAAGCTCCTCATCGTGAGCCGGCCACTGTGCATGGAAAATGGAATCCTCATGACCAAGCTTCTCCCAGATCTCCTCTGCAATATGAGGAACAAATGGCGCAAGAAGAATGGTAACTGTCTCGATGGTTTCTTTGTCAACAGCGCCGTCATTCTGCTTTGCGATAGCGATCAGCTTGTTTGTGTATTCCATAAATCCGGACACTACGGTATTCAGGCTGAAGGCCTCAAGTCTGCTGGTGATATCATATACCATCTTATGACGGGTCTTCTCCATCTCTTTGGTAGCCGGGATATCTTTCTCAATGCTGTCAAGAGCCAGATTCCAGAAACGTTTCAGGAATCTGGATACACCATCGATTCCTCTGTCATCCCATTCTGCATCCAGTTCCGGCGGTCCTACGAACAGCTCATACATACGTAAGGAATCACATCCGTAATCATTTACAAGATCATCCGGTGAAATAACATTTCCTTTGGATTTACTCATCTTGATTCCGTTTTTACCTGTGATCATACCCTGGTTGAACAGCTTGACAAACGGCTCATCGAAATCAATAGCTCCGATATCATACAGGAACTTGGTGTAGAATCTGGAGTACAGAAGATGAAGAACAGCATGCTCTACACCACCGATATACATATCTACCGGCAGATATTTATCAGCTTTCTCTTTGGAAACCAGTTCTTTATTATTCTTATTATCTACATAACGGAGGAAATACCAGGAAGATCCTGCCCACTGAGGCATGGTATTTGTCTCACGTTTTGCAGGAGCACCACAGCATGGGCATGTGGTATTTACCCACTCGTCAATAGCTGCAAGCGGTGACTCTCCGGTTCCTGTCGGCTGGTAGCTTTCTACCTCCGGAAGTCTTAACGGAAGCTGATCCTCCGGTACCGGTACCGCACCGCATTTCGGGCAGTGTACGATCGGGATCGGCTCACCCCAGTAACGCTGACGGGAAAATACCCAGTCTCTCAGTTTGTAGTTGACAGTCTTACGTCCGATACCCAGCTTCTCGATGATATGCGGTGCTTCCTTCTTCAGTACGGAAGATTCCATTCCGTTCCACTCACCGGAGTTGATCATGGTTCCGGAAGCCTCTGTGTAAGCTTCTGTCATATTCTGAATTTCTTTACCATCTTTTGCGATAACCTGGATAATCGGAATATCGAATTTCTTTGCGAACTCAAAGTCACGGTCATCATGAGCAGGTACACACATGATAGCACCTGTACCATAATCAGCAAGTACATAGTCAGAAAGCCAGATTGGAAGCTTCTCGCCGTTCAGCGGATTGATCGCATAAGTACCTGTGAACACACCGGTCTTCTCTTTATCCTGAAGACGGTCTACATTGGATTTCATGGAAGCATCAAAGATATATTTCTCTACAGCCTCTCTTGTCTCGTCTGTTGCAAGAGATTTTGCAAGAGCATGCTCCGGTGCAAGTACCATGAATGTTGCTCCATGAAGAGTATCCGGTCTTGTTGTATAGACCGTGATCTTCTCTTCTCTTCCCTCAACCGGGAAATCGACCTCTGCGCCGTAGGATTTGCCGATCCAGTCTGTCTGCATCTTTTTAACCTTCTCCGGCCAGTCCAGTTTATCCAGATCACTTAAAAGTCTGTCTGCATATTTTGTTATGCGGAGCATCCACTGACGGAGGTTCTTTTTGGTAACCGGAGTGCCACAACGCTCGCAGCATCCGTTTACAACCTCTTCATTTGCAAGACCTGTCTTACAGGAAGGGCACCAGTTGATCGGGAACTCCTTCTCATATGCAAGCCCCTCTTTGAACATTTTTACAAAGATCCACTGTGTCCATTTATAGAACTCCGGATCTGTTGTGTTAACCTCCATATCCCAGTCATAGATCGCTGCGATATCGTTGATCTGACGTTTGATATTTTTGATGTTTGCTGCTGTAGATACTGCCGGATGAACACCCATCTTGATGGCATAGTTCTCAGCCGGGAGACCAAAAGCGTCCCATCCCATCGGATGGATCAGGTAATAACCCTGGAGCATTTTATAGCGGCTCCATACATCAGAGATCACATAGCCTCTCCAGTGTCCTACATGAAGACCGTTTCCGGACGGATACGGGAACATATCCAGACAGTAGTATTTCGGTTTCTTGCCATCATTGACATTTACCGGCTTTTTCTCCCAGTTTGTGCGCCATTTCGCTTCGATGGCTCTATGGTTATAAGGTGCAGCCATTTTTTTATTCCTCCTGACAAATTACTCAGTATTAATACTTTAATGCTTTCACACACTGCTATTAATTTTAACTACTTATGATGTATTTGTCAAACAAAAATCCAAAAACAGCCTTTTTCCATCAAAATATACATGAACCTGCAATCCTGGCCTGGTTTAGTTGACGCTTCTTTTTTCACATGATATAATTTCCTGCATGTATTTTCCTATATTATACATACCATACATATTTATCTTAGGAGGGAACACATAAATGAAATCTTTTTATTCCTGGTACCGGAAGCATATTACCGGTGCGATCTTTACAGGACTGATCCTGGGTATCCTCACAGGACTTTTCCTGGCCGGACGGTTTGAACCTGTCCTCACTGTGACCAGTCTGATCGGAAGTATCTACATGAACGCCCTGAACATGATGATCTTTCCCATGGTCTTCTGTTCCATTGTCATTGGAATCTGTTCCATCGGAAACGCACGTACTACCGGCAAGATCACTGCAGCATCCATGATCTATTTTCTCTGCACAACGGCACTTGCCAGCCTGTGCGGACTGATCATCCCGAGACTGATCCATCTCGGAAAGGGAGTCAAATTTGAGATGGCAACAGCCGATATCCAGGCTACAGAAATGAGCAGTATCCTTGACACCCTGAAAAACCTGATCCCTTCCAACCCAATCGCCGCATTTGCTGACGGAAACATGCTCCAGGTTCTGGTGTTTGCCCTGATCATCGGTTTCACACTGATCGCAGTCGGTGAAAAAGGAACTCCATTCCTGAATCTGATTGATTCCATCAATGAAGTATGCCTGAAGATCATCACAACCATCATGTACTTTACACCCATCGGTGTTTTCTGTACCATCGTACCGGTTGTGGAAGCCAACGGAACTGAAACGATCATTTCCCTTGCAACACAGCTTGTCATTCTGTATGTGGCATTCTTTGGCTTCGCTATTGTAGTGTACGGTCTCTCTGTAAAGCTGATCGGCAAACAGAGTCCGCTGAAATTCCTGAAAGCGATCCTGCCAGCAGCACTGAATGCCTTCGGAACCTGCTCAAGCTCCGCAACCATTCCATTAAGCAAGCAGTGTATGGAGGAAGAAATGGGCGTATCCAACCAGATCACCAGCATCGCCATTCCTCTTGGTGCTACCGTTAATATGGATGCTGTATCTATCCTGATGTCCTTTATGATCATGTTCTTTGCAAACGCCTGCGGGATCCATGTAAGTATTCCTCTTATGATCATTATCCTTCTTGCAAACGTACTGCTTTCCGTTGGTACTCCAGGTGTTCCCGGTGGTGCTATCGCATCTTTCGCAGCACTGGCAACTATGGCCGGACTTCCTGCCGGAGTTCTTGGTGTTTATATCAGTATCAATACCCTCTGTGATATGGGCGCCACCTGTGTCAATGTTATCGGTGACATGGCATGCTGCTCTGTACTGAAAAATGTTATCCAGATTGAGGAAGAAGCATAAACAAATCTTTCTGAAGTGTTATTTAAACAGAATGCGAATTACTTTACATAAAATATTTTATGTAAAGCAGCAATAGCAAAAGCCGTAAGATATATGTTTAAGAAACTTTCACATATACTTACGGCTTTTCTGTTTATCAACTGTTCACATCCTGTATTCTTTATACTGTTTAACGTAAATGATGTAACACAGAAATTTATATTTCATTTTGCTGACTTTATTTTTTCAGAACACGGTAATTTTCTTCTCTGTCGTAATCCTTATGGACCCCATCGTCCTCATATAAGGTATACTCCGCACCTTCATATCCGAGAAGCTGCATATTTTTTGTATCCAGAGCTGCCACACATTCCGCTGCTTCTGCAACCGGAATACATTTTCCCTTCCGGATAAACAACGGAATCTCATTCAGTGCCACCTCTACATAATGAACACCCTTTTCAAGGATCTCCTCTGCAATGGTTCCATCCGGAAGGAATTTCACAAACTTCATCTCCTCCGGAAGATATACATAACGGCCTCTTGCGTTCTGTTCATAAACCGGAGCGATCATGATCTCATTTCCAAGAAGCAGCTGGTCTTCCACATGTACAGCAATCTTATCCTCCGGATAAACAAAGCCCAACGGCCGGAAATACATATCATCGTTCAGAGCCGCCTTCATATATTCACTGTAAAGATATGGAATAAGACGATATCTTACACCGATCACATGACGGAAATCTTCCACATTTTCAAACTGGTAGCATTCCTGCTCTCTGGTACCGATCGCTGTATGATCACGCATCAGCGGTGTGAATACTCCAAGTGCCAGGAAACGAAGCAGCAGTTCTCTTGTTGTATCAGCGCCAAATCCACCCAGATCTGCTCCTGCATACAGGAAACCACACATATTCAGAGATGGCATCATCTTCAGGTTCAAAAGGATATGAGCCCACCAGGATTTATTATCGCCGGTCCAGATCCCACCATAACGATGCATACCAATATAGGATGATCTGGAGAACATCAGAAAACGTTTTTCCGGATCGATCCGTTCAAAAGCCTCCCCTGCTGCTCTGGTCATATTGTAGCCAAACAGGTTATGGACTTTGTCATGGCGGATCTTTCTGCCATCCACATTATGGTAAAATCTCCGATAATCTTCCGGATTGTTTGCAACATTGCGAAGTGCACTCTGCATCTTCCAGATATGGATCTTTCCTTCCGTATCTTTTGCAAATTCTCCTGCAAGCTCTTTGACCTCTTTCATTCCCTCTGTGGAATAGAAGATCGCTGGCTCATTCATATCGTTCCAGAAACCGTCGATTCCCTTCTCGATCAGGAAACGGTATTTGTCACCGAACCATTTTCTGGCATCTTTGTTCAATACATCCGGAAAATGAGTATCCCCCGGCCATACAGCAGCTACAAAATCACTGCCGTCCTCTCTCTGGCAGAAGTAGCGGTTTTTAACACCCTCCTCATAAACATCGTATCCCGGCTCTACCTTGACGCCGGCATCGATGATCGGGATCAGACGGATATCCTGATCCTTCAGTTCCTTTACAAATTCCGGAAAATCCTGAAAATTCTCTTCACTTAATGTAAAGTCCTTATAAGACTGCATATAATCAATATCCATATAGATCATATCAATAGGAATATGATTTTCACGATATCCAGCTGCAACCTTCCGGAAATCCTCTTTTGTAGTATAGCCCCATCTGCTCTGGCCAAATCCAAAGGCAAATTTCGGCGGGATATAGCTTCTTCCGATCACATGACGGAACTGCTTTACAATATCATAGGGACTCTCCCCTTCAATCACATAAAGCTTCAGGTCTGCATTTTCGCAGGTTACCTTCATGGTATCCATTCTGGTATAGCCAATGTCAAAGGTGATCGCTGCCGGATAGTCAAAAAACATTCCAAAGGTTTCTTTTCCGGACACAATGATAAGATTATGTGCACCGTACAGGGAATGTTTATCCTCTGTATGCTCCGGATCATCGGTACAGTTACTGGTGTAAATGAATCCTCTCTTGTTGATACCGCGGTTGGATTCTCCCAATCCGTAGACGATATCCTCTTCATCCATGATATAAGTAAAAGAAAATCCATCTTCTGCACAGATTTCTCCATATCCTGGCTTTCCTTCTGCTGTCTCAATGTTTTCTGTCAGTGCCTCAGTCTCAAAGGGCTCTCCATATACATATTTTTTTATCATTTTTCCCTCTCCTGTTACAGATTTCTGTAAAGAACAAATGCCTCATAAGGTTTCAGGACCACTTTCTTTCCAAAATCCTTTCTTCCAAGATTTGTGATCAGACATTCTGCATTTTTCTGAAATTCTTCCGGAATTTCCATTTCTGCCACATGCTCACTGAAATTGCAGACTGTGAGAAGCTTCTCTCCCTCAAGAGTTCTGGTATATGCAAAAATCTGATCATGATCTCTGTAAAGTGCCTCAAAAACACCGTAAACGATCACTGGTTTTTCTTTTCTTAAACGGATCAGCTTCTGATAATAATGGAAAATAGAATTCGGATCTGAAAGCTGCTGCTTCGCATTGATCTCCTTATAATTAGAGTTTACCCTGATCCATGGCGTTCCCTCCGTAAAGCCGGCCTGATGAGAATCCTCCCACTGCATTGGTGTTCTGGCATTGTCACGTCCTCTCAGCATCAGGCACTTCATCATATATTCCGGTGTATAAATACCTGCTTCTGTATATTCATGGAAATACTGAATACTCTCGATATCACGATAATCCTTAAGCTCTGTAAAATAAGCATTGGTCATTCCAAGCTCTTCTCCCTGATAAACATAAGGAGTTCCCTGCATCATATGAAGACAGGTTGCCAGCATCTTGGCTGAAGTTTCCCTGTATGCCGGATTATCATTTCCAAATCTGGAAACACTTCTTGGCTGGTCATGATTTCCAAGAAACAGACTGTTCCATGCTTTTCCCGCAAGCTCTTCCTGCCATTTGATCATAACCTTTTTAAATTCCTGGAAATCGTATTTCTCGGTAGTCCATTTACCATGGTCTGATCCCTGGCCCTCTACATGCTCAAACTGAAACACCATGTTCAGCTCATTTCTGTCCTCACCTGCATATTTCTGTGCCTCTTCGATAGTCACACCGGAGGTTTCTCCAACTGTCATCACATCGTATCGGGATAAAACCTCTCTGTTCATTTCCTGAAGAAACTCATGGATCCTCGGGCCATGGACGCAGTAAGGACCAAAATCACCGTATAATCCTCCATTCATTTCTCCATCCGGATATGACTGATCCTTGGAGATCATGCTGATCACGTCCATTCGGAAACCGTCGATTCCTTTTTCACACCAGAAATTCATCATATCGTAAACTTCCTGACGAACCTTTTCATTTTCCCAGTTCAGATCCGGCTGTTTTCTTGAAAACAGGTGAAGATAATACATCTCTGTCTGAGGATCATACTCCCATGCAGGTCCTCCGAACGCACTTCCCCAGTTATTCGGTTCTTTTCCATTCACCGGCTCTCTCCAGATATAGTAATCCCTGTAAGGATTATCTTTGGATTTCCTGCTTTCAATAAACCAGTTGTGTTCATCGGAAGTATGGTTTACGACCAGATCCATGAGGATCTTAATGCCCCGTTTATGCGCTTCTTCAAGAAGCTTTTCATAATCCTCCATGGTTCCATATTCTTTATAGATCCTGCGGTAATCGGAAATATCATAGCCATTGTCATCCTGCGGAGATTCCAGCATGGGTGAGATCCAGAGAACATTTACTCCCAGTTCTTTCAGATAGTCCAGTTTTTCTATGATCCCGGGAATATCACCAATTCCGTCTCCGTTGCTGTCCTTAAAACTTCTCGGGTAGATCTGATATACCACGCTTTCTTTCCACCAGTTTTTTTTCATGGTAAATTGCCTCCTTTTTCTGTTGATTCTGAAATCAGCATATCCTATCCCACCTTTAAAATCAATAAGTTTCTCGTGAAACTTAAATTACTGCCAAACTTTTCTGTTTTTTTTATGCAGTTTTAACAATAAAGCACTACTGGCCTCTAAAAATAATTTCCAACCGTATTTCGATGATGTGCCAGGAAAAGTCATCACAACATAAAAAAAGAGATCCTGCTACTCTTTTACAGAATCTCTCTTTACAAGCCAGACAGGGCTTTTTACATTTTTTTCGGCAGGTTCCTTTCCCTCTGCCATAAGAAGCAGCTTCCGCAAGGCCAGAACTGCTTTCTGATGAACATCCTGATGAATGGTGGTCAGCTTTGGCCTGACGATCTGCGCATAAAAATTATCATCAAAGCCGGTAATGGAAATCTGATCCGGAATCCGAATTCCCCTGTCTGTAAAAAAATTGATGGCCTCCACAGCTGTGTAATCCGAAGAAAATGCCAGAGCCTTTGTCTCCAGAAAATGAGGCAGCAGCTCTTCATATTTTTTCAGTCTGCGCCGGGGTTCCTGGGGAACCACCACATAGCGGGAGCGGCTGCAGAAGCCGCCATTTTTTTCCATAGCCTGTTTGAATCCAAGCCATCTGGCATAATCACTGTCCTGCTCTGTTTCCGCAACAAAAAGTGCCCGGTGGTATCCACAGGAATGCAGATATTCCCCAATCTGATATCCGCCGGAATAATCATCCACTCCTACATTCTGAAAGCTATATCCACCCTTCGGATAGGCATCGATCAATACCATTTTTTTATTCAGCTTTCTGGAAAGCTGATGATACTGTTCTTCATTATACCCTATAATGATAAGACCCTCTACATTCCAACGGGATGCCATATCTACCACATTATCGATCCGTTCACCGCCAATGAGCATAATATAATAGCCTCTGTTTTCTGCTTCGACCTGCAGCGTTCCGGTGATCTCTCCCACAAAAGAATCCTGCAGAGACTGCATACCATGAATGAAGGAAAAACCAAGAACCACTCCAATGATCCTTGAGCCGTGTCCGGATAGCATCACAGATCCCATGTGGGGAACATAATTCTGCTCCTTCAGAATCGCCGTGATCCGGTCAATGGTGCTCTGTGAAACCCGTTTTGTATTTCCATTGATCACATTGGATACGGTTGTACGACTGACACCTGCCATATCCGCGATATCCTGCAGCCTTATCATTTCATTGAATACTGCATCAGCTCATAATGAAGCTCACAGCCCTCATAGATTTCTGCCGGAAGTAATGCTCTGGCAACTACTTTCAGTTCCTCCTCCGGCTGATCCACACGCTTCAAATGTGCATAATCTCCGTCAATCTGTTCCACGATATAATCACATACTAACATTTTTTGTCCTCTCTCTTTTCTTTTTTGCTCATACTTCAATAACCTGTATGAGCGCAATTCGTTTTTCTGACTGCTTATTCACGAACGCATCTAAAAACAGGCTACAGCAAATGCTGCAGCCTGTCAACTCTTTATTCTGCCCTCAAAAAATATCTCTGTTTATTCGTCAGCACTGTCAACCTTGCTTGCGCGTGCCGCGATCTCTTTCTCCTGGATATCATTAGGAGCCTGCTCATAGCGTGCAAATTCATAGGAGAAATCTCCGCTTCCACCGGTCATGGAACGAAGGACAGTGGAATAACCATAGATTTCAAGAAGCGGAACATCTGCCTCAATGATGGTATTTCCTTCGTGGTCCGGATTCATTCCGAGAACACGACCACGTCTCTTGTTCAGATCTCCCATAACATCACCGGTATATTTATCCGGAACTGTAACCTTCATGGAGATGATCGGCTCAAGAAGTACAGGAGACGCTTCCATAAAGCCCTTCTTGAAGGCAAGGATAGTTGCCATCTTAAATGCCATCTCAGAAGAATCTACCGGATGATAAGATCCATCGTAAAGGGTTGCCTTCACACCAACAACCGGATATGCAGCCAGAGGTCCCTTGAGAACACATTCCTGAAGTCCCTTCTCAACAGCCGGGAAGTAGTTCTTCGGAACTGCACCACCTACAACTACCTGCTCAAATACATAAGGTGTCTCCAGATCGCCAGATGGCTCAAAGCGCATCTTAACGTGGCCATACTGTCCGTGTCCGCCGGACTGTTTCTTATGTTTGCCTTCTACATCTGAATTCTTACGGAGTGTTTCACGGAACGGAACCTTCGGTTTGGAAAGCTCCACATCCACTTTATAGCGCTCCTTCAGCTTGCTGACAACGATATCAAGATGCTGATCACCCATACCGTAGATCAGGCTCTGACGGTTTGCACTGTCATTGACAACCTTCAGTGTTCTGTCCTCTGTCATCATCTTGGCAAGGGACTGTGCGATCTTATCCTCGTCGCCCTTTTTCACTGCCTTAAATCTCTTATATGTATATGGTGTGGAAAGTATAGCCTTTGGATAAAGGATTGGATTCGCCTTGGTTGCAAGGCTGTCACCGGTCTGTACACTGCCAAGCTTGGCAATGGCACCGATATCCCCTGCAAAAAGCTCCGGAACTTCGATCGGTTTGGAACCTTCCATGACATAAAGCTTGTTTACACGCTCCTCTGTTCCTTTCTCTACATTAAGAAGTGTATCATCGGATTTCAGCACACCGGAGCATACCTTGATCAGAGAATATTTACCAAGGAACGGATCCGCGATAGTCTTAAATACATAGGCGGATTTTGCCTTGGCAAAGTCATAATTGGCCTCAAAGATCTCGTTAGTCTTCTGTGCGATACCATTGCAGGAACGTCCGCTTGGGCTTGGGAAGTAACCGCAGATATCATCCAGAAGGTTAGATACACCGCGAAGGTTCACCGGTGATCCCATGCATACCGGAACAATACTTCCATCCTGTACATTGGTTGCAATAGCGGCTGAAACCTCTGCTACGGAGAAGGTATCTCCCTCAAAATAACGGTCCATAAACTCTTCACTTGTCTCTGCAACAGACTCCATCAGAGTTTCATGATATTTCTCAAGATATTCGGTCAGATAGTCCGGAACCGGGCATTCTTCTTTACCGGCCTTGTCAATGTATCTTCTTCCGGCCTGTTTCACAACATTGACATAACCTACAAACTTACCATCCTCACGGATTGGGAAATGAAGAGGAGCGATTCTCTTGCCGTACAGCTCTGTCAGCTCTTCCACGACCTCACGATAGCTGACATCATCCACGTCCATATCGGTAACAAAGATCATTCGCGGAAGTTTATATTTCTCGCAGAGATTCCATGCTTTCTGTGTTCCAACCTGAACACCGGCCTTACCGGAAACAACGATAATCGCTGCATCTGCTGCGCTGACTGCCTCTTCAACTTCTCCCACAAAATCGAAATATCCGGGAGTATCCAGTACATTTACCTTCATCTTATCCCATGGTACCGGAATCAAAGAAGTTGTGATGGAAAAATGTCTCTTTATTTCTTCCTTGTCATAATCGCTGACAGTATTGCCATCCTCAACACGTCCGAGTCTGTTTGTCATACCTGCCAGATAAGCCATTGCCTCAGCCAGTGTTGTTTTGCCTGCGCCACCATGACCTAATAGGACTACATTTCTGATTCGGTCTGTTCTGAAAACGTCCATATGTAATACCTCCCTGTTTGTCTTACTTAATATGTTCACATTTTACTAAATTTCCATGCAAATTTCAAGTATTTTATTCAATTTTGACAACTTTTTTTCAGAAAGTTTTTCGTATTACCGTCAATTAACACAGAACAGTCGTCTATCTTTCAGAATTTCCGGTTTACATACTTTTTCACGGCATCCACAGAACGGTTCAGTACCAGCTCTTCCGGAAAATTCAGTTTAGTCAGAAGGTCTCTGGCAAGATCAAATTCCCCGATCAGAAGATCAAAATGGGCATCACTGTCCATAACCACAGGTACCCGATATTTTTTGCAGTATTCCAGCATGATGGTATCATTCTCTACTGCATTCTCACGGTTACAGTCAGGGTCCATGGAGTGATTGTTCAGCTCCAGGACTTTACCGTATTCTCTGGCGCCCTGTACAAGCGCCTCATAGTCAACCTCGTATCTTCCGTCATCCGGATGTCCGATGATATTGACACACGGATTCTTCATAGCATTAAGATAGGCCTCCGTATTCTCCTGTCTGCTGCCTGGTCTGATGCATGGAACATGAAGACTTGCAATGACCACGTCCAGCTTCTCCAGGGTTTTCTGCTCAAGATCTACCGTTCCCGCCGCATCCAGGATATTTACCTCCGAACCCAGAAGCAGCTGGATCCCGTACATTTCACGGGGTACTACCTTTATATTCTGGAAATAAAACTTATGACAGGTTCCGGGCATTTTCGGTGCATGCTCTGTGATTCCCAGGAGTTCAAGACCTTTATCGGAAGCAGCCCTGGCCATCTCGCGAAGTGTGCAGTATGCATGTCCGCTGGCTACGGTATGTGTGTGAAGATCCATAACTGACTGATATTTCATGATAAATTCTCCTCTGTATCTTATATTGTTTTTTTCTTATTATATTATACGTCCGAAATCTCCGATTTCTCAAGCCTTTTTCTATTGTTACTGTTCACTCCGTTCTCAGCAACACGCTTCGCGATGCACAGAATTTATGCTGATCACATAAATTCGCGCGGTATGTCTCGGGTTTTCCGTGACCTTCGCTCACAAAAAACACCTCGCGGAATATTACCAATGAACAGTAACTTTCTATTACTCTTCCCTGTTCGCAAAACATTACCGGTAAACAGCTACAAAAATGGCCTTCCTGTTTCCGCTAACATTTGTTGACATTTTTCACACTTTCTTTTACAATATAGTCGTGATTTACACTATTAAAGAATAAAAGTAAAAAGTAACCTGAAAGGACTCTGAAGTACTATGAAAACCATAGGTTTTATCGGCCTTGGACTGATCGGCGGCTCCATTGCCAGAACCATCCGAAAATTTCACCCGGATTATCGCCTGCTTGCCTTTGACAAAGACAGAAGTGCTCTGGCAGAGGCAGTCAGTTTAAACGTGATCAACGGGATCTGTGATATTGACGATGAGCAGTTATATAACTGTGATTATCTTTTTCTCTGTGCACCTGTAGAATTTAATGTGGAATACATGGAAAAGATCAAAGATTCTCTTGGAAAGAACTGTATCCTCACAGATGTAGGCAGTGTAAAAAGTGTTATCCACGAAAAAGTAACCGAGCTCGGACTTGAAGGACGCTTCATCGGCGGTCATCCTATGGCAGGCTCCGAACGCAGCGGTTTTTCCAATTCCAGTGATCATCTTCTGGAAAATGCTTATTATATCATCACTCCGGGAGGAGAAGTTGCTTTGGAAAAGATTTCTGATTTCACAGAACTGATCTCCTCTCTTGGTGCGATCCCCCTTGTTATCACTGCAGAAGAACATGATTTCATCACGGCAGGAGTCAGCCACCTTCCTCATATCGTAGCCTCCGCTCTTGTAAATCTTGTAAATCTTCTGGATAACGACGCCCAGTATATGAAAATGATCGCAGCCGGCGGTTTCCGTGATATCACACGTATTGCCTCTTCTTCACCGGTTATGTGGGAACAGATCTGTCTGGAAAATCAGAAAAACATTTCCACGGTTCTGGATGAATTTATCCGTATGCTGATCCAGATCCGCTGTTCCATTGACAACAAAGAAGCTGACAACATCTTTGACATGTTTGCAAGCTCCAAGGATTACCGTGACTCCATTGACATTGTAGACAACAGCCTGATCCCCCGCTCCTATGTCCTTTATATCGATGTGGCAGATGAGGCCGGTGCCATTGCAACCATCGCAACCATCCTTGCAACAGAAAAGGTCAGCATCAAAAATATCGGTATTATCCACAACCGAGAATTTGAAGATGGCGTTCTGAAGATCGAATTTTATACAGACGCAGCTCTGGAGCAGGCTAAAGTGCTTCTTACAAAACGTAATTACAAGATCTGCGAACGCTGATATATAAACGGCAGCAGATATCCGATCTGCTGCCATGTATTTCAAAAATAACAATACAGGCAGGTACTAATATGGAAATCAAAAAAGCAAAAAAATTATCCGGCTCTCTTGCCATTCCCGGAGATAAATCCATTTCTCACAGAGCTGTCATGTTCGGCTCTCTTGCAGAAGGCACTACCAAAATCACAAATTTTCTGGAGGGTGCAGACTGTCTCTCCACTATTTCCTGTTTCCGGAAAATGGGTATTAACATTGAAAATACAGAAGGAGAGATCCTGGTCCACGGAAAAGGTCTCCATGGTCTCTGTGCTCCGTCAGAGACTCTTGACGTCGGTAACAGCGGTACTACCACCCGCCTCATCTCCGGGATCCTTGCAGGACAGGACTTTGTATCAGAGCTTACCGGCGATGCTTCCATCCAGAAACGCCCTATGAAACGGATCATGACTCCGCTTTCCCAAATGGGTGCCGATATCGTAAGTCTCAACGGAAACGGATGTGCACCGCTTAAGATCTCCGGAAAAAAGCTCCATGCCATCCACTACAATTCTCCGGTAGCATCTGCCCAGGTAAAATCCTGCGTACTTCTTGCCGGAATGTACTCTGACGGCATTACCCGTGTAACAGAGCCGGTCCTTTCCAGAAATCACACGGAGATCATGCTGAATTACTTTGGCGCCAATGTAACCGCAGAGGGAACAACAGCATCCATCAAACCGGACCCATCTCTTTACGGACGTGAGATCCTGGTTCCGGGAGATATCTCTTCTGCAGCTTATTTTATCGCAGCAGGTCTTCTTGTTCCCAACAGTGAGATCCTTCTGAAAAATGTGGGGATCAACCCGACCCGTGACGGCATCCTCCGTGTATGCAGGGCCATGGGAGCAGATATCACTCTTCTCAATGAAACCACAGAGGGCGAACCTACTGCCGATCTTCTGATCCGCTCCTCTGCGCTTCACGGGACCACAATAGAAGGCGCGATCATTCCTACTCTGATCGATGAACTTCCGATGATCGCCGTTATGGCAGCTTTTGCAGAAGGAACCACTGTTATCCGGGATGCACAGGAGCTTCGTGTCAAAGAGTCCGACCGCATCCAGGTTATGACGGAAAATCTTCGGAAAATGGGCGCAGAGATCCAGGAAACCGAAGATGGCATGATCATTCATGGTGGAAAAGCCCTTCATGGCGCAGAGATCGATTCTCATCTGGATCACCGTGTAGCCATGTCTTTTGCAGTAGCAGGACTGCTTTGTGAAAGAACACTTTCCATCAAAAATGGAGAATGTGTCAACATCTCCTATCCGGAATTCTATTCTGATCTTTATAGTCTGGCTGAATAATTATCTCATATCCAGACAGAGAGCATTTTCATGTATCACAACATCTGTTCCATCAGATGACAGTGCATAAAATGCTCTCTTTTTTTTGTATTTCGTATAATTTTTATTTATTATGGATATCATAATTCCAAAACAAAACCATTTTTTTGATAAATTTTATCGCTTTCCCCACTTTCCAAATTCCTACTATTATGGTATTATTTTTTCGGAAAATAATTATTTCCAGAGAGGAGCAACAATTATGAAAATTTTGTTTTATGACACCAAGAGCTACGATAGAGAATTTTTTGAGAAGCTGCTTCCGTCCTATCCTGGTATTGAAGTTAAATTCATTGAAGCAAATATCCATGAAGAAACCGCAGCTCTTGCCCACGGCTACGATGCCATCTGTGCATTTGTAAATGCAGACCTCGGCGCACCGGTCATTGAAGAGCTTCACCGCCAGGGTGTAAAACTGATCCTGATGCGCTGTGCCGGATACAATAATGTTGATCTGGAAACTACAGCAAAATGCGGGATCCAGGTGGCACGTGTTCCCGGTTATTCTCCGGAAGCAGTTGCCGAACACGCCATGGCACTGGCACTTACCGCCAACCGGCACACCCACAAGGCATATATCAAATGCCGTGAAAATAACTTTGCACTGAACGGTCTCATGGGCGTTAACTTTTATCAGAAAACTGCCGGCATCATCGGCACCGGAAAAATCGGTCAGGCAATGGCAAAAATCTGTCGCGGCTTTGGCATGAAGGTAATTGCTTATGATCTTTTCCCTAATAAAAATCTTGACTTTCTGGAGTATGTTTCACTGGATGAACTTCTTTCCACCAGTGATCTGATCAGTCTGCACTGTCCGATGACTCCGGAAACAGAGCATCTGATCAACTCCGAAACGATTGCAAAAATGAAAGATGGTGTGATCCTTGTAAATACCTCCAGAGGTGGACTGATCAAAACCGATGATTTGATCGCAGGTATCCGTGATCACAAATTCTTCGCCGTTGGTCTGGATGTTTACGAAGAAGAATCTGCATATGTATATGAAGACATGTCAAGCAGCATTCTTCCTACTTCCACGATCCAGCGTCTTCTGTCCTTCCCAAATGTGACCATGACCTCACATCAGGGATTCTTTACGGTAGAAGCACTGACCAATATTGCGGAGACAACCCTGGAAAACGCAAAAACTTTTATGGATGGAGCTGAAATGAAAAATCTGGTCCACTGATCAGTCTCAACCCTGACATGCAAAATCCCCCGGATACTGATCGTTTATCTGTATCCGGGGGTCTTATTTTGTTCTTTTGATTTTAATAGATCTCGTCAAAAGACTGTCCGTCATCGTCTGTGTAATAAATGCGCTTTGCATCCTGAGTGAAGATCAGCTTCTGTTTCCCTGCATCATCAAGGCTGCACTGCTGATAGGTTACGCCCTCCTCTACCGGAAGCATACTGTCTGCATTATCATAGTCTGCAGCAGTCAGATTGGAGGGTACATGGCCATACTCATAAATGTACTGGGCCACTTCATCTTTATCTGTATAGGTGCCATTTTCATCCAGTTTCTTTTCGCTCTGTGAGTCTGCTGCATCCGATGAAGCGGACCCATCTGTGTCTCCTGATCCTGCAGCATTTTCAGAATCCTGCAGCTGCTCCAGGTCGCTTTCATCAGCTACTGCCATCTCATCGTCACCATTCTGGTCCATGGCCTCCACTTCATCCTCACTCAGAGGTTCCAGGTCATCCTGAAAAGCAGATTCGTCATATTTTTCCTTATCTTTGCATCCTCCCAGCATCATCGCTGCCACCCCGGCAAGCACCAGGATAAAATATCTGAACTTTTTCATGGATCAATCTCCTTTCATGGAATATCGTTCTCGTAAAAGTGCAATTTCTCTTTTCCATCCTTCATCATCATTTGGTGTCTCCAGAATAAAGGGAATTCCCTCAAGAGCCGGATGGCACACCACATTCACAAGTGCATCCAGGCCGATCTGGCCTTCGCCGATCTTTGCATGGCGATCCTTATGACTGCCCAGTCCGTTTATACTGTCGTTAAGATGAACAGCCTTCAATCTGGAAAGGCCGATCACCCGGTCAAACTCATCAAGAACACCATCCAGATCATGGACAATATCATAACCGCCATCCCATACATGACAGGTATCCAGGCAGACACCCAGTTTATTATTTTTTTCCACCCTGTCAATGATATCACGAAGCTCCTGAAACGTTGCTCCTACTTCCGAACCCTTGCCGGACATAGTTTCCAGAAGGACGGTCGTACTCTGTTCTTCTGTAAGGACATCATTGAGGATTTCCGCAATTTTGGTAATTCCCGTCTCAGTTCCCTGCCCTACATGACTGCCCGGGTGAAAATTATAATAATTTCCCGGTGTATATTCCATACGTTTCAGATCGTCTGCCATGATCTCTCTTGCAAAATCTCTCAGATTTTCTTTTGCGGCACAGGCATTCATGGTATACGGTGCATGTGCCACCAGCTTTCCAAAATGATTTTCCCTAGAAAGCTCCAGAAATCTTTCCACATCTGCAGGATCGATCTCTTTTGCCTTGCCTCCTCTGGGATTGCGGGTAAAAAAAGCGAACGTGTTTCCACCGTTTTTCAGCATCTGACGCCCCATGGCAGCATAGCCTTTGGACGAACTTGTATGATTTCCGATATATAATACCATATCAGTACCATCTCCCTGTAGTTTATATTTCTGCCTTTTGGCCTAACTATTATATCAAAAACTTCTTTTTCTGAAAAGTCCGCGATTCTTTCTTTACAATACTTACCATTCTTTCTATAATAAAGATATCTTTACATACGAAGGAGAAAAAGAATGGCAAACGACAATCGAAGGCGGCCGCCTCATGGCCATGATCCGGAGCAGGCACGCAGAGAAGCCACCAAAGCACGGGAAGCACGGCGAAAGCATTCTGGTTCTGCATCCCGTAATTCCCGTTCACGTTCCACTGGGACTCGCAGGAATGACATCAGCAAAAAATCCAGATATTACCAGGTACGCCGTCAGAAAATGTTTCTTGCAGCTGGCGGGATCCTGATCATACTTATTCTTGTGATCATTTTTTCCGCACGTGCATGCATTTCTTCCCGGAAAGCTGCAGAAGCCGCTGCACTGCAGAAGGCCCAGGAAGAGGAGGCCGCAAAAAAGGCAAAAAAAGAAGCTGCTGCTGTGAAAGATCCCGTTTCACTGACGCTCAGCGTAGTCGGGGACTGCACATTGGGTACCGATGAGACCTTTGATTATGACACAAGTCTGAACGCATGCTACGATAACAACGGCAAAGATTATTTCTTTAAGAATGTAAAAAGCATCTTTGAGGCAGATGACCTGACAATTGCCAATTTTGAAGGAACTCTCACCGATTCCGATGCCAGAGAAGATAAAACCTTTGCATTTAAAGCACCTGCCGAATATGCTCAGATACTCACCAGCGGTTCCGTTGAAGCCGTAAACACTGCAAACAATCACAGCCATGATTACGGAGAGCAGAGCTACACGGATACTCTGACTGCTCTGGATAATGCAGGCATTACACACTTCGGTTATGATGATACTGCGGTTATGGACATCAAGGGGATCAAAGTTGGCCTTGTCGGAATTTATGAGCTGAAGGATCATCTTGGACGCGAACAGCAGCTGAAAGATAATATCGCAAAGGTCAAAGCAGATGGGGCAGAACTTATAGTTGTGATCTTCCACTGGGGCAATGAGACCGAAACAGTTCCTGATACCAATCAGATGACCCTTGGCCGTCTTGCTATCGATGAAGGTGCAGATCTGGTATGTGGCCATCATCCGCATGTACTCCAGGGAATCGAAACCTATAAAGGAAAAAACATCGTCTACAGTCTTGGCAATTTCTGTTTTGGAGGAAACAGTTCTCCAAGTGATATGGACACCATGATCTTCCAGCAGACCTTCACTGTCACCTCAGAAGGCGTACAGGCTGATAACGTGACCAATATCATTCCCTGTTCTATTTCTTCCGCAGATGGCTACAACAATTATCAGCCAACTCCTGCATCCGGAGATGAGGCATCCAGGATCAAATCCAAGATAGAGGAACGCAGTGCTGCGATTCCTGCCGCGGATTCTTCATCCGCTACATCGGAAGGCTCTGACAGTGAAGAATAAATAGCATAACAAAAAATAATATCCCAACAGATCCTGTAATAATGCATGTTTCCATGCTGCGATCCGTTGGGATATTATTTATATAAAAAGTAATTTTAAATCTTATTCGATCATCATGGCATCCCCGAAACTGAAGAAACGATATCTTTCCTTAACAGCTTCTTCATAAGCAGCCATAATATGTTCTTTTCCGGCAAGGGCTGAAACTAACATCAGAAGCGTGGACTCCGGCAGATGGAAATTGGTGATCAGTCCATCGATAGCTTTGAATTTATATCCAGGATAGATAAAGATCTCTGTCCATCCGCTTCCGGCCTTCACGATTCCATCCTCTCCAGCTGCGGACTCCAGGGTACGGCAGCTGGTAGTTCCCACAGAAATCACTCTTCCGCCGTTTTTCTTTGTATCATTGATCAGTTTTGCCTGATCTTCTTCCACAATATAAAACTCCGAGTGCATGTGGTGCTTTTCTACATCATCTACCTTTACCGGGCGGAAGGTTCCGAGACCTACATGTAAAGTTACATGTGCAATATTCACACCCTTCTCCTTTACTTTCTCAAGAAGCTCCGGCGTGAAGTGAAGTCCTGCGGTAGGTGCGGCAGCAGATCCCTCATTCTTTGCATATACAGTCTGATAACGGTTCTTATCCTTCAGCTTGTGGGTAATATACGGCGGCAGCGGCATTTCTCCCAGCTGATCCAGGATCTCTTCGAAAATCCCCTCATAATGGAACTGAATCAGACGGTTTCCCTCATCTACAATATCAATGATCTCACCCTTCAGGATACCGTCACCAAAAGTGATCTTTGCACCGGGACGTGCTTTTTTTCCCGGCTTTACAAGACACTCCCAGATATCATTTTCGCGGCGTTTTAGAAGCAGGATCTCGATCAGCGCTCCAGTTTCTTCCTTGTGACCATAAAGACGTGCCGGGATAACCTTGGTATCATTGATCACAAGACAGTCTCCCTTATGCAGGTAATCCAGTATATCGGTAAAATGACGATGTTCGATACTTCCATCTTTCAGGGACAGATGCATCAGTCTGGAAGAACTTCTGTCCTCCAGCGGATCCTGAGCGATCAGTTCCTGCGGCAGATCATAATAAAAATCTGATGTTTTCATAATTATTTTTCCACTTCCTCTTTCCACTGTTTGCGAAGCCTGCGGACCTCGTTCCACTCTTTGTTGGTCAGATCAGCTTTTGGTAAAAGATCCGGCCTCCATTTGGCTGTACGGATGATAGACTGCTCTCTTCTCCATTTATCCACATTGGCATGGTGTCCGGAAAGCAGCACCTCCGGAACCTTTTTGCCATGCCATTCCTCCGGGCGGCTGTACTGGGGATACTCCAGAAGATTCCCGGAAAAGGATTCCGTCTCACCGGATTCCTGATTATTCAGAACACCTGGTACCATTCTGGAAATAGAATCCATCATGACCATAGCCGGAAGTTCTCCTCCGGTAAGTACATAATCACCAATGGAAACATAGTCTGTTACGATTTCTTCCAGAACACGCTCATCAATTCCCTCATAATGACCACAGAGGAAAACCAGGTCTTCTTCCAGGGCAAACTCTTTTGCCATATCCTGATTGAAGGTTTTTCCCTGAGGAGTCAGAAAGATCACGCGGGGTTTCCTTCCAATACGTTCTGCAATGGATTCATAAGACAGATATACCGGCTCCGCCTGCATCAGCATTCCGGCTCCGCCGCCATAAGGATAATCATCTACCTTCTGGTGCTTATTGAATGCAAAATCCCGTATATTGATCGCTTCCAGTGATAACAGTCCCTTTGTAATGGCACGGCCTGTAATACTTGTGTTCATTCCGTTCTCAATCATTTCCGGAAATAATGTAAGTACATGATAATTCATTTAAACAAGCCCTTTCATCAAATGTACAGTCATGGTATTTTTTTCAACATCCACATCAAGAACACAGTCATGGATCGCAGGAAGCAGGATTTCCTCGCCATCCACACGATCTACAATATAAACATCATTGGCGCCGGTCTCCATCACATCACGGAGCACTCCGAATTTCTCCCCATTCTCCAGAAGTACCTCCATTCCGATGAGATCCGCCACATAATATTCGTCCTCGCCAAGCTCCTGTGCCTCTTCACGTGGGATCCAAAGCTCACGGCCCTTATACATTTCAATATCATTGATGTTGTCAATGCCTTCAAACTTCAGGATCGCAAGATTTTTAAAAAACTTTACATTCTGAATATTCAGTCTGCGAAGCTCTTTTCCTGTATCCAGAAGCACATATTCAATATCAAGAAAACGCTCTGCGTCATCCGTTGTCGGAAAAACTTTTACTTCACCACGGACGCCATGGGTCGTTGTGATAACTCCTACCTTTAATAAATCTTCCATTTTTGCTCCCTTTCAGAGTAAAAACAGGAGCCATGGAATCCACAGCTCCTGTCTCTTTTTCATTGCAGAATATCTACAATCACTTTTTTGCTGCTTTTTGAAGAAGCCGCTTTCACAACAGTACGGATTGCCTTGGCAATTCTGCCCTGTCTTCCGATAACCTTACCCATATCGGCCGGTCCGACCTTCAGTTCAACAACAATCGCGTCGTCTTTTTCAGTCTCAGTAACGACTACTTCATCCGGATTTTCAACAAGAGATTTTGCAATTACTTCTACAAGTTGTTTCATTACATACCTCCTTGCTCCTGCCTCATTAAGGCCACAGATCCAAATCTGTCAGGTATTATTTCTCGATTCCGGCAAGTTTAAGAAGCTTAGCAACTACCTCTGTAGGCTGAGCACCAGCTGCAAGCCATTTTTTTGCTGCCTCTTCATCGATTTTGTATACGCTTGGGTCAAGGTTCGGATCATATGTTCCGATCTCTGCGATGCATCTTCCGTCACGTTTGCAGCGAGAATCTGCTACTACGATTCTATAGAAAGGTGCTTTCTTCTGTCCCATTCTTCTTAATCTGATCTTAACTGCCATTTTTGTTTTCCTCCAATTATCTTTCTGAAAATTTATTGTTATTTATTAAAAGGGAAGCTTAAAGCCGCCTCTTTTTCCCATATTCATCTTGCCGCCTGTTAATCCCGGCATCTGTTTCATCATCTTCTTGCTCTGCTCAAACTGCTTCACAAGACGATTTACTTCTGTAATATCCACTCCGGCGCCTCTGGCGATACGGTTCTTGCGTGAGATGTTCAAAATGTTGGGGTTACTTCTCTCCTGAGGTGTCATGGAAAGAATGATGGACTTGGTACGGTCCATAGCCTTCTCATCGATCATACCCTCGATATCCTTCATCTTACCGCCCATTCCAGGAAGCATGTTCAGGATACTGGAAATACCACCCATCTTGTTCATCTGCTCCATGCTGGTAAGATAATCATTGAAGTCGAAGTCCATTTTCTTCAGCTTCTTTTGCATCTCCTGAGCCTGTTCCTGATCCACAGATGCTTCCACCTTCTCGATCAGACTCATTACATCGCCCATTCCAAGGATCCTGGAAGCCATACGTTCCGGATAAAACTGTTCCAGATCTGAAAGCTTCTCTCCCATACCAACATAGAAGATCGGTTTGCCGGTCACGGCTTTAATGGAAAGCGCAGCGCCGCCTCGTGTATCACCATCCATCTTAGTCAGGATCACACCATCAATGCCGACTTTATCAGAAAAGTTCTGCGCCACATTTACCGCATCCTGTCCTGTCATGGCATCAACTACAAGCACTGTAGCATCTACATTCACATTCGCTTTGATATCCTCAAGCTCCTGCATCATATCCTCATCAATGTGAAGACGTCCTGCTGTATCGATGAGCACAACATTCTGCTGATTGGATTTCGCATGCTCGATAGCTGCTTTTGCAATATCCACGGGATTCTGCTTATCTCCCATGGAAAAGACCTCGACGCCCTGTTTCTCACCGTTTACCTGCAGCTGTGTGATCGCTGCCGGACGGTAAACATCACAGGCCACAAGCAGTGGTCTCTTTCCCTTGGATTTCAGTTTGCCTGCCAGCTTGGCAACCGTCGTTGTCTTACCTGCACCCTGAAGACCGACCATCATAAGAACGGTAAGATCCATTCCCGGTTTGATCGGAAGCTCTGTTGTCTCACTTCCCATCAGGTTGACCAGCTCATCATTTACGATCTTGATCACCATCTGTCCCGGATTCAGACCATTCATAACATCCTGTCCGATAGCCTTTTCCTGAACGGATTTCGTAAACTGCTTAACGACCTTAAAGTTAACATCCGCTTCCAGAAGCGCCATCTTAACTTCCTTCAGTGCTACCTTGACATCAGCCTCTGTGAGACGGCCCTTGCCCTTCAGCTTCTTAAATACATTCTGCAGTTTATCTGTTAAACTCTCAAATGCCATTGATCATAACTCCTCTAATATCACATTGGAAATCGCCGCAATATCTTCGGCGTGGTACTTGTCAGCCAGTTCATGGATCTTTATGACCTGACTGCGGATGTTCAGGAATTTCTCGACCAGATGAAGCTTCTCTTCATATTCTTCCAACGTCCGATTGCACCGTCTGATCATATCATGCACACCCTGTCTGCTGATGCCAAGTTCCTCAGCAACCTCACTTAAGGAATAATCCTCAAATACCACACTGGTGTACACCTGCCGCTGCCTCTCTGTCAGAAGCTCTCCATAAAAATCAAATAAAAATGTCTGCTCTACAAATTTCTCCATCTGTAATCACCTTGGCTATCATACACGATTCCATCATACCTGTCAAGGGTTTTTGCTTTACAAATTTATTTTTTCCTGAATTTCACAAAAAAAGGCCGGAAAAGCACTTTTCTGCTGGGTTTTGCAGGCTTTTCCGACCTTTGTTATTCTATTTACTTCTTATTAATAAATGTGATATCTTTTCCATATTCTTTGATCAGCTTCGGAAGATCATTAACAGACATACAGCCCTGCCCTTTTTTCCGCACTTGTTTTGCCACACCCCAATATAAAAGGCTTGTTTCTGCACTTGTTTTCTCCTTATGATTCTATTATACTGTAAATCAAAAGAATCACACTTCCACATAACATGGCTATTATTCCTATTTTTTCCTACAAAATATAGGAAGGAGGATTTTCCTTGAAACTCAGTGCAAAACTCATCTGCTATCATTTACAGAAATCTTTTCCCCTGCATACATCCAGGCTGGATACAATTCCTTCCCTTTCCTGCCCTTCCTGCTTTGAAAAGAACACCTCTCTTCAGGATGGGCGTGTTTACCTTATCACAGATCCGGATTTTCAGCTCACTTTTCATCATCCCAAAAATATTCTGTTCCTGATGATTGGAAAAATCTATCAGAACTACGAATTAACTCAGCCAAACATGTGTATCATCCCTGAAGATATTCCGGTCAATATTGTCTTTAACAGGATTCAGGATATTTTTATCCTCTATGATCAGTGGAATCAGTCCCTGATGGATTCCCGTCTCCGGAACGCATCTATCCAGGAGCTTCTAGATCTTACAGCTTCCGTTATCCCTAATCCAATAATGCTGATCGGTATGGATTTTACTATCATTGCCTCCAGAGACTGGAATCTAAGTGATCTTTCCAATTCTGTTTTGGGTTCCACTGAAAATTCCTGGGCTATTGTGGACAGCCTGAAGCAGGATCCTCATTACGAAGAGGCTTTTTATAAAACCGGATATTTTTATTATCCGGGAAATGGCCTTACTGCTCCTTCTCTTTGCGTAAATATCTCCAATAGTGATAAAGCAGTATACAGGCTGATGTTTTCCGAAGGTGAGGTTCCCCTGGATGATACGTTTGGTTTTGTTCTGGAGTACCTTTCCCAGATGGTATCCCATGCACTTTCCACAGGTATCATGCACAGTCGGGATAAAGCTTTTCCTCTTCATCAGATTTTTATGTCCATTCTGACAGATCCCGGAGCTGATTATGTAAAAATCAGTCAGCAACTGACAAATGTGGGATGGCTTTCTTCCCATATGTATCAATGCATCCTGATCCAGACCGGACTGATCGACCAGAAAAATCTGACACTTAATGCCATCTGTAACTATCTGGAAAATACAATTCCTGCCACCTGTGCCACGGAACATAAAGGCAATGCTGTGCTTTTTATCAATCTGGATCTCTGCACTCTGACTATCCATGAGATTTCCGATAAGATCGAGGGCTTTATCAAAAGCAGCATGTTAAGCGCCGGATACAGCCGGAAGATGCTTGGACATTTTAATTTCCACCGGCAATACACGCAGGCTTCTGTTACCCTGCAGGTTGGAAAACGCAAAAATCCCGCAGAAAGTATCCACTATTTTGACTCCATCGCTCTGCCCTATATTCTGGAACAGGCAACCAAAAAGCTTCCTGCTTACATGATCTGTCACGAAAAGCTTCTGTCAATGAAATATAAGGATGAGGCAAAGCAATCTCATCTCTATGAAACACTGCGTTGTTTTCTGGAGCACAACCAGAACATTTCTCATACTGCCAGCGCTTTATTTATCCACAGAAGTACTCTTCTTTATCGTCTGGATAAGATCAAAGCTTTTCTGGATTCAGATCTTACAGACAGAAACGAGATCCTGTATCTGTTGCTTTCTTTTCATCTGATGGATATGGAAGAAGAAAACCGGAATGCAAGATCATAAAAAACGGAAACTCTCTTAAATATTTAGCGTTTTCCCAGCTGCCAAAATGCAACTGCACTGGCTGCCGCCACATTCAGTGAATCCACACCGTGTGCCATTGGAATACATACCGTATAATCACAGTCCGCAATGGTCTCCGAAGCAAGGCCATCCCCCTCTGTTCCAAGAACTACTGCCAGTTTTTCTTCTGCCATCAAATGAGGATCATCAATATCAAAGGAATCCTCCCTAAGAGCCATGGCTGCCGTCTTAAATCCCATCGCTTTCAGAGACCGGATTCCTTCCGTTTTCCACTCTGTTTTTTCATCAAAAAATGTCCATGGTATCTGGAATACGGTTCCCATGCTGACACGGATCGCACGGCGGTACAATGGATTGCTGCACCCCGGTGTCAGCAGCACCGCATCCATCCCAAGAGCCGCCGCAGAACGAAAGATCGCGCCTATATTAGTAGGATTTACCACATTTTCCAGAACTGCGATCCTGCGGGCATTTTTGCATACATCGACTATATCAGGAAGCGCCGGCCGGCGCATTGCACAGAGCATTCCTCTTGTCAGCTTGAATCCAGTCAGCTGCGTCAACACATCAAATTCTGCCGTATAAACCGGGATGTCTTCACAACGACGGATCAGTTCTTTTGCCTCACCCTCAACATGTTTATGTTCCACCAGAAAAGAAATCGGCTGGCACCCGGAATCTAAAGCTCTCTCAATAACCTTCGGGCTCTCCGCAATAAAGATCCCCTTCTCCGGTTCTGCCCGGTTCAAAAGCTGTATCTCCGAGATCCTGGCATATACATCCAGCTCCGAAGCGTTGAAATCTGTGATTTCTATGATATTTGACATGGTTATTTTTCTCCTGTTCTGTCTTCTTGTTTTCATCCTGCTATTGTAACAGAATCTCTTTGCAAAAGAAAGCCAGGTGTTATATGTTTCCACCTGGCTTTGCTGCTACTTGTAAAACAATTTGTTTATATTCAGATTCTCACTTCCATCCACCGGATCATATCCCCGATCACTTCATCTTTACAATACTCATTCAGGATCTCATGAAAAAGTCCGCCGTAGATCTTCATCTGCTTGTCTTTTGATCCTGCTTCTTTAAAGAAATCATAGGTATCCTGTACACTTACCAGACCGTCTTTCTCGCCGTGTGTCATAAGGACCGGATAATGGAACTCTGCTTTTTTCTCTTTGAACCAGTCAAGTCCGTCGCAGATCGCATAGCATAACCCCGCTGTAAAGGACTGTTTATTGTATGGATCTTTTCCGTACCAGTCTACCACTTCCTGTACAGAGCATACACCTGAACCCAGCTGATTGGCAAGGCGCGTATGTACATCCATTTCTCCCGGCACACCACGTATCAGATTGCCGTTATCTGCGGTCAGCGCACCACTGGTAATGATCCCCCGGAGCTTTTTGTCCGGATATTTGGCTCCGTACAGAGAAACTGTAAAGCCTCCCATGCTGTGTCCAAGAAGAAATACCGGGATATCCGGATTTTCTTCAATTGCCATATCCACAACTACGTTGGTGTCGTCCAGAAGCTCGTTGAAATCTGAATAAAAAGTCTCTTCACCCTCAGACCGTCCATGTCCTCTGTGATCAAAACGATAGGTTCCGATTCCCGCCTCATGAAGTTTTTCCGCAAAATAATCGTACCTGCCTTGGTGCTCACAAAGTCCGTGGACAATCACGATCACAGCTTTATTGTCTGCTGCTGTTTCTTTTTTCAGATACAGTTTCGTTCCGTCAAACGATGTGATCATACTTTCACCCATAATAAAACCCTCCCTTTTCTTTCTGCGAGATACATATCCCCATTATATGTCTCACGCTATCTGATAGATTTATCATATCATGAAATCTGTATTTTGATAACCCCTATTACTAATTATCAGCAATTATATGATTTTTACAAAAAGTAATGAAAAATAGAGGAGTGACATATTTTGTTCTCTGAACTATAATCACCTCAGTACAAAGGGGCTGTCGCACTAAAAAATTAGTGCGACAGCCCCTTCTTTTTTCATTGTTAGGGCAAATCCCTAACAAAAACGGCAGCGGAATATCTACATTTCCGCTGCCTGAATTTCTTATTCTACTTCTTCCGGCTCCATGCTGAGCATATGGCCTTCCTGATTTCCAATATCATATTTCTGTCCGTATTCCTTGAAATACTGGTAGTAGTCCGCACTGTTTGTGGGATAGATCTTGGAATCGTGAATATGAAGATCAGATCCTGTCTCTCCGCTCTTCATAAGTGCCACCATAGCACTTGCACAGTGAGTTGCGATACGACAGAAACTGTTAAGGATATCACTAAATACCGTTCCCTCTTCCAGTCCGCATTTGCCCTGGCTCAGTCGCTCTGCATGACGCATCTTCAGTACATCACAAAGTCCTGTGATCACAGCTCCGAGAGGTGCTACTCTCTGTGCCATTTCTTTATCGTCTTTCATGAAAGCATTGCAGGTTATATTGATATCCTCACGAACTGCCTCCATAACAACATTCAGCTCATCCCAGGCTTCCTGTGAAAAATTCGTATGGTTATCATGCATTTCATTGGACATATGAGCAATGTAAGAAGCATGATCACCGATACGCTCAAAGTCATTGATCGTATGCAGATACAGTGAAGTCTGTCTTGTCTGTGCAGAATTCATCTCTCTCTTTGTCAGCTGGATCAGATACTCTCCTAGACGACTTTCATACTTGTCGATCAGATCCTCTTTTCGCTGAACCTTATCATACTTATCCTGCTGATAATCATTCAGAAGATTCATGGCTCTGTTGACATTCTTACGGAGCTTCTTGGACATTCCGTTCATTACACGGTGACACTGTGCGATAGCAAGGGCCGGGTAATTCAGAAGACGCTCTTCCAGAAGATCAAAGTCTGCCTCATCTTCCAGATCTTCTTTGTCATCCTTCACAAGCCAGCATACCAGCTTCTCGATCTTTGAAATAAACGGGAACAGCACGATAACCGTTGCCAGACGGAACACCGTATTCAAAAGCGCGATCGCTACCGGTGTCATGGTCATATCCATAAATGTAAAATGTACAAACGCATTCACGGTATAAAAGATCACAGACCAGAGGATCAGCCCAAACAGGTCATTGATCAGATATACAAGAGCAGTTCTTTTACCGTTCTTATTTGCTCCGATGGCTGAGATCAGAACTGGACATGCAGCACCAACACCGATACCAAGAACGATCGGAAATGCACTTGCAAATGTCAGGATACCGGTTACGGAAAGAGCCTGGAGCACACCGACTGTTGCAGACGCACTCTGGAGTACCGCAGTAAAAGCGATACCTACGAGAATACCCGCGATCGGATTGGAAAACATAGTCAGCATCTTGATGAACATCGGACTCTCACGCAATGGAGATACCGCACCACTCATCATCTGCATACCTGTCATCAGGATTGCAAAACCAAGCATGATATTTCCCACGTTCTTATGTAAGGTACGCTTACAGAACATACGGAAAATAATACCAACTACAGCCACAACAGCAGAAATAGTTGCTGTGGAAAGAACACTAGCGATTCCATTTGATCCTTCAATATAAGAAAGACATAAGATCCAGCCAGTAATACTGGTTCCGATATTGGCTCCCATGATGATACCGATCGCCTGTTTCAGTTTCATCATACCGGAGTTTACAAAACCGATCACCATAACTGTCGTCGCAGAAGACGACTGGATCACACTGGTAACACCAGTACCAAGTGCGACACCCTTCAGCGGAGTATTGGTCATCTTATAAAGAAATGCTTCCAGCTTATTACCAGCTGCCAGCTTCAGACCATCGCCCATTAGGGACATACCAAACAAAAATAATGATACTCCACACAACAAAGATAAGATCATTGAAAAAATTGCCATAATTTTCTCCTTTGTCATACTCGCTTCCTGTCATAATCTGTCAGGAGCCATGTTATCCTGAAAATGCAACTTTACATTTCCTTAATCTGGATTTTTCTTATTTTTAACATTTTCCCATTTATTATGCCACATCAATTTCCATATTACAACAACAGATTTATTTCGAAAATAAAAAAATCGAAGGCAGCGGATCATCTTCCAAAACTCTGCCTTCGAAATGAGTATTTTTGAGTTATTTTTCACAAAATTTTTTATTTTTCCAGGCGCATCAGCATATCATCCAAAATATTTTCCAGGTACTCTCCCGTTGTTCTTTCCCCTTCTTTTTTTATCTGGAGCATCGCTTTCATATCTTCATCAGACAGACAGATGATCAGTTTCCCGCTTTCCCGTAGACTTCCCCGTGCAGCCATTTTCGCATGTTTATCCGCTCCTTTTCTGGAAATAATGATCGCAACTTTACGGAGAGCTTTTTCGTACAGATATTTTTCTGTAGTGTAAATTTCCCTCTGAGTAATAGGCTTTTCATAGTTTTTAAACTCGAACACGATATACTTCGTAGAAAAATACTTACAGATCGTGTCAAAAAAATCCTGTGTCACCCCGTTTTTGATCTTACAGCACATGTCAAAACGATACAGATCTTCCTCTGTTGTCTTCTGCTGCTCCCACAAAGTCAGATATTCTCCAAGGATATATTTCAGAATAGAAACACAAAGTTCCTCATATTTCTTGAAAGCTGCACTACCGGTCTCCAACACTTTTAACTGCGCTATATAGCTGTCAGCAACCGATTCCGGATCCGTATTCTCCATCTGGCTGCTTTCCTCAAAGATAAAAGGCTCCGGTCTCTCCGGTTCTATGTTTTCCACCGAATAATTCAGAATCGAGATCAGTTCGTTCTTCAGTTCCGGATAGTCCTCAAAGAGCCACAGCACATTTCGGATGTCCCAGACATATCCAAGCTTCGCCTCTTCGTACTTTCTCTTAGTCTCATCAGAGACCAGATTCGCCACTACACAGATATTTTGTAATGGCAGATCCTTTTTCTGATCTGACACTGCTTTTCCAACCAGACGGCTATAACTCTGCAACCGTTTAAGTGTAGCGATTTCTTTGGAATCACTGTACATTCTGGTCATAAAGACCCATTCATCGCTTTGGAAAGAAACCCCTTTATATGTAAGGTATTTTTCAAAAAGCTGCTTAAAGCGGGCCATATTTTCCCAGTTTTTCATCTGCACATCACCCTCTGAATTTATATAGGGTTCTACGCAGAGATTGCGAACGACCTGTTCTGTCACTTTTATGTTCGGCGCATATATCAGGCTTCTGTACATCCGGCTTTTGTTTGGCACAGAACGTGGAAAATCTTCCGGAAATCCCTTTAATCTGGCTATTTCTTTGTGTGTGATCTTATGATAGACGCCATGGATACGGATCAGCGGCATTTTTATCAGATTCAGACGAACCTGCCCGGATTCCCGATAACCGCCTTTTTCCCAACACAAAACGCTGTCACCGGCATGCGAAGCATCAATCTTCTCTTTCGCAAAATCAATTCTGTAATACCAGGAATCCTGTGGATTCATTTCCACCCAGCCATCCAACAGGATACTACTCTTATGGACCTGCACCGGCATGATCATATCCGAAGCATTCACTCTTTTTGAAACAATATATGCAAATTCTTCCCGCAGCGGAAATGCAGTAACCTCCGAACTCTGGATATTTTTATGCGTGATATGGTATCCATATTCTTGCAGCTGAAAAATGTGCTCCTTTATGAACCCTTTCCATAATTGCTTTTTCATAACAAAAAGAATGGCCGGCGGTCGTCTTCTTTGCACCAGGGTCAAACTATAAAACACCTCTTCTGCTTTCGACTGCGTCAGATCAAAAGCCCAGACATCACTGTCCGGAACTGTGGCAGGATCTATGGAAGAAAGGCTGCATGCAGTTACATTTTGACTTATATTTTCCTGATAGATCTCTATCACTTTTCTGTCCGGCTCATATGCTTTCAAAATCTCATAACCGGCATTTTGAAAACCAAGAGTCAGCGCACCGATACCGGCATTAAAGATCACCACTGTATTCTTCATATATTTTTTCCTATCTTATTATTTGTACTGTGACAGCAGCTCCAAAAGCTTACCACTGTTGATTGGTTTGTTATAATTGATCCCCACAAGCCAGGATATTCCCTGTACATTTCTGTAAAGACTCCGGATAATTTTTCTCCTTTATCTGCTCTATGGCTGTCCGGGCACTCTGGTTTCAGTTCAATCTCCTCTCTGGCACTACCGGCATAAGCATGTACCCGTCACCCCTTCTTAATATCCCCTGAAAAGCAAAATAATTTCACAGCATCATATGTCTATATGATACCATGAAACTATTTTTGCGTAAAGATTTTATAAAAAAGCCTCAGAGTATTTTCGCATATACATACTCTGAGGCTTTCTCTATAGTCCATATATATTTTTTACTCCACTGTCACGCTCTTCGCCAGATTTCGTGGCTTATCCACATCCAGTCCTTTGGCTACGCTTACGTAGTAGCCCAGAAGCTGAAGCGGGATCACTGCCAGGGATGTTGCAAAGTGCGGGTCTGTTTTCGGGATGTAGACGGTGAAGTCTGCGGTATCCTCGATATTGTAATTGCCAAATGTGGTCAGGCCCATAAGGTAGGCGCCACGGCTCTTACACTCAACCATATTGCTGACTGTTTTTTCGTAGAGATCCGGCTGGGTCAGCACACCGATCACAAGAGTCCCGTCTTCGATCAGGGAGATCGTTCCGTGTTTCAGCTCTCCGGCAGCATAGGCTTCAGAGTGAATGTAACTGATCTCTTTCATCTTCAGACTGCCCTCCAGGCTGATAGCGTAATCAATTCCTCTTCCTACAAAGAAAGCATCTTTTACATTTGCCTGTTTTGAGGCAAACCACTGGATACGCTCTTTATCTTCCAGGATCTTACAGATCTTATCCGGAAGTGTCTGCAGTTCACTGATATAATTGCTGTAGGCTTCTTCTGTGATCGTTCCTCTTACCATTGCAAACTGGATCGCAAGTGTATAAGCTGCGATCAGCTGTGTGCTGTACGCCTTGGTAGTAGCTACAGAAATCTCCGGTCCGGCCAGAGTATAAAATACATTATCAGCCTCACGTGCAATGGAAGATCCCACTACATTAACGATTCCCAGTGTACGAATACCATTTTCCTTGCATTTACGAAGTGCTGCAAGACTGTCTGCTGTTTCACCGGACTGGCTGATGATCACTGCAAGGCTGTTGGTGTTAAGGGCCATTTTTCGGTAACGGAATTCGGAAGCGAGCTCTACCCTTACCGGGATCTGTGCAAGATCCTCGATCACATACTGTGCTGCCATTCCTACGTGATAAGCGGAGCCGCAGGCTATGATATAGATCTGCTGGATGTTCCGGATGCTTTCTTCTTCCAGGCCAACTTCACTGAGGTCGATCTTTCCATCCTTGAGCACGGAATTCAACGTATCCAGTACTGCCTTTGGCTGTTCATGGATCTCTTTCATCATGAAATGCTCATATCCGGCTTTTTCCGCTGCTTCTGCATCCCATTCAATGGTTTTCAGCTCTTTCTCGATCTCATCTCCATCAAGATTGTAGAAGGTGACTTCGCCTTTTTTCACACGCGCCATCTCCAGATTGCCGATATAATATACATTGCGGGTGTATTTCAGGATCGCCGGTACGTCAGAAGCGATAAAGGATTCATCTTCTGCCACTCCAAGGATCATGGGGCTGTCTTTTCTGGCTACATATATTTCACCCGGATAATCCTTGAACATGATCGCAAGGGCATAGGAACCACGGATACGTACCATGGAATGTGTGATGGCATCCACCGGTGTTCCCTCGTATTTCTTGTAATAATAATCGATCAGCTTGACTGCTACCTCGGTATCGGTCTCAGAATAGAAAGTATAGCCTTTACGGGTGAGCTTATTTTTCAGTTCCTGATAGTTCTCAATGATGCCGTTGTGGACTGCTACGATATTACCGTCGTCTGTCATATGCGGATGTGCATTGTTCTCAGAAGGTTCACCATGAGTTGCCCATCTGGTATGACCGATACCACAGGTTCCCGGTACAGTCTCTCCGCCGTTTGTCTTTTCTGACAGAACTTTCAGTCTTCCCTTGGCTTTGATCACTTCCGTCTCGTCCTCGCCGTCACGTACGGCGATTCCAGCGGAATCATATCCTCTGTATTCCAGCTTGGAGAGTCCATCTAAAAGGATCGGAGCTGCCTGGTGTCTACCTGTAAATCCTACAATTCCACACATATTTATCTGTCCTTTCTGTCTATGCAGGTATTTTCGCAAAAGACCGGGCTGTTACATCATATGCAACAGTCCGGTCAGAAGTTTCAGTTATTGCAATATAACACGTCCTACAGTATAGCACGTACCACTCTCGGTTTGCAACCCGCTTTTTCCAGAGCTGCAACGATCTGATTCTTATGATCTGTTCCGAATGCTTCCATAGTGATCCGAAGTTCTACGGCTGCATTTCGGTTGGTACTTACAAACTGGTTATGATCCAGTTTGATAACATTACCCTGATTTTCAGCGATCACACTTGCAACACGTACCAGTTCACCTGGCTTATCCGGAATAAGTACGGATACGGTAAAGATACGGTCACGCTGGATCAGTCCGTGCTGTACAACCGATGACATGGTGATCACATCCATATTTCCACCGCTTAAGATGGAAACGATCTTCTTATTCTTTACATCCAGATGACGGAGAGCTGCTACAGTAAGAAGTCCTGAGTTCTCTACGATCATCTTGTGGTTTTCTACCATATCAAGAAAAGCCACGATCAGCTCATCATCATCGATGGTAATGATATCGTCCAGATTTTCCTGGATATATGGGAAGATATTTTTTCCCGGAGTCTGTACTGCAGTACCATCTGCGATAGTATTTACGTGAGGAAGCGTTACGACCTCACCTTTCTCCAGGGATGCCTTCATACATGCTGCGCCTGCCGGCTCAACACCGATGACTTTGATGTGTGGGTTCAGAAGCTTCGCAAGTGTAGAGACACCTGTAGCAAGTCCGCCCCCTCCGATCGGTACCAGGATGTAATCTACAAGCGGAAGTTCCTGTACGATCTCCATGGCGATAGTTCCCTGACCGGTTGCTACTGCCGGATCGTCAAATGGATGGATAAAGGTATATCCTTTTTCTTCTGCAAGGGCAAGTGCGTGTGCGCAGGCTTCGTCATATACGTCGCCGTGAAGGATAACCTCCGCACCGTAACTCTTGGTGCGCTCTACCTTGATCAGTGGTGTGGTAGTTGGCATGACAATGACTGCTTTTACTCCATATTTATGTGCAGCATAAGCAACACCCTGGGCATGATTTCCTGCAGATGCAGTGATCAGACCTTTGTTCCTCTCTTCGTCAGAAAGTGTGCTGATCTTGTAATATGCGCCACGCACCTTATATGCACCGGTACGCTGCATATTCTCTGGCTTCAGATAAACCTTATTTCCCGTCATATCTGAGAAATAACTGCTGTATATCAGCTTTGTTTCCTGTGTCACTTCTTTTACTTTTGCTGCCGCTTCCTCAAAGCTCTCTAATGTAAGCATTTGTATTTAGCTCCTTTCTTCTACGTCAAAGAGGGCGTTTACAAATGCGTCTGCATCAAATTTCTGCAGATCATCGATACTTTCGCCTACTCCGATGTATTTTACTGGTATGTCAAGCTCAGACTGGATCGCTACTGCGATTCCGCCCTTGGCTGTACCATCAAGTTTGGTAAGAATGATTCCGGTAACGTTTGCGACCTCGGCAAACTGTCTTGCCTGGGAAAGCGCATTCTGGCCCGTGGTTCCGTCAAGAACTACCAGCGTTTCCAAATATGCTTCCGGATACTCACGTTCCAGAATACGGTAAATCTTGCGAAGCTCTTCCATAAGGTTTTTCTTATTATGAAGTCTTCCTGCGGTATCGCAGATCAGAATATCTGCATTTCTGGCTTTGGCTGCTGCCACGGCATCATAGACAACAGATGCCGGATCTGCTCCGTCCTGACCGCCGATGATCTCAACGCCTGCACGGTTGGCCCACTGTGTCAGCTGCTCCCCGGCTGCCGCACGGAAGGTATCTGCAGCTCCGAGGATGACCTTTTTTCCCTGATCCTTTAATTTACCGGCCAGTTTGCCTACGGAGGTAGTCTTGCCGACTCCGTTGACACCGATCACAAGGATCACGGATTTCCGATTCTCAAACTCATATTCTGTGCTTTCTACCTGCATCTGTTTTTTGATGCTGTCGATCAGAAGCTGTTTGCACTGGGACGGCTCCTTGATATGCTGCTCAGCAACCTGCTCCTTTAAATGCTCCAGAATGGAAGTGGTTGCGTTAATGCCGATATCTCCCATGATCAGAATCTCTTCCAGTTCTTCATAAAAATCATCATCAATACTGGAAAAACCGCTGAAAATGGAATCAAAGCCGGCAACGATATTGTCTCGCGTTTTGGTAAGTCCGCTTACCAGACGTTTAAAAAATCCTTTTTTTTCTTCTGCCATACTGATTCATCCCCTCTGCTACTGGGTAAGCTGGTTCTCTACTAAATCTACGGATACCAGCGTGGATACCCCTTTTTCCTGCATGGTAATTCCATAAAGCCTGTCTGCTGCATTCATGGTACCACGTCTATGTGTTATTATAATAAATTGTGTGTTCTTCGTCAACTTCTGAAGATATCCCGCAAAACGTCCTACATTGGAATCATCCAGTGCAGCCTCGATCTCATCCAGAAGACAGAATGGTGAAGGCTTCAGATTCTGGATCGCAAAAAGAAGTGCAATGGCTGTCAGAGCTTTTTCCCCACCGGAAAGCTGCATCATGTTCTGGAGTTTTTTTCCGGGCGGCTGGGAAATGATCCGGATCCCTGCCTCAAGGATATCCTCGTCTTCCGCAAGTTCCAGAGTTCCCCGGCCTCCGCCGAACAGTTCTTTGAAGGCTTTATCAAATTCTTTCTGGATCTCTCCGAATTTTTCGCTAAACTGCTTCCGCATGCCCTCATCCAGCTCCTGGATGATCTGTTCCAGCGTTTTTTCCGCTTCCAAAAGATCGTTGTACTGACCGCTTAAGAACGTATGCCGTTCCAGAAGTTCTTTGTAATCCTCAATGGCATTGACGTTGACAGAGCCAAGAGCTCGGATCTCGTCCTTTAATTTATGGATCTGCTGCTTCATCACATGCCTGTCATTCATTTCTTCTTTCCTGTACTGCAAGGCATTATTCGGAGTGATCTCGTATTCTTCCCACATATAGGAAATCCTTGCTTCCCGGTTCTCTTCGATCTTTTCTGCCTGAGTCTTCAGTCGGAAGCATTCTTTGTCCAGAAGACTGATCTGGCCAGACAGCTCATCACGCTTTTCAAAAAACTCCTTATGGCTTTTTGTGCGCTCTTCCTTTTCCTGCTGCCATTTTTCCAGCTGTTTTGCAGCCGCCTCTTCTTTTGCGGCAAAGCCTTCGATCTCCTTACGGACCTTGTCGATCGTCTTTCTCTTTTCTGCAGTTTCCTGGCTGCCTTTTTCCAGAGAATCCAGAATTTCTTCCCTCTCTTTCGAAAGAACTTCGATCTCCTCTTTCAGGCGCCGCAGATTTTCCTTTATGAAGCTTTCCTTCTGCTGGGATGCAGATGCGTCAAGACGGATCCTTTCCAGCTTCTCTGAAGTCTCCGCTTCGTCCTTTTTCCAGTCCTCCAGCTCCTTCTGCCGGGTCTCAATAAACGTTTCCAGCTCTTCCTCATCCCTTTTGGATGCTTCAAGTTCCTGCGTGATCTTTATGTTATCTGCCTGCATGTCTCTTGCCTGAAGACGGATCTCCTCCTGCTCCCTCTCGATCCTGGTATAACCGCCGCGGATCTCCTCCGCTTTTTTCTCCAGCTGTTCAATGTTCAACCTGGCTGTATTCTGCTGAATGGATTGTTCCTGAAATTTCTGCTGCAGCGCCGCCACAGTATCACGCATCTCATTTCTTCTGCTGCGGTTATCTTCCATGGACTGTCGGATCTCATGATACCCGGCTGCCAGCTCTTTTACCTTCTTTTCCAGTTCCTCGATCTCACGACGACGCCCAAGAAGATTGCTGTTGTTCTTAAAAGCTCCACCGGTCATGGAACCGCCTGGACTTAAGGATTCTCCCTCCAACGTTACCATACGGATACTGTGTCGGTATTTTCTGGCAATGGCAATAGCATGATCGATATGATCCACCACCAGCACTCTGCCAAGAAGATATCCGATCAGACCGTCATATTCCTTCTCTGCAGTTACCAGGCCACTGGCAAGACCAATAGCTCCCGGTTCGTTCAAAGCACCTCTTTGATTAAACTCGCCTCTTGAAGAAATGCTGTTTAACGGGAGAAAAGTCGCACGACCATACCGGTTTTTTTTCAGGAATTCGATCATCTGCTTAGCAGTCTGCTCGTTATCCGTAACGATATTCTGAATACTTCCGCCAAGAGCTGTCTCAATAGCGATCTCATAATTTTTTTCAACGTGAATGATATCCGCCACTACGCCACGGATCCCAGGAACATGATTCTTCTGTTCCATGACACGGCGGATACTGTTTCCATATCCATCATAACGTTCTGTGATATTGCGAAGGGATTCCAGTCTGGATGCCTCCCTATGATAGGACGTCTGTTCCTTTTCCAGCTGTGTATTCTGCTGTTTAAGGGTTTCCTGGATGGCATGTATCTCTTTTGTAAGACGGCTGCCTTCTTCTCTGGTTTCCTGAATGGCCTTCGTGATAGTGTCGTATTCCTTCTGTGCCTGATCGATCGCTGACTGCTGCTCCTCTTCCTGGGTTTTCAGGGAAAGGATCCTCTGACTGATCCCTGCTTTCCGGATATCCAGCTGCTCCTTCATGGCATCAAAACGCTGTGCCTTACCTTTGGTGTTTGCACGGGAATTAAGGATCTCAATGATCTCATTCTTACCATCTTCCACTGCCTGGGTGCATTCTTCGATGCTGCTCTGGATATTGTCCATTTTTTTCTGCTCGTCAGCAAGTTTTCTGTCGATCTCCCGTAAATTTGCCTGAAGATCTGCTTTTTGCTCTTCCAGAGCCTCCTGGTCTGCAGATTTTTTCTCCGTATCTTCCTGAACTGCTAAAAGACGGCTGCGATAATGACTATCATTCTGCTCTCCTGCCAGGATCTGTTCATGAAGAACATTGATCTCACCGGACAGCTGTTGTTTACGGATAGCACGATCCCGGCTTTCTTCCCGCAACGCCTCCATCCGCTCATTCAGCTCTTCCAGTATTTTTTCCAGACGTTCATATTCATCCTTGGTACGACTATGAGCATCCTGGGCTTCTTTTAACTGATTTTCTGCGATCCTGGTTTTTTCTTCCAGCTCGCGGATCAGATTTCCGGTGTGTTCATATTCCAGGAGGAACATATTTATATCCAGCTCTTTCAGATTTTCTCTTTTTGCCAGATATATTTTTGCAGTCTCAGACTGACGTTCCAGCGGTTCCAGCTGCTTGGTCAGCTCACTTAAGATGTCCGTGACACGGACCAGATTCTGTTGTTCTTCCTCAAGCTTCTTCAGTGTGGTATTTTTTCGTCTTTTAAATTTGACGATCCCGGCTGCCTCGTCAAAAAGCTCTCGGCGTTCTTCGGGTTTTCCACTTAAGATCTTATCGATCTGACCCTGTCCGATGATGGAATATCCTTCTTTTCCGATACCGGTATCATAGAACATCTCATTGATGTCCTTTAAACGACAGGAGCTGCCGTTGATGCGGTATTCGCTCTCACCGGAACGATACAGTCTTCTGGTAACGGTTACTTCTTCAAAATCCACCGGGAGCTTGTGATCACTGTTATCAAGTGTAATAGCCACGGACGCAAAGCTCAGAGGCTTGCGAAGCTCCGTTCCTGAAAAGATAACATCCTGCATATTCCCGCCTCGAAGCTGCTTGGCGCTCTGTTCTCCCAGAACCCAGCGGACTGCATCGCCAACATTACTTTTTCCGCTGCCGTTAGGTCCTACGATGCCGGTGATCCCGTTATGAAATTCAAAATTTATTTTCTGTGCAAAGGATTTAAATCCCTGCACCTCTATATTTTTCAGATACATTGGCCACCTGCTGTTATTTTATACTGCGTATTGCCTCTAGGGCTGCAGCCTGTTCTGCTGCCTTTTTTGTATGGCCGGTTCCGGTTCCCATACTTTTTCCATTGATCAGCGCCTCCACAGTAAAGCTCTTGCTGTGGTCCGGTCCCTCTTCTTTCAGAAGACGATATTCCACCGGATGATTTCCGCCTTCCTGTACCATTTCCTGAAGCACTGTCTTGCTGTCATAAAAAATCCTCTTATCCTCCAGATCGTTCAGGATAAATTTCATAACAAAAGCCTGTGCCGGTTCAAATCCACCGTCCAGATACATAGCCCCGATCAGAGATTCCAGGGCATCAGAAACGATGGAATCTCTTTTACGACCGCCCATCATTTCCTCACCTCTTCCAAGGAGGATAAACTCCGGAAGCCCGAATTCTCTTGCACAGTAGGCAAGACTCTTTTCACATACCATGCTGGCACGTTTCTTGGTCAACTCACCTTCCTGATTATTCCGGAATTTTTTGTACAGGAAATCACTGCTGATCAACTCCAGCACCGCATCTCCAAGAAACTCCAGACGCTCATTGCATCCAAGCTTTCCAAGGTGTTTTTCGTTGGCATAGGAGCTGTGTGTCATTGCCTGCTCCAGTAAAGATTTTGCGGTAAACTGGTATCCGATAGTCTGCTCCAGCTTTTTTAAATTATTTTCCATTTCTTCTTCCCTTCGTTACCCGGCGAAGAGTCTCCACTGCATCGCCGACAGTAACGATCTCCTCGGCTTCCTCCGGGGCGATACGAACATCAAAAGTTTCCTCCAGATCAATAAGAATCTGAAAAAAATCCAGAGAATCCACTCCCAGATCATCCACAAAGGTAGTTTTTTCTGTAATGGCATCCATATTTTTTCCCAGAGTTTTTTCGATGATGGTCTTCAGCATTTCCAGTTCCACGACTGTTCGCCTCCTGTTCTGTCTGTAATATTTCCGGCAATCCCGGTTTTATTTTTTTTCGCTTTTTTCTTCCGCCTGTGCTTTCTGCTCAGCTGCTATAAACTCCTCGATCTTTTCATTGATCTTCTCTTCCTTAAACTGCTCGCACTGAAAGATCGCATGACGGATTTCTACGCTTCTGGCACTTCCGTGGCTTTTGACCACAAGACCTTTCAGACCAAGAAGCGGTGCTCCGCCATATTCACTGGCATCAAATGATTTTAAGGTTTCCTTAAGAGCAGGTTTTACCATCAGAGCTCCCATTTTACTGCGAATGTTTGTCATCATACCTTTTTTGATCATAGATATCAGAGTAGCTCCAACACCTTCATAAAGCTTGAGGATCACATTTCCTACAAAAGCTTCACAGACTACTACATCTGCATAACCTGACGGGATATCTCTCGCCTCAATACTTCCGATGAAATTGATATCCTTACATGCTTTTAACAGAGGGAAGGTAGCCTTTACCAGCGCATTGCCCTTTTCTTCCTCAGCACCGTTATTAACGATAGCAACTCTTGGTTTCTTAATACCCACTACATTTTCCATATAGATGGAACCCATCTGCGCAAACTGTACCAGATGATCTGGTCTCGCATCTACATTGGCACCACAGTCGATCAGAAGGGAAACGCCCTTTGCCGTAGGGATCAGCGGAGCAAGAGGTGGTCTCCGGATTCCTTGGATCCTGCCTACGATCACCTGGCCTCCTACCAGTACCGCACCGGTGCTTCCGGAGGAAACAAAGGCATCGGCCTCCTGTTTTTTTACAAGATTTAATCCCACTACAATAGAGGAATCTTTCTTTTTCTGGATAGCCATGACCGGAGGTTCCGCAGTCTCGATCACCTGAGACGCATGCACCACGCGAATCCTGTCCTTAGGATAATCCGGGTATTTCCGAAGCTCTGCTTCGATCACATCCTGTACTCCTGTAAGGATGACCTGGATGTTCTCTTTTTCTTTCACAGCTTCCACCGCGGCTTTTACCGGTTCCTCGGGAGCATTGTCACCACCCATTGCATCTACAACGACTTTTACCATTTCTGACATATGTTGTCCTTTCTCTGTCCGAAATCTTTTCGGAATGCATATGGTACACTGTAGTGAAAATCCTCATACACATCCGTATAAGGATTTTCATTGCAGAGTACCAAAAGTTAAGCGGATATTCGAAATCCACATTCGCTACCTACTCATAACCGAATAACTGCTTTGCAGTTTATCCGGTTAACGTACCGTTATTTATGATACTAGAGTTTTGCCTGAGAAGTCAATATCTTTTACTCTTTCTGATTTTCAATCTGTTCTGCAAGATCATTTAAATATACCCAGCGATCCATTTTTTCGTCCAGCTTCTGCTGGATTTCCTGCTGCTCGTCGGAAAGCTTCCTGAGTTTTCCCGCATTTGTGGCATTGGCAGCCATCTCTTTGTCAATCTGCTCCAGACGTTCTTCCAATGCTGCGATGTCATCGTCAATAGTGTCAAATTCTTTCTGTTCTTTATAGGTGAATTTCAGTTTCTGTTTCCGGTTCTGTTTCCAGGTATCTGCAGCGGATTTCTTTTTCTCAGGCTCAGCTGTTTCTCCCTGTACTGTACCGCCATTCATATCTGAACGCGTTTCCAGAGACTGTCCCTTTCTTTCCTTTGCTTCCAGATAATCCGTATAACCGCCCTCATACTGGACAAGCCGGCCATCTCCCTCAAATGCCATAATACGGTTCACCACATTATCCAGGAAATAGCGGTCATGGGACACTGTGATCACGATGCCGGAAAAAGAATCCAGATAGTCCTCAAGAATGGTCATGGTGGGAATATCAAGATCATTTCCGGGCTCATCAAGAAGAAGAACATTTGGCGCCTCCATCAGAACCTTCAAAAGATACAGTCTTCGCTTCTCACCTCCGGAAAGCTTCTCCACCGGGGTGTACTGCATGGCCGGATCAAAAAGAAATCTCTCAAGCATCTGGGAAGCTGTGATCCTTCCTTCTTTTGTCGGAACATATTCCGCCACCTCACGGATATAATCAATCACTCGCTGTCTTCCATCCATATCCGGAACGTTTTGTGCAAGATACCCGATACGGATCGTTTCTCCGATCTGAATCTCTCCGGAATCCGGCAAGATCAGTCCATCTGCCATTTTAAGAAGTGTGGACTTACCGCAGCCATTTGGCCCGATGATCCCGAGACGCTGATCACGAAGAACAATATGATCAAAATCATTGATCAAAAGACGACCTTCGATGGTTTTACTTACATGATGAAACTCTATGGTTTTCTTTCCCATACGGGTCTCAATGGAATCCATTTCCACATTCTGCTCTTTCAGCGGGGTTTTTCCCGCCTTCAGTGCTTCCAAACGGTCAAGCCTTGCTCTCTGTTTTGTACTTCTGGCACGACAGCCTCTTGCTGCCCATTCCAGTTCCATCCGAAGTACACTGCGGCGCTTCCGGTCACTGGCAAGCTCCATTTCCTCTCTCTGCGCTTTCAGCTCCAGAAATCTGGAATAATCTCCTGCATAGGAATATAATTTTCCGTGGCTGATCTCCAGGATCCGGTTTGCCACACGATCCAGGAAATAACGGTCATGAGTGACCATGATCACCGTCCCACGAAAATTCCGGAGAAAATCTTCCAGCCATATGACCATTTCTCCGTCCAGATGGTTGGTAGGCTCATCCAGGATCAGAATATCAGCCGGATTTAAAAGCATCCTTGCCAGCGCCACTCTTTTCTTTTCACCACCGGAAAGATTATCCATATTAATATTCTGATCGGTAATACCAAGTGTATTCAGCATGCGTCTGGCCTCACTTTCGGTACTCCAGTCCTTCTGCCATTTGCCTTCTGCCACATAGTCCAGAATGGTCATATGCTGCGGAAATTCCGGAGTCTGGGGAAGCCAGCTGATCCGGATCCCGTTCTGGGTGATCACCTGCCCTTCGTCCGGTTCTTCCTCTCCGGCGATCACGCGGAGCAAAGTAGTTTTACCGGTTCCGTTTACACCGATGATACCTATTTTTTCTCCCTGATCGATGCCGCAGGAGATATCATCAAATATCACCTTATCTCCAAAAATTTTGTGGATATGTTCTATATTAAGAATGTTCATGCGCATTTTCTCCGTTTTCTTCCAAAGTATATAAAAATCATTTCCATGATAGCGAATTTCCACGATTCCGTCAAGAATCACTGTTATGACAGGGGAAAGGGCTGTACCTCAAATCTGGAAGTACAGCCCTCTTGGGGGATTGTTTTTTATCTGGATTTTGGTCAACAGTTTCTGGTGTCGCCAGCTGCTGCCCTTATTTTTCGTATATCCACCGCCTTTCGTATCTTTTGACGCTATTGTAAAAAAATTATCAGGAAATGACAACAGACCTGTGACAAAATGACAGTTTCCATGAAATATGACATTTTTATGTTAAATATCTGCTAAAAGCACGTTCATTCCTGATAATTTTCTACACAATACGTCATTTCAGGCCAAAATCCGATATTGGATATACATAAAAGTTATGATATACTATTTTTACTACTCTTTTATAAACCGGAGGTTATATTATTTTGAATATTGCAATTATTGATGACATCTCAACGGATGCAGAAGCCCTGAAGAATATCGCTGTTTCCTATTTTGAGAAAAAACAGATCCGGGCAGAAATCTGTCATTTTTTCAGCGCAGAAGAATTTTTTGAAGATTATCAGCCCGGAAAATTTCAGATCCTGTTCCTGGATATTTATATGGACGGGATGACAGGTATGGAAGCTGCGCGCAGGATCCGAAGACAGTCCGATAACTGCATCCTTGTTTTTGTCACTACCAGCAGTGATTTCGCTGTGGAAAGCTATGATGTAGGAGCCTCCTATTATCTTCTGAAACCATTTCAGCCAGAAAAACTCTGTTCCATTCTGGATTCCTTTCAATCCAGGCATTTACTGGCATCCCGTTACATTGAAGTCGTTTCTGACCGGGTTCCCATCCGGGTCCCTCTGCGCAGTATTTTATATGCAGATACATTCCGAAATGCAGTGTGCCTTCATACCGACGCCGGTCCGGTCCGTTCTTATCTTACCTTTCACAAATTTGAGGAGCAGATCCGGGACTGTCCCAATTTTCTCTCCTGTTACCGTGGCTGTGTCGTCAATATGGACCGTATACAGGAAGCTTCTGAAGAAGGCTTTCTTCTGGACAACGGGGAGGTCGTCCAGATCCGGAAACGTGGCTCTTCTGCTATCCGTAAAGCCTATCTTCAGTATCTCTTTGCGTCAGATGAAGAAATATCTCAGCTTTAAAAATGCCATTTTCAGACTGAAAATCCGCAAACCCTCCATAACGTGCCGCAATTTCCATGATCGACGCAGTTCCGATCCCCTGTCCGGAATGCTTACCTGAAAAAAATCCTGTTTTATTTCTGCGTAAGGGATCTGTGCAGCTGTTTTCTTCTTTTATAAGAAGTTTATTATTTCTGGTACGTATCTGTACACGGACAAATCTGGAACTGCCTTTCGGACAAAGCTGTGCCGCTTCTATGGCATTTTCCAGAAGATTTCCAAAGAGACGACAAAAATCTGTATCCTGGATCCCTGTTTTTTCCGGTGCCTCTACCTGACACTGAAAAACGATCCCGTTTTTTCTGCATAGTTCTTCATAATAATGTAAGATCGCATCGGCAACCTGATTTTTACAGTAAGAATGATAGGTCAAACGTTCCTGGAATTCACGGGTATACCGGCAAAGGTATTTCTGCATTTCTCCATACTGCTCACGTTCCAGTAATGCAGACAGAACACGAAGGTGCTGACGCATATCATGACGGACACGGCTGGTTTCTTCCATCTGTTCTTTTAATCGGTCGTAATGATTTTTCTGGGCAAGGAGACGAAGTTCAGTCTGATGACTATATACCTCATAAGTCAGACTGATCTTATATGCTTCTGACAGGTCTCTCCACAGAACACAGCCAAACGCAGCTGTCAGTATCAGCCCACCTGTCTCCGGGAAACCTCCTCCCAAAATCGGCTCATAAAGATACCCTATCCGATCTGCCACAAGGGAACAGGCATAAATCGTTGTTCCCACCAAAACGATCTTTCCATATCTGCAATCTGTTTCTCCAAAAGTATTGAGCAGCATATAGATCGCTGCCACCCATTTGACTGCCTCACTGATCCAGACAACATCATAAAGAAGCCTGGCTGAAGGAAGTATATCCGCAAAAATCTCCAGAAAGAAAGCTACTACGATCCAGAGATCGATCAAAAGAAACAGATATATGCCCCTTTTTTTTCCTATAATACAATCCTCAAGCCGGATCATGCAGGAAAGGATCAGATAATAGATCATAGTTTCCAGGGCATACCAGGGCCTCGTGGGAAGAAGAAAAAAATTATGTACCAGGGAGCATAACGAATATCCTGCCACACAGAGACAGACCAGATTAAAAATAGCAAATTCTTTTGTCCTGGTTCTGACATGTACCATAAGAGTCCCAAACATGATACAGATACAGAACGCAATGGCACAGCCGCTTCCGAGTACCCGCAGTCCTCTCTGTATGCTTACACGGACCGGAGATCCCAAAACCGGAATAGCCTGGATTCCGGATCTGATATGGCTTTTGTCTGCTACTGCTATGACAATTTCTACAACCCCGGATCCCTGAAACGTAAAAACACGGTTCATGACCCGGTCCATATAGGTTTTTTCGTCAGGATCCCCCACTTCCCCGGCCAGTTCTCCATTGATATAGATTCGGTATGCGGAAAAAACCTCCGCCATAGATATCGCCCAGATTTTTTCCTCTTCGGGCAGGATCAGAAACATCCGGTATGTCCCACATCCATACGTAGAAGCCTCTTTATTCCCCAGTTCCATTTCATTACGTTCTCCGATCGAAATATAACAACTGTAATATCCTGGATCCTTTTTCAGCATCTCAGGTGTAAGCAGCTTTCCCGGAAAATATTGCCATTCCCTGGCAAGATAATGTAGCTTTGCCGCCGCATCTTTATCATCCAGACAAAGGATTCCCTGAATGGGCTGCTCGCCTTTCGCTGTATATTCATTATTTATGAGATACATCATAAAAAAAGCAGTCATAGATAACACCACAGTAAGTCCAAAGATCAGGGTCCATTGCCTACTTTTCTCCTTTATGACTGTCACCTCGCTTTCCGGATCTGCTTCGGATTCCTACGATCAGCACTGTTATCATTGTTGCTGTCGTCAGGACTGCCACTGCAAAAGGATTCTCTTCTATATCATCTATTTTCCGACCTCTTACGCAGAAGATTCCTGTCTCGTCCGTGTCAACGATCAGAAGATCCTGCTTTTTATCCAGGAATGTCTTTAGTTTTCTTCCTCGGGAATCCGTAATTTCCATAGTTTCCGGATCTCCGTTGGGAAACATCTCTTTTACCGGTATCATGATCCGGCTCCCCGGAATATCCGTGATCTTCTGAGTGCCTTTATAGATCTTTATTTCATATGAATGATTGGAAACCTTTTGTACCAGTGCCTGTATTGTACCATTCTCTGCTACCTTCCAGCTTTGTGCCACAGAAGCAGGGATACGAAGACTGATTCCTTCTTTTTCAAAATTTATATCTCCCATATATTTCAGGATAAGATCCAGACGTTTTCCACTGATCACAGTCCATTTTTCAGTAACAACTTCTGTTACTTTTCTGGCCGGCTGCTGTACTTCAGGTTCAGCCCGTACAGTCCTCGTGCTATAAATCATACCGACACACAGCGCAATAACTTCAAGTATCAACCAAAAACCATATCGTATTGTTTTTTGCAGATTATACATATCTGGTCATCCCCATTACATATGTTTCATCTATCTGCATCCAGAATACCTCTTTTTCAGCTTTCAGGCAATCAAATCTATACGTAATAAATCGACATCTTTCGAACAAAACAAAGGTGCTGATCACTGCTATTGCACAGAATCAGCACCTTTTCATATATCGTTATTTCTTTTTCTGCATACCTGGAAATCGCCGAAAATAATAGATGACAAACAGTACCGCAGTAATTATCCAGGACACCGGATAACTGAGCATGATACTGTCGATCCCCGGATGAGATCTTACAAAAGCAAACAACCAGATGATACGTAAAAGACAGACTCCTCCACAGGTCAGGATCATAGGAACCAGTACTCTTCCGGCACCACGCAGCGCTCCGGAAATAATTCCGATCACAACATAAATAGCATAGGACGGAATCAGGAAACGGATCATATGCACCCCAATGTCTACAACCACCTGATCGGTTGTAAACAAATGGTAGATCGGATTTGCGAACAGAATAAGTGCTCCGCTTACAATAAACGCCGAAATGTATGCCATCACCATACAGACGCGGACACTTTTTCGCATGCGGTGGTATTTTCCGGCACCATAATTCTGTCCCACAAAGGTGGTAATTGAGATGGCAAAAGCATTGCATACCATCCAGAACACCGCATCAATCTTTCCCATAGTTCCCCAGGCTGCCACTGTGTCAGTCCCCAGTTCATTGACAAAAATCTGAATGGTGAGATTGGCAATATTATACATCACCGATTCCAGTCCTGCCGGAAGTCCAATCCTGAGAACTGCCCCCAAAGACCGGAGATCAAAACGGATCTCATGAAATTCCAGACGATAAATATCCTCTGCGCGCATCAGGAACCAGGTTACAAGGATGGCACTGACTGCCTGGCAGCTGACTGTTGCAAGTGCAACACCGAGGACTCCCATATGGAAGATCACTACAAATACAACATCCAGCAAAATATTCAACAAACAGGTAATGATCAGCACATAGAGCGGTCTTTTGGAATCCCCCACTGCTCTTAAGATACTGGATACCATGTTGTAGACCAGATTGAAAAATGTTCCCGCAAAATAGATATGCAGGTACAACACAGAATCCGGTATTACTTCTGCCGGTGTTTTCATCAGGTGAAGGATCGGCTCAGCCAGGATAAAACCTGCTGTTCCCACAATAATACTGGCAGCCAGGCAGAAGATCATGGATGTGTGAAGTGCTTTTTTAAGGTTTTTGTGGTCTTTCGCTCCGTAAAACTGAGAAATCACTACAGACGCACCGGAACATAAACCTACAAAAAAACCTACGATGAGATTCACGATCATACTGGATGAGCCTCCTACTGCTGCCAATGCTTCTTTTCCCACAAAGCGGCCTACTACAACTGTATCGGCAGTATTGTAGATCTGCTGGAACAGAGTTCCAAACAAGATCGGAAAAAAGAATATCAGAAGCTGCTTCCAGATCACACCCTCTGTGATCTGGTTCACGGCGGTATTTTTCTGATTTTTGTTCTGTTTCATATTTTTTTATTTCCCCCCAGAGTATAAAAAAAGCCGGTATACTTATCTCAGCATACCAGACTCTTTTCGCATCATATATTGACTGTCTAATTAAAATTAGTCCTCAACTTTGATGATTTCCTTCTTATTGTAGCTTCCGCAAGCTTTGCAAACTCTGTGTGGCATCATAAGTGCTCCACATTTGCTACATTTAACAAGGTTCATAGCGCTCATTTTCCAGTTCGCTCTTCTCTTGTCACGTCTAGCTTTGGAAGATTTGTTCTTAGGACAAATGGACATAGGTTACACCTCCTTAAATTTACTGAATATATCACTGATAGCTGCCATGCGGGGATCCTTAGGCTCCTCCTTGCATCCGCAGGGACCTTCGTTTAGGTTCTTCCCGCAGCGGCTGCAGATACCTTTACAGTCTTCTTTACATAAGACCTTTAAAGGCCAGCATATCAATACCTCAAGATAGACCAACCGGTCCACATCCAGGTTCATACCTGTGAGATAGCTGCTTTCATCCAGATCATTGACACGCTCTTCATCAGAAAGCTTCATATCAAGCTTCTTCTTAAATTCCAGCGGTATCTCGACGGCTACTGTCTCAAGACAGCGGTCACAGGGAATGCCCACTGTAATCTTACCGGTTCCTGTAAGCTCAAGAACCTTATCACCGGTATTGGTGATCGTAAGCTCTACCGGTTCCTTCGCAAGTACCGGAAAACTTCCCATCTGAAAATCAATCTTCTCCAGTTCAGGAATAACTGATTCCTGGATCGTCTTGCCATCACAGGAAGAAATGTCTAATAAATGAATCTGCATAAGTCTCTCCTATCCACACTCAATCCATTATACATATGGTCTTGTGATTTGTCAACGTTATTTTCGGGAAAATATTACATTTTTTTAATTTTTTGTTACTGTTGGCTTAATCAGAAATTCGGGGTAAATTACGGGGGTGGACCTTTAATTGTCCGCCCCCCGAATGTATACTGCTGATCCACAGTAATATATAATTCTGCCTGATTACCGATCATGCCCGAACGGTTCTGTACCGGTACTGAAACAGCTGATTATACCAGTGCTACAGTCTCACGGCAGATTGCAAGCTCCTCGTTTGTCGGGATAACTGCAACCTTAACCTTGGAGTCCGGTGTGGAGATCACGATTTCCTCGCCACGATGTCCGTTAGCATCTTTGTCAAGTGTTACGCCAAGGTATCCGAGATAGCTGACAACCTTCTCACGTACCGGGATCGCATTCTCACCGATACCTGCTGTGAAGACGATCGCGTCAACACCATTCATTGCTGCAACATATCCGCCTACGAATTTAGCGATGCTATAGCAGAGAACGTCGATGGCATTAGCTGCATCCTCGTTTCCGCCTTCAGCTGCCTCGTTGAGGTCACGGAAGTCGCTGGAAAGTCCGCCGGAAAGTCCGAGAAGACCAGATTTCTTGTTGAGTACATTCATAACGCCCTCAATGTCCAGGTTCTCTTTCTTAGCAATGAACTCCATGATAGCCGGATCGATGTTACCGGAACGAGTTCCCATAACAACACCTTCAAGTGGTGTAAGACCCATTGTTGTATCTACACATTTGCCATTTACAACTGCGCTGATGGAAGATCCGTTTCCAAGGTGGCAGACGATAACTTTGGAGTTGTCTTTGTCAAGGCCAAGGAAATCAACAGCTCTCTTGGATACGAAGCTGTGGGATGTTCCGTGGAAACCATATCTTCTTACTTTATATTTCTTGTAGAAGTCAAGCGGAAGTCCATAGAGATATGCTTTAGCAGGCATTGTCTGATGGAAAGCGGTATCAAATACGCCTACCTGTGGTACGCCTGGCATAAGCTCTGCACATACACGGATACCAATGAGGTTAGCCGGGTTGTGAAGCGGTGCAAGGTCATTGCACTCTTCTACTGCTTTGATCATCTCGTCTGTGATCACTGCAGAAGAAGCAAATTTCTCGCCTCCGTGTACGACACGATGTCCAATCGCATTAACCTCTTTAAGGCTTCCGATTGCACCTGTTTTATCGTTTGTAAGAGCATCCAGTACCATCTGGATTGCTTCTTTATGTGTTGGCATAGCTGCCTCTGTGATCTCTTTGTCACATCCGGCTTTCTGATATACCAGTCTTCCGTCAATACCGATTCTCTCGCAGAGACCCTTTGCAAGTACATTCTCTGTCTCAGAATCGATTAACTGATATTTTAATGAAGAACTTCCACAGTTGATAACTAATACGTTCATGATTTAACTCTCCTGATCTTTTAATAATTATTTATCCTCTGCCTGGCACTGTACTGCTGTGATTGCTACAACACCTACGATATCATCTGCAGAGCATCCGCGAGACAGGTCGTTTACAGGTTTTGCGATACCCTGTGTAACAGGTCCGTATGCTTCTGCTTTACCAAGACGCTGAGCAAGCTTGTATCCGATGTTACCTGCATCAAGGTCAGGGAATACCAGTACATTAGCTTTACCTGCTACTTCGCTTCCCGGTGCTTTGGATGCGCCTACGCTTGGAACGATAGCTGCATCAAGCTGGAACTCTCCGTCAAGTTTAAGCTCCGGATGCTCCTCTTTGGCAATTCTTGTAGCCTCTACGACTTTATCTACGTCAGGATGCTTTGCACTTCCCTTAGTGGAGTGGGAAAGCATAGCTACGATCGGCTCCTCCTGAACAAGAAGCTTAAAGGACTCAGCAGAAGATGCTGCGATCGCAGAAAGCTCATCCGGAGTCGGGTTCTGGTTCAGGCCGGAATCAGCAAATACGAATGCACCGTTTGCACCATACTCGCAATCCGGAACAACGATCAGGAAGAATGCGGATACAAGCTTGGTTCCCGGTTTTGTCTTCAGGATCTGAAGGCATGGACGAAGTGTATCTGCTGTAGAATGGCATGCACCGGATACCATACCGTCTGCATCCCCCATCTTAACCATCATTACGCCATAGTATGGGTACTGAGTATGAAGGATCTCTTTCGCTTTCTCAGGTGTCATTCCCTTCTTTGCTCTCAGCTCTACAAATTTATCAATATATGCCTGAGTTCTGTCAGATTTCTCCGGATCTACGATCTGTGCACCGGAAATATCAAAGCCGCCCTCTGCAGCTTTCTTGTTGATCTCTTCCTCATTACCGATGAGGATGATCTTTGCAACTCCCTCTTTCAGAATCTTGTCAGTTGCCTCAAGAGTTCTCATATCCTCTGTCTCTGGCAGTACAATTGTTTTTACGCTTTCTTTTGCTCTTTTTTTAAGCAGTTCAACAAATCCCATGATTAAATGGCTCCTTTCTTGATGTAACAAAAACGCTAGTGTCTGTTCGGGCACTACACTATGTTTATTATACCCCCTTACCCTTTTCTTTTCAAGCGTTTCATTGTCAGAAAATGGCTATACTGCGTATTTTTTGAAGTGCAATTGTTACTGTTTACCGACAATGTTCTGCGATGTGTTTTTTGTGGATAAAGATCACAGATGGCCCGAGGATTTCGGCGCATGATCATAAATTTGCGTGATTTCTGTATCTCCCAAAGGGTGTTGCCGGGCCCAGAGCGGACAGCAGCATTCGGGTTTATGGCAGCAAAACAGATTTCGAATGCCGCTTAACTTTTTACATTGCTTATGTTAAAATAGCACCATTATAATTTTCAGAAATGGCAGGTACTTTTTTATATGAAAGTTGTTGGAATCATTGCAGAATATAACCCATTTCACAAAGGTCACGAATACCAGATCCGCTATGCCCGGGAGATCCTTGGTGCTGATTATATTGTGATCGCCATGAGCGGGGATTTTGTTCAAAGAGGGGCTCCTGCCCTTATGGAAAAACATCTCCGGGCTGAGATGGCTCTTCTCGGAGGCGCCGATCTGATCCTGGAAATGCCGGTACAGACAGCAACGGCCAGTGCGGAAGGATTTGCCGCAGGTGGCGTAAGCCTTCTTGACGGGCTTGGTGTTGTAGATGAGCTATGTTTCGGAAGTGAATGCGGAGATACAGAGACTCTTATGAATATTGCACAGATTCTTGTAAAGGAACCGTTTGAATACCGCAAACTCCTTCAGCAGAATCTTCGTACCGGAATGAGTTTTCCTGCTGCAAGAAGCAGTGCTTTGATCCGTTACATGCGAGAAAAAGCCACTTCCGTGCATAACACATTCGGCGTTTCATCAGAACATATTGAACTCATTCTTTCTTCTCCCAATAACATCCTGGGAATCGAATACTGCAAAGCGCTTCTCCGTCTTAACAGCCGTATCCTTCCTCATGCACTTTTAAGAAAGGGAAGTGGTTATCATGATACGGATTTTTCTCTTCTTTCCGACGAAGAATTTCCCTCTGCTTCCGGCATCCGGAGCCTTATGAAAAAATCCGAAGGAATTGTGCAGTCTGCTGATCTTTCCCGGTTGATCCCTTCTGCTTCCCTTCCCGGATTCCTGGATTCTCTCAAAAAAGGAGCATGGATTTCTGACTCAGCACTGGATCTTCCTCTGCATTACAAACTGCTTCAGGAATCCGAAGAAACTTTAAAAATGTATCCGGAGCTTTCGGATGCACTGATCCGGCGTATCCTGAAATCCCGAAATCAATATGAAGGTTTTTCCCAGTTTGCGGATCTTTTGAAAACACGGGATATTACCCGTTCTGCTATCTGCCGCAGCCTTGTCCGGATCTTTCTTGACCAAAAAACAAAAGCACCCGGACACATTCCCTATGCCCGGGTACTTGGCTTTCAAAAAAACAGCGCTCCGCTTCTCAGCCAGATCAAGAAAAACTCCTCAATCCCGCTAATCACCAAAGCCGCCGATGCATCTGCGATCCTCGATGAAACTGCGCTTCGACTTTTTAATGAAACCTGTGCGGCTTCCAATCTTTACGAAATGCTTCTCTGCCACAAAACAGGTCAGCCTTTCATCCACGAGATGAAAAAGCCGCTGCGGATCATTTAAGATCCACAGCGGCTTGAACGCTGATAAGTAATCTTTTCATGGCTTGAGATCGGATTTTGAACAACTTTCAGTTATTCAGTTTAATCCGCTTTTTCGGATCGCTTCCACTGCTTCCCGGATCTTCTCCGGCGGAAGTACCAGGGCGAAACGTACGTAGCCCTCTCCGTGGGGACCAAAGCTTGCTCCCGGAGTCACGATGACGCCGGCCTTTTCCATCAGTTCCATACAGAATGCCATGCTGTCGGTGCGGCCACCCGGGATCTTCGCCCAGACAAACATGGTGCCTTTTCCATTTGGAAGTTCCCATCCGATATCACGAAGTCCCTGGCAGAGAGCATCTCTTCTCTCCTGGTACTTCTGACACTGTTCTTTTACGCTGTCCAGCGGTCCCTGAAGTGCTGCAATAGCTGCTTTCTGAAACGGCAGGAACATACCAAAGTCGATCTGGCTTCTCAATTTGCGGAGTGCTGCGATCACATCCGGCCGGCCCACCAGAAAGCTAAGTCTTGCGCCTGTAACATTGAAGGATTTAGAAAGACTGAAAAATTCCACTCCAATATCTTTCGCTCCCGGAGTGGCCAAAAAACTTCCTCCAAATGCCCCGTCAAAAATAATATCGCTGTACGCATTATCATGAATGATCAGAATATCATATTTTTTCGCAAATTCCACGATTTCTTCGTAAAGTCCCGGAGTGGCAATGCTTCCTACCGGGTTGGACGGCAGGGATACTACCATATATTTAGCCTTATTCGCTATTTCTTCCGGAATTCCCTTTACATAGGGAAGAAAATCATGTTCTGCAACCAGCGGATAATAGTAAGGAACTGCTCCTGCCATCAGACTTCCTGCTGCAAATACAGGATAGCACGGATCCGGAAGAAGTACTGTATCTCCCTCATCACAAAGCGCCATGCCAAGATGCCCCATTCCTTCCTGGCTTCCATAAACAGTCATTACCATGTCCGGTGTCAGTTCCACATCAAAACGTTTCTTATAATAAATACAGACTGCATCCAGAAGCTCCGGCAGATCACGGAGACTGTATTTCCAGTTGTTGTCATCCATAGCTGCTTCCGCTACAGCTTTCTTGATATATTCCGGAGTCTTGAAATCCGGAGTTCCCACACTCATGTTATAGATCTTCATGCCCTGTGCTTCCAGCTCCATACGCCGGTTGTTCAGAGCAGCAAAAATTTCATCTCCAAATCGGTCCAGTCTTTTTGAAAACTGCATATCATTCGTCCCTCTTCCATAATAAAATCAAACGGATATTCGCAATCCGCTTCGCTACTTGCTCATAAATGAAATCACAAAGTGATTTCATTTATTTTATCACGGTAACGTGACATACTCAAGAATTTTCATAAAAAAAGAACCATCACCTGTGTAAAGCAGCTATTCATTTTCCACTTTACACATGATCGGTAACGGTTCTTCATTATTTATTCCGTTTATTCAGACAAAAGAATACGGTCATTATCCAAAGCCTTGCCCACTCCCGTTTTAAATTTCTCAAGAAGGCCATCCACGGTCATATCCTTCTTCTCTTCCCCTCCGATATCCAGCACGATATTGCCGGAGTCCATCATCAGGATACGGTTACCAAGATCAATTGCTGACTGCATATTGTGTGTGATCATCAGACAGGTCAGCTGATTTTCTTCCACGATCCGTCTAGTGAGATTAAGGACTTTCTCAGCAGTTCCCGGATCAAGGGCTGCAGTATGCTCGTCCAGAAGAAGTAATTTCGGCGGATTCATGGTTGCCATCAAAAGCGTCAGCGCCTGTCTCTGTCCACCGGAAAGAAGACCTACCGGATGGCTCATCCGCTCTTCCAGCCCAATGTCCAGCTTCTTTAATTCCTCACGAAAACGCTCTTTTTCCTGCCGGGTCGTGCGGGAAAGCCACCCACCCTTGCCGGCTGCAAGTGCAAGATTCTCTTCGATCGTCATTCCCGGTGCAGTACCACGCATCGGATCCTGATAAAGACGTCCGATCTCTTTTGCGCGTGCATGCTGCGGCATAAATGTGATATCCCTGCCATCCAGCTCGATCAAACCGGCATCTGTAAGAAAATCACCGCAGATCGCATTAAAAAGTGTTGATTTTCCTGCACCATTGGAACCGATGATCGTAGCAAAGTCGCCTTTTTTCAGTTCCAGGGAAAGATCTGTGATCGCCTTTTTTTCGTTTACGGTTCCCGGATTAAATGTTTTTGAAATATGGCTGATTTTTAACATAGATCATCTTCCCCCTTTTGTATGAGTCATTCTTCTTCGGATCTGCGGCCACTGTTTCTTAAGATACGGACCGGAAATTGCAAGAACAACGATCACAGAGGATACCAGCTTCAGCATAAATGCCGGCATATTGAACCGAAGTGCGATGGTATACACAAGGCGGAAGATAAAGGAACCAAGCACCATTCCCACCGCTCTCACAAAAATTCCTCCATGTCCGAGAAGGGTACCTCCGATCAGCAAGGATGCCAGTGCGATGGTGACCATACCCTGACCGATGTTGATATCTACGGATTTCTGTGACTGAGACAGAAGACATCCGGAAAGTGCGGTAAATGCATTTGCCACGCAAAGGCCGATGACCGTTGTAAAGACCGGATTGATGGAGGAAGATTTTACCATATCAGAATTATTTCCGGTTGCCCGGATCGCAAGACCAAGTCTTGTTTTCAGAAAGAATACCAGAAATACGATCACGAGGATCACTGCGATGGCTGCAATGAGGATATCTTCCCTGCCTTTTAACAGTGTACCTGCAAGCGCATCCTTCATCATGGTAAATACTGTGGTCGTCCGATTCATATTGATCAGGGATGACCCTCCCATGACCGCGATATTTACGGAATATAACGCAGTATTTACAATAATACCTGCAAGCAGGCTGTCTACTCCCAGCTTCGTCTGCAGGATAGCCGTTACAAATCCTGATGTAACACCTGCTGCCATGGCTGCCGCAATGGACAGAAACGGATGTCCGCTTACAGCAACTACGGCTCCTACAGCGGCCCCGAAGGTAAAGCAGCCATCTGTAGAAAGGTCGCAGACATTCAGCATGGAATAACTAAGGAACAAAGCAAGAACTGTCAGAGAACAGATCAGTCCAAGCTTCAGGGCAGTCTCCCCGAGGGAGAGCATAGTTGCAATCGTCACAGTGATTTCCTCCAATTGGATTTATTTCATAACTGCTCACAAAAGTGAGCGGTTAATTTATTTTGATTCTACTTCATCAAAGCTTTCTGCAGTTGTGATCTCATTTACCTGTGTGCAGAGAGGCTCAAATGCCTTCTTTACGGTATCGAAATCAAGTCCAAGTGCCTTGCAGGTTTCTGTATTAACTGTTGCAGTACCATTGTCAAAGGTTTCAACAGCTGTCTTAGACGGATCCGCATTATCTATCAGGATGTCAGCGATCATATCGGCTGTTTTCTGTCCCAGATTTGCATAATCAACCCCATATCCTACAAAGGCACCATTTAATGCAAAGGAGTCGGCACCTGTGTAGTGCGGGATTCCTGCGTCGATGAATTTTTCATAAATAGAAAGTTCTGCTGTCATGATGGTGTTGTCCGTAGGTGTAAATACGGCATCCACACCGTCAGCGATCAGTGCATCTGCTGCGAGCTGGACTTCATCGGTAGTGGTTCCGGTACGCTCTACATATTCGATTCCCTCTTTATCCAGATAATCTTTTGCTTCCTGGATCGCTGTTGTGGAGGAATCCTGTCCGACATCATAGAGAAGACCGATCTTCTTTACATCCGGATTCTGTGCCTGAATCAGCTTCATGATAGAAGAAGTATCCAGGTAATCGCTGGTTCCTGTGATATTTGCACCAGGAGCATCCAGAGAATCTACAAGACCGGAGCCAACCGGATCAGATACTGCGGAGAAAACAACCGGTGTATCGCTTCCCTCTGTAGCGGACTGCATACGCATTGCTACTGGTGTAGCCACACCAACCATCAGGTCAACCTTATCCGCCTGAAAATCTGAAATAATCTGTTCCATAACACTGGCATCTGCATTACAGTTATCATAAGACACATCAAATGTGACACCCTTTTCTTTGCCAAGCTCCTCCAGACGGGACTGGATGTTGTCTACGATCTGGTTCAGGGAAGCATCATCTACATAATTGCAGATGCCCACTTTAAAATCTTCCGCCATAACCGGGCTTGTCATCATCATAGTTGTTGCTGCTACTGCTGCTGCGATCACTAACATTCTTTTTTTCATGGTTTTGTTCTCCCTTCTTATTTCCGCTTATGATTACCTTTTGTACACCTTGCGGTCTGCTTTTCCGGAACAACTTTCATGCGACAGAATCGCTTTTCCTGTAACACAAAAACCGTCCCAAGCTTATATCATGCTTGAGACGGTAATAAAAGTTCTTTATTATCGCGGTACCACTCAAATTGACGAATCGTCCACTTTCCGGTGTACTAACATACACTCCTCATTGGTAACGGGTTCGGTTCCCGTCGGCGCCTACTGTACAGATAAATAGTTCGGGCCGCCCTCGAAAGTCCATTCAACATCTGGTCCCCTGCGGATTTCCACCATCACCGCTCTCTGTGAAGCTTCCTGAAATGTTTACTTCTCTTTCTCACTGGTTTGTTTTTTAAGTTGTGTTTACTTTAGCACATCAACGTGAGTCTGTCAAGTCCAAAAATAAAATTAATTCTTAAAGCTGTGGATCGGTGCCGGGATCCTTCCACCTCTCTGTACAAATGCATCACAGGAGAAGGAATTTACAGGCATGATCGGAGCATAGCCAAGAAGACCTCCGAACTCAACCGTTTCGCCCACACCCTTACCGATAACCGGGATGAGACGTACTGCAGTTGTCTTCTGATTTACCATGCCGATAGCAGACTCATCTGCAATGATACCTGCCAGTGTAGTCGCCCTGGTATCTCCCGGAACTGCGATCATGTCCAGACCAACAGAGCATACACAGGTCATGGCTTCCAGCTTCTCCAGAGTAAGAGCTCCCTCGTTTACCGCATCGATCATTCCCTGATCCTCGCTGACAGGAATAAAGGCACCACTTAATCCGCCCACAGCAGCTGCTGCCATAACGCCGCCTTTCTTCACCTGGTCGTTGAGAAGTGCAAGCGCTGCAGTTGTTCCAGGTGCACCGGCTCTCTCAAGGCCGATCTCTTCCAGGATCTCAGCTACGGAATCACCGATAGCCGGTGTCGGTGCAAGAGAAAGATCCACAATACCAAACGGCACGTCAAGACGCTTGGATGCCTCACGTGCAACCAGCTGTCCAACTCGTGTAACTTTGAATGCGGTACGTTTGATCATCTCGCAGAGAGTTCCGAAGTCCTCGCCACGAACCTGCTCCAGAGCTTTCTTTACAACGCCAGGGCCACTGACACCTACGTTGATGATGTAGTCCGCCTCTGTGACACCGTGGAACGCGCCTGCCATAAACGGGTTATCATCCGGTGCGTTACAGAATACTACCAGCTTGGCACATCCAAGAGAATCCTGGTCCTTAGTAGCCTCTGCTGTTGCGAGGATGATCTCGCCCATCAGCTTTACGGCATCCATGTTGATACCGGTCTTGGTGGAACCAACGTTTACAGAACTGCAGACGCGCTCTGTTTCTGCCATTGCCTGAGGAATGGAGCGGATAAGAAGCTCCTCTGCCGGAGTCATTCCTTTGCTTACCAGTGCAGAATATCCGCCGATAAAGTTAACGCCAACTTCCTTGGCACATTTATCCAGCGTTCTTGCGATGGTCACAAAATCCTCCGGTTTCTTACATGCAGCCCCGCCAACCAGAGCAATGGGTGTTACGGAAATTCGTTTATTTACAACCGGGATACCGTACTCGGTTGCGATCTCATCACCGGTAGCTACCAGATTTCTGGCCTTTGTGGTGATCTTTTCGTATATTTTCTGATTCAGTGCATCCAGGTCAGGATCGATACAGTCCAGAAGGCTGATCCCCATGGTGATGGTACGCACATCCAGATTCTCCTGCTCGATCATTTTATTTGTCTCGTTTACCTCAAAAATATTGATCATTTTATTTTCTCCCTGATGATTGATGTAAAGTAGATATCATATTCATTGACAATCCGCACTCGCTGCTTGATCATACTCGATGCATCATGTTAAAAATATCTTCATGCTGGCAGTGGATCACAACACCGATCTCCTTGCCCAGATTTTCAAGCTCTTTTGCAAGTTCACCGCCATCCTTTTCACATTTTGCTGTGTCTGCGATCATCATCATGTTGAAGTAACCCTGAACGATGGTCTGAGAAATATCCAGAATATTAACCTGATTCTCTGCAAGATATGTACAAACCTTTGCAATAATTCCTACTGTGTCATTTCCTACTACTGTGATAATTGTCTTCTTCATCGTTTTTTCCTTTCTACACTGTGATTATTTCTGATATGTGATCCCTCTTCGCTACCTGGATCTTAAAATCCCTGGAACGGTACGGGTTGTCACCAAGTGTCACCTCCGAGCACACAGTCTCGTAGGCAAGTTCTTCATAGTTGTTTTCTCTGCTTAAATGGCCAAGAAAAACCGCCTTCAAATTATCATGGAGGATCCGACAGAGCAGACGTCCTGCATTCTCATTGGAGAGATGCCCACGGTCTCCCAGAATCCTCTGTTTGAGATAATAAGGGTATTTTCCAACCTGAAGCATGCGGATGTCATGATTTGCTTCCAAAAGCACCGCATCCAGATTCTCCAGATTTTTTACAATGTAATCATTATATTTTCCAAGGTCTGTGGCAATGCCCACAGAATGCTCTCCGCATTCCAGGCGGTAACCCACCGGCTGTGCAGCATCATGGGGAATGGTAAAAGGATTTACCGTCAGGTCCTTGATCCCAAAAGGCTCATCCTCCCGGATCTCGTGGATCAGTCCCTCCGGCATTTTTCCAAGGGATTTCATACGAAGCATGGCATCTGCTGTTCCACCTGTGGTATAGATGGGAATTCCGTATTTTCTGGAGATCACTCCCAGTCCCTTGATATGGTCGGAATGTTCATGTGTGATCAGGATACCGTCCACATCTTTTCCGGTAAGATCCAGGGAATTCAGGCCTTTTTCGATACTCTTCCCGCTGATTCCCACATCTACCAGAACATGTGCCTCCTCAGATCCCACATAAATACAGTTGCCGCTGCTTCCGCTGGCAATACTACAAAGTCTCATTTCTCTCTATCCCTTCTCTGATCTGTCTCCGGGTACCCTTCAGATCTCCATTATTCTCGATCACATAATCCGTATGTTCTCTGAAAACCTGGTCAGATACCTGGTTTCGGATAATGCCAAGAGATTTCTCTCTGGAATAGCCACGGCTTTCCATCAGACGACGGATCCGGATTTCCTCCTCTGTATACACATACCAGACTTCATCACAGAATTCCTGATAATTCTCTTCCAGAAAAAGAGCAGCTTCCACAACACAGATCTCTCTTCCGGCTTCCTTCTGTTCTCCAAGAAGATCTAGGATTCTCTGCTTTACAGCCGGATGGATGATCCCGTTTAATTTCAAAAGCATATCCTTATCTGTGAATACTACATCAGAAATCCGTCTCCGGTCAATAGTTTTATCTTTTTTTATGATTTCTTTTCCAAACAATGCGATCACCGCATCGTAACATTCTTCCCCCGGTTCCATCAGAATGTGACCAAGCTGGTCTGCCTGGATCACATATGCCTGGAAATCTTCTTCCATGATTCCAAGTACTGTACTTTTTCCGGCCCCTACTCCGCCGGTTACTCCGATCACTCTCATTTATTTCGCCTCATACCAGCTATCACCCTGGTGCATATCTACGTCAAGTTCCACTGCAAGGTCTGCAGCTCCCTTCATCTCTTCTTCCAGAATACGGGAAACTTCCTCGATCTCTTCTTTCTTTGTCTCGATCAGAAGCTCATCGTGAACCTGCAGCACCAGTCTTGAACGCAGTCCCTCTTTTTTCATTCGTTCATAAACATGGTTCATGGCTATTTTGATGATATCTGCTGCAGTACCCTGGATCGGAGAGTTCATGGCTACACGTTCTCCGAAGGAGCGCTGCATGAAATTACTGGATCTCAGCTCCGGCACGGGCCTTCGTCTGCCGAACATAGTTGTCACATAACCGTGTTCCTTGCCATCCTTTACCAGACCGTCCAGAAAGCCCTTGATCTTCGGATAGGTCTCGAAATATTTCTCAATATAGGCAGATGCCTCTTTTCTGGTAATACTCAGATCCTGGCTCAGTCCAAAGGAACTGATCCCATAAACGATTCCAAAATTTACCGCCTTGGCATTTCTTCGCTGAAGAGATGTCACTTCATCCAGCGGCACATGAAACACCTGGGATGCGGTGAGCCGGTGGATATCCTCCGCCTCACGATAAGCCTGGATCAGTTTTTCATCACCGGACATATGTGCCAGCACACGAAGCTCGATCTGGGAATAATCAGCATCCAGAAATACAAATCCCTCTTCCGGCACAAAAACCTTACGGATCAGCCTTCCCAGCTCCATGCGGACCGGTATGTTCTGAAGATTCGGATCTGTGCTGCTGATACGACCGGTTGCTGTGATCGTCTGATTAAAAGTAGAGTGGATCCTTCCATCTTCTCCGATCACATTTCCGAGACCATCTGCATAAGTGGATTTCAGCTTGGTCAGCTGGCGGTACTCCAGGATATCTTTTACGATGGCATGATCCGGCGCCAGCTTATCCAGGATATCCGCCGCTGTGGAATAGCCGGTCTTGGTCTTCTTTCCACCTGGAAGTCCCAGCTTTTCAAAAAGGATCACACCCAGCTGTTTCGGGGAATTGATATTAAACTCCTCCCCTGCTTCCTGCCAGATGGTTTTTTCCAGCTCCTGGATACGGACTTTAAGTTTTTCACCATAGCTCTTAAGCTCTTCACCCTTAACGGAAATCCCCCATTTTTCCATGGAATCCAGGGTAAAGACAAGAGGAAGCTCGATCTCATCATAAACCTTACGCATGCCTGTTTCATCCAGTTTTTCAAGAAGAACCTTTCGGGCCATGCAGGGCACAAACGCCTGATAGCAGGCATAATTTCCAAGGCATTCCTGTTCCTCTTCCCAGGCCTTTTTCAGAGAAGTCTTTCCAAGAAGGTCTTCCTTTGAGGGGAGCATCATACTATCCAGATATTCTCTGGCGATGTCATCATGGGAATAGGAAGATTTCAGCGGGTTCAGAAGATATGCAGCAACCCCCGCATCAAAAACCTTCTTCGGATCATCAAGGGAAACATGTTTGAGAACTGATTTAATATCCATAGCACAGAGCACCGTACTGTCCGCCAGAGTTTTCAGTTTTCCGCAAAGGTAATCCCCTGTGAGAAGTCCTCCTACCGGAATCTGATAGATTTCTTTTTCATCCAGGACCAGTCCCACGGTATACACCTGATCCGGATCTGCAAGAACAGAAATACCCACCTGATCTTTCTGCGCTGCTTTTTCAAACAGTGCCTCCACACCGGAAAGATCATTACAGGTAAAAAATTCCAGTTCCATGGAGGAATCTGCTATCGTAGCCGGATCAAAACGGTTCAGCATGTTCTTAAATTCCAGGCGTTTACACAATTCATATGCCTCCGGAGTATAGGGATTTTCCACTTTCGCTTTTTCGTAGGAAAATTCCAGCGGACTATCTGTGTTGATGGTTGCAAGCTCTTTGGAAAGCTGTGCCAGATCATAATGCTCACGAAGAGATTCTTTCGCCTTATTAGGCTTTACCTCTTCCAGATGCTCATGAGCATTCTCAATGGAACCGAACTGCACGACCATCTTGGTCGCGGTTTTCTCTCCAACGCCCGGGATTCCCGGAATATTATCGGAGCTGTCGCCCATCAGCGCTTTCAGTTCTATGATCTGCGGCGGCGTTACCTGATATTTCTCAAGAACTTCCGCTGTATGGTAGTTTTCAATGGTTGTCTTTCCCCGGACAGTCTTCGGAAGCCGGATCAGCACCTTATCTGTGGCAAGCTGAAGAAGATCACGGTCTCCGGAAAGAATGGTAACATCCATCCCCTTTGCTTCACTTCTTCTGGCGACCGTACCAAGAAGATCATCTGCTTCATAGCCTTCCAGGGACATGATGTTGATTCCCATGGCAGAAAGCATCTCCTTGATCAGCGGAACCTGTTCCCGAAGCTCCTCCGGCATGGGTTTTCGGGTGCCTTTATAGGCTTCATATCTCTTATGCCGGAACGTAGGTGCACTCAGATCAAATGCAACGGTAAGATACTCCGGCTTCTCTTCCTCCATGATCCTGAACATAATGTTCAGAAATCCATATACCGCTCCTGTATGACGTCCTTCTGCATTGGTAAGATCCGGCAGACCATAAAACGCACGGTTCAGGATGCTGTGACCATCGATCAGTAATATTTTTTCACTCAAAATCAAATTCCCTCCTTCAGTTCCAGGATCACAAAAACAAGAAAGACCACCAGTGCCGCGATCAGAACGCAGACTGCCACTGCAGCGATCGCTCTGTGAAATTTCTTTTTTCGGATATACCTTCTGGATTTTCGGATATCCTCTTCCAGAAGCTCCTTAAAATCCAGAACAGTATCTTCCTGTTTCTCATCCAGCTGCTGCATGGCCTTATGTACAATGAAATATGTGGCAAGCTCATCGTAGCAGGAGGAACACTTCTCAATATGCTCCAGAAAATCCTCCAGATCATTCAACGGCAACGTATGATCGATATATTTATTAACCATTCCCTCTGCAATACGACAGTTCATATTTTTCCTCTCTTTCAAAGCAGCGGATTCTCCCATATGATAAGCCTCTTCTGAGATCCCGCTTCACAATTTGCCCCAGACTGGGGAAATATTTCCCAGAATGTTATATCATTATAGCGAATTAAACGTTGAATGACAAGGGCGGTTTCCTGTGGTATACTTGAGATGTCCCGGTCAGAAAACAGAAAAACTGACCAAATATGAAAATCCAGGCAAGGAGGATCACCATTATGAAATCTATAGCAATCGTTACAGACAGTAACTGCGGCATGTCTCCCACTCAGGTAAAAGACCTTGGCATCTACATGCTTCCAATGCCGTTTTTTATAGATGATAAGGAATATCTGGAAGACATTGACATGAACCAATCAGAGTTCTTTCAGCATCTTGAACAAAATCCAGGCTGCAGAGTTTCCACATCCCAGCCTACACCGGAATCCGTCACTACCCTCTGGGACAAGCTGCTCAAAGACTACGACGAGATCGTACATATCCCCATGTCCAGCGGTCTCTCCAGCTCCATGCAGACTGCCCGCATGCTTGCAGAAGACTATGATGGCCGTGTACGTGTCGTAAACAACCAGAGGATCTCCGGGACCTTACGTTACTCTGCCATCGAGGCTATCCAGCAGGCTAAAAACGGTCTCTCTGCCGATGAGATCGGAACCTGGCTGGAAAAAACCCGCTTCGACTCCAGCATCTATATCACTGTAGCTACTCTGAAGTACCTGAAACAGGGCGGCCGCATCACTCCTGCAGCTGCAGCCCTCGGAACCATGCTCCGTCTGAAACCGGTTCTGCAGATCCAGGGCGAAAAGCTGGACGCCTTCTCCAAGGCCCGCACCATGACCCAGGCAAAAAGCACTATGACTAAAGCCATCAAAGATGACATTGCAGACCGCTTTGGAGAAAAGATCAACCTGGATGTCATCCACTCCCACAACCTGGAAGCAGCCGAAGAATTCCGAAAAGAAGTCCTCACCACCTTTCCGAATATCGGTGAAGTCAACATCTTCCCTCTCTCCCTGAGCGTTTCCTGCCACATCGGCCCCGGAAGTCTGGCACTCACCTGTTCCAAGGTACACCCGGAAATATGGTAAAGACTAGTCAGAAGCAATCCACATGGCCAGAGCACAGCCGGAGGGAATACTTCTGTATGGCTCTGTCTCTGGATGAGGGCTGCTAGTCCTTAGGTTCTAAAAATCTGCGTTAAATCTGCGTTATTAAAAAAAGTTCGGCTGTCTGAGCGGCAACAAGCCGCGAGTTCCGAACTTTTTTTAATGGTTTTAGCAGATTTTCAGGGTCTTAGAACTAACGCCCAACGGAAGCCGAAGACCATACAGAAGTATTCCCTTCGGCGTCCCTCCCGCCAACATATTTAATTTTCCTGTGTATTCTCAATCTCCACCGGCGCTTCATTCAAGATCTTCATAAACTCCTCACCGGTGATCGTCTCATGCTCATACAGATACTTGGCAATCTCATGGAGCTTTCCGATATTATCTGTCAGGATCTTCGTAGCCTTTTCATGCTCCCGTCTTACAAGCTCCACAACCTTCTTGTCCAAAAGCGTCTGCGTCTCAAAGGAACAGGTTAGACTTGCATCTCCGCCAAGATACTGATTGCTTACATTTTCCATGGCAACCATGTCAAAATCATCACTCATACCATACCTGCTGATCATCGCTCTGGCAATCTTGGTCGCCTGCTCAATATCATTGGAGGCACCGGTAGTAATGGAATGGAAGATCAGCTCTTCCGCTGCACGGCCGCCTGTAAATGTAGCGATCTTATTCTCCAGTTCTTCCTTAGTCATCAGGAAATGTTCCTGCTCATCTACCTGCATGGTATATCCCAGTGCACCGGAGGTACGTGGAATGATCGTGATCTTATGGACCGGTGCAGAATCTGTCTGCTTGGCAGCAACCAGTGCATGACCAACCTCATGATAGGAAACGATCAGCTTTTCCTTATTGGAAAGTACACGGTTCTTTTTCTGATATCCGGCAATAACAACTTCGATGCTTTCTTCAAAATCCGCCTGTGTGGCAAATTTCCGTCCGTCGCGGACTGCACGGAGAGCTGCCTCGTTGACAATATTGGCAAGCTCCGCACCGGAGGCACCGACTGCCGCCTTGGCAATTTCATCAAACCGGACTGTATCCGCAATTTTGATCTTCTTGGCATGAACCTTCAGGATTTCCTCACGCCCCTGAAGATCCGGAAGCTCAACCGGGATCCTTCTGTCAAAACGTCCCGGACGAAGAAGTGCAGGGTCAAGGGAATCCGGTCGGTTGGTAGCTGCCAGGATCACAACACCCTTGGAACCGTCAAAACCGTCCATCTCTGTCAAAAGCTGGTTCAGTGTCTGCTCACGCTCATCGTTTCCGCCGCCCATTCCGGAGCCGTCACGTTTCTTACCGATCGTATCGATCTCATCAATAAATACGATACATGGTGCCTTCTCATTGGCCTGTTTAAAAAGATCACGGACCTTGGCAGCACCCATACCCACAAACATCTCCACAAATTCCGAACCGGAAATTGAGAAAAACGGAACCTCCGCCTCACCGGCAACTGCCTTGGCAAGAAGAGTTTTACCGGTTCCGGGAGGGCCTACAAGAAGGGCACCCTTCGGCATGGAGGCACCGATCTCTCTGTATTTCTCCGGATTATGAAGGAAATCTACAATTTCCGTCAAAAGCTCCTTGGCTTCATCCTCACCGGCAACATCTGAAAATTTGATTCCCGTAGAGGATTTCACATAAACCTTGGCATTGCTTTTGCCAAAGGACATCATTCCTCCCGGTCCTCCGTTTCCCATGGAACTCATCATCTTCTTGCTGAGCCAGCGTCCCAGGAGAATAAAGATTGCGATCGGGAGTACATATCCCAGGATCAGAGATAAAAGCAGGGACTGTCTCTGCGGTGCAGTACCCTCTATACTTACGCCCGCATCGTAAAGATGGGATACAAGATCCTGATCCTCTACAGATACCGTCTTACAATAGACATCATTTCCATCTACCTTCATCGTATAATAGATATAATCAGAATTAATAGTTGCTTCATATACTTTTCCTCTGTCTACAGCTTTCAGGAAGGTGGTGTAATCGGTCTCTTTTACACTTCTCTCAGAAAGAGCAGGAAGAGCAAAAACATTCAGCAAAACAATAATTACGACCGCAATAATGTAATATACATACAGCGGCCGCTTCTCTGGTTTTTTTGAATTCAGATTCATGCAGTCTCCTCCGTTATCTTATAGTATATTGCTATATCCACAGTGCTATATCAAGTGGTACAGCCTTGTAGTACACTCTACCACTTTTTTCAGTCAATTTCAAGGATGCCTCATCCGATTTCATAAACTTTTTAGAATTAAAAATATTTCCAAATAATACCTTTATTCTGAAAAAATCCTTGCAAGCCACCTGATACTGTGCTATTATAATAAATGGTTATGCCGCTGTGGCGGAATTGGCAGACGCACTTGACTCAAAATCAAGCGGAGCGATCCGTGCCGGTTCGAGTCCGGCCAGCGGCATTCGCATAAAAGACCTGACGGAGAAATCTGTCAGGTCTTTATTATATACTATCAAAAAACACGAAAGGAATAAAAAAATGGAAAAAGACAAAAGCTTTTTAGGAACCGAGTCTGTCGGAAAGCTTCTTCTGCAGCTTGCACTTCCTACCGTTGCCGCACAGCTCATCAATATGCTCTACAATATCGTCGATCGTATCTATATTGGTCATATTCCCGGAGAGGGTGCTCTTGCCCTTACCGGTGTAGGTGTATGTATGCCGCTTATTATGGTCGTATCTGCCTTCGCTGCTCTTGTCGGAAACGGAGGCGCTCCCAGAGCCAGCATCTTTATGGGTAAAAATGACACGTCGAAAGCCGAACAGACTCTCGGAAACTGCTTCACCATGCAGATCATCATCTCCCTGATCCTGACTGTTATCCTGTTTCTCGGAAACCGCAGCCTTCTCCTTGCATTCGGCGCCAGTGCAAACACCATCGACTATGCGGTGGGTTACATGAATATCTATGCAGTAGGAACTATCTTTGTACAGCTGACTCTTGGCATGAATAATTTCATCACAGCCCAGGGATTCGCAAAAACCGGAATGCTCTCCGTATTGATCGGTGCGATCTCCAACATTATTCTGGATCCGGTTTTTATTTTCGGATTCCACATGGGTGTCCGGGGCGCTGCTCTGGCAACGGTGATCTCCCAAGCATTTTCCTGCATCTGGGTCCTCTCCTTCCTCTTTGGAAAAAAGACCTTCCTGAAGCTTCGGAAAAGCACCATGAAACTGAAAGCCGATATCATTCTGCCCTGTATGGCTCTTGGCTCTTCTCTCTTTGTCATGCAGCTCAGTGAAAGCGTTATCTCTGTCTGCTACAATTCCTCACTCTTAAAATACGGCGGGGATGTTGCCGTAGGAGCCATGACCATCCTTACCAGCGTCATGCAGTTTGCCATGCTTCCTCTTCAGGGACTTGGTCAGGGTGCACAGCCTATCATCAGCTACAACTATGGTGCACGTAACGAAAAACGTGTACGTTCTACATTTAAGCTTCTTATAAAAACAAGTGTTTCTTATTCCGTGATCCTGTGGCTGATCATTATGATCTTCCCGCAGATCTTTGCCGGAATGTTTACTTCGGACAGTACATTACTTGCTTTCACAAAAACAGCGCTCCGGATCTATATGGCAGTTGTGTTTATCTTTGGTATCCAGATTGCCTGCCAGATGACCTTTATCTCCCTTGGCAGAGCCAAAGATTCCATCATTGTGGCTATTGTCCGGAAATTTATTCTGGTCATCCCGCTGATCTATATCCTGCCCAATATTTTCCGTGCTGACCGGACAAATGCAGTTTATATGGCCGAGCCGGTTGCGGATATCCTGGCCGTTACATTTACTGCCATCCTGTTTTTCTTTGAGTTTAGAAAAGCCCTGGCAGAAATCTCCGGCAGCCGGAAGCTGTAACCCTGCATTTGACCACCTTCCGCCCTGCTCGCGATCTTATACCTACCAGACACTTAAACATAAAACAGCCTTCCGGCATCATTACCAAGATGCACAGAAGGCTGTTTTTATATATTTCCGCTATTTTATTTCAATTCGTCTTCATCCTGAAGAAGTTTCTCAAAAACAGGGAAGCAGTCAAAGGTTGCAAAATAATCTCTCGGTGTCTCGGCACGACGGATCATCTCAAAGCTGCCGTCCTCATGAAGAAGGATTTCTGCAGATTTCAGTTTACCATTGTAGTTATAACCCATTGCAAAACCATGAGCACCTGTATCATGGATCACAAGAAGATCTCCCTTGTCGATTTTCGGAAGCATACGGTCAATGGCAAATTTATCATTATTCTCACAGAGGGAACCTGTCACATCATATTTATGATCGCACGGCTCTTTCTCCTTACCCATAACCGTAATGTGATGATAAGCACCATACATAGCCGGACGCATCAGATTTACTGCACAGGCATCTACGCCGATATACTCTTTATGTGTATGCTTCTCATGGATTGCTTTTGTGACAAGGCAGCCATACGGTCCCATCATGAAACGGCCAAGCTCTGTATAGATCGCAACATCACCCATTCCTTCCGGAACAAGTACTTCTTCATAAACCTTGCGGACACCCTCACCGATCACACGGATATCATTTGGCTCCTGATCCGGTTTATAAGGAATTCCGATACCACCGGAAAGGTTGATGAATTTAATGTGTGCACCTGTCTCCTTCTGAAGCTTCACGGCAAGCTCAAACATAACCTTTGCAAGCATTGGATAATAATCATTGGTCACTGTGTTGCTTGCAAGGAATGCATGGATTCCGAACTCTTTGGCACCTTTGGATTTCAGGATACGGAATGCGTCAAAGATCTGCTCGGTAGTCATTCCGTATTTTGCATCTCCGGGATTATCCATGATACCGTTACTGATCTTAAATACTCCACCTGGATTGTAACGGCAGCTGATCACTTCCGGGATTTTTCCGAGAGCTTTCTCTACGCTCTCAATATGTGTAATGTCATCAAGGTTGATGATCCCACCGATCTCATCTGCATATCTGAACTCTTTCTCCGGTGTGTCATTGGAAGAAAACATGATATCGCCCTTTTTGCAACCTACTGCCTTGGCCATCATAAGCTCTGTTTCTGAGGAGCAGTCGCAGCCACAGCCATACTCCTGCAGAATATTGATCAGATATGGATTCGGTGTTGCCTTTACCGCAAAAAATTCCTTGAATCCTTTGTTCCATGCAAAGGCCTCTTTCAGGGCTTTTGCATTCTCACGGATTCCCTTCTCATCATAGAGATGGAAGGGTGTCGGAAACTTTTCAGTAATTTCGTTGAGTTTCTCAAGTGTCACAAATGGTTCTTTTTTCATAATAACTGCATCTCCTGTTTTTCCGACTGCTGTTCCCGAAGAAAACTCAGTCTTATTCTGCCTCGATCACGTGCATCATATTTGTCACTGCACCACGACCGTTTGTCATGTTGGTCGCAGGGTCTCCTGCTGTAAATACAACAAGGTCTCCTTTATGTATCAGATGACGGCTGCGGACAACATTCATAGCCTGAGACATGATATGGTCCGTGGTATCTCTCTGATATCCTTTCAGAGGTGTTACACCCCAGATCAGCTGAAGTTTATGCTGGATGGTTGAGTTTGGTGTGATCGCATAGATCGGAACCTTCGGACGGAAATTGGAGATCAGTCTGGCTGTATTTCCACTCATTGTCGGTGTTACGATAGCGTTCGCCTTCAGGTTCTTTGCAGTACGCACCGTTGCAAGTGCCACCGCACTGGAGATCTTCTCTCTTCCATCCATGGAACGATGTTCAATAAACACTTTATAATCCAGATGCGGCTCTGTCATCTCTGCGATATCTGCCATCATCTTAAGAGCATCAACCGGATATTTACCAGCTGCTGTCTCTCCGGAAAGCATGATCGCATCGGTTCCGTCGTAGATCGCATTGGCAACATCAGCTACCTCTGCACGTGTAGGACGCGGATTACGGATCATGGAATCAAGCATCTGTGTTGCTGTGATAACCGGTGTATAATGTTCATTACACTTACGGATGATCGCCTTCTGGATGTGAGGTACCTGGCTTGCAGGAATTTCCACACCGAGATCTCCTCTGGCAACCATGATACCGTCAGATGCTTCAATGATGGAATCAATATTCTCAACACCCTCTGCATTCTCGATCTTCGCGATAATACCGATATCCTTTCCACCATTATCATTCAGAAGCTTACGGATCTCACGGATCACCTCTGCGGAACGAACAAAAGATGCCGCGATGAAATCAAATTTCTGCTCGATACCAAAGATAATATCCTTCTTATCCTGCTCTGTGATTCCCGGAAGATTTACTTTTACATAGGGAACATTTACACCCTTCTTCTCTCCCAGCTCACCACCGTTTAAGATATCACAGACAATATCGGTTCCCTTGATCGCCTTAACCTCCAACTCGATCAGACCATCATCAATGAGGATCCTGTTTCCCGGTTTTACATCCTTGTAAAGTGTCTCATATGTGATAGCAACCTTTGTGCTGTCGCCTTCAAAATCGCCAATTCCAAGTACAAACTGTTTTCCCGCTTCCAGCTTAACCTTCTGTCCGTCCTTTAAAAGTCTAGTACGGATCTCCGGTCCCTTTGTATCAAGAAGCATGGCAATAGGCATATCAAGCTCCTCACGAAGCTCCTTGATCATATCCACACGGCCCTTCTGCTCCTCGTGGTCTCCGTGAGAAAAGTTGAATCTGGCAATATCCATTCCATTCTCCATAAGAGCCTTCAGAGTTTCCCTGTTATTGCTGGCAGGTCCAAGTGTACAAATGATCTTAGTTTTTTTCATAATCAATTATTCTCCTTCTTTTTACGTTTTACTGTACGTGTTTATGTGTAAATAAATGATCCTGACAATATTCATAATTTCCGTTGCACTTTGAGCAGAAACGAAACTCCAGGTTTGGGTCATCCTTTTCGGTACGTCCGCAGATCGCACATTTATGCTTGGCGATCCCATCCGGACCGGACCCTGTTCTGGAAGGAGCCACAGCCTTCTTAAACTGCTGCCTCCTGTGGATCTCCTTCGGATTGTATCGGTTCATATCACGGGTACTGAAATAAAAGATCACAAAGTTTAAAAGTGATGCTACGATCGGTACTACACCTACCCAAAGCCCGACTCGAAGATAAGATACGATATCCCACGCAATGAACAGTCCGTATACAAAGGCCATCCATTTCATCCTGATCGGGATCACAAACATAAGAAGCAGCTGAAGATCCGGATATGTGACTGCATAGGCAAGGAAAATAGAAAGACTGATATAATATGTGGTAAAAATATTTCCGCCAAGAGAATAGGCGATCCCGTTCATCACCACATAACCACCTGTAAATACATGTAAAAGCACTGCTGCGATCACAGTAAACAAAACACCTGAAAAAATATACAATGTGTACCGAAAAGTTCCCCAGGTACGTTCCAGTGAAGTACCGATCGGATAATAGAAAAAAAAGATTGCGAGAAGGAACATCACAAGATTGCCGGTTCCTCCCACACTGGACGGCGGATAGATCACCCATGTCACCAGTCTCCAGATCTGTCCCTTCATGACCATGGACATATCAAGACTCAGCATATTCAAAACTCCCGGAGCAAACATAGCCAGAAAATACCCCAACACATAACATCCGATGATGTAAACAGTCAGATTCGGAACCCCGAATCTTCCGAATTTACGTTCCAGTTTGTCGATAAATTTCATTAAAATCTCCTTTCAGAAAACTTTTGAAAATCAGAAAAATCGCTTCTTGGAAAGAATGATCGCTGCCACAACACTGATTGCCACAGAAATCAGGATAATGATCAGAAATCCCAATGGGCTCCTTGATAAGGGCATACCGGAACCAGCCACATTCATTCCGTAAGCACTGAACACAATAGTCGGAATACTCATGACAATGGTAATGATCGCCAGTACCTTCATAACGATATTCATATTATTGGAGATGATCGATGCAAAAGCATCCATAGTTCCGTTCAGGATACCGCTGTACACATTGGCCATTTCGATTGCCTGCTTATTCTCAGTGATGACATCCTCCAGAAGATCGGTGTCCTCCGGATATTTCTTGATGCTGTCTATCTTCAGAAGCTTCTCCAGCACAACCTCATTGGACCGGAGTGACGTAATAAAATAAGTCAGGGATTTCTGCAGCTCCAGAAGCTCGATCAGCTCCTCATTTCTTGTGGAAAGATGCAGTTTTTCTTCCACCTGCTCACTTTTTTTGTCAATGATACGCAGATAACGCAGGTACATGCTCGCATTTCTATAAAGGATCTGAAAGATAAAACGGGTCTTCATATAGGTAAAAAAGCTCCGGACTCTTCCCTCCATAAATCTGGTAAGAACCGGTGTGTCCTCCAGACAGATGGTAAAGATCATAGACCCCGTCACAATGATGCCAAGCGGTATTGTCCCATACCAGTCCTTGTCATTACGTTCCTCGATCATAGGAACATCAACCAGGATCAGTGTATAATTATCCTCAACTTCGATACGTGACCGTTCTTCCTCATCCAAAGGGGATCGTAAATCGTCAACCTCTATATCAAACTTCTCGGAAAATTCAAAAATCTCTGTTGCCGTCGGATTCGTCAGCGCAATCCAGCAGCCTTCCTCCGGTTCCTGTATCTGGTGGATGGCTCCGTCTATTGTCTTGTAAATCCTTACCACGATTCCCACTTCCCTTCTCTTGCTTTTCTTTTGCCAGGGCAAAATTCTTTTTTATTATAAATAGTCAAAATAGCTTTGTCAATTCATACCTTTTCTTTTTAAAAGAGCTTTTAAATAATTTCACATGATCTTTACATAAAAATTCATTCTGCCTTCCACGTTCTTTACATTTTTTCCGGCTTCCTATATAATGATTCCAGAATTCCAACGAAAGGAAGTTATACAAATGAGTCAGTCATCATTCGGAAAAAAATTCGTGGTTACCACCTGGGGAGAATCTCACGGCAAGGCTATCGGTGCCGTTCTCGACGGCTGTCCCGCAGGTCTTTCTCTCTGCGAAGAAGATATCCAGGTTTTTCTTGACCGGAGAAAGCCCGGTCAGAGCCGTTATACAACTGCCCGTAAGGAAGGAGATCTGGTGGAAATCCTTTCCGGAGTTTTTGAAGGAAAGACTACCGGTACTCCAATTTCTCTTCTGATCCGCAATACAGATCAGCGTTCCAGAGATTACGGAAATATCGCATACTCCTATCGTCCCGGTCACGCAGACTTTACCTTTGACCAGAAATACGGATTCCGTGATTACCGTGGAGGTGGACGCTCCTCCGGAAGAGAAACCGCCGGACGTGTGGCAGCCGGTGCCATTGCCATCAAGCTGTTAAACGAACTTGGCATTACATTTACTACCTACGCAAGATCCATCGGTCCTGTAGAGATCCGGTCCTTCTCAGAAGAAGAGATCCGAAATAATGCACTCTGCATGCCAGATGCCGACGCAGCCGCAAAGGCATCTGCCTATCTCGAACAATGTCTGAACAGTCAGGACAGTGCCGGCGGTGTGATCGAATGCCGCATCAAAAACGTTCCTGCCGGTCTGGGCGATACGGTTTTTGACAAGCTGGATGCTACCCTCGCTCATGCGATCATGTCCATCGGTGCTGTAAAAGCTGTTGAGATCGGTGACGGCATCAATGTGACACGTCTTACCGGTTCCGAAGACAACGACGGTTTTGTACAGAAAGACGGCATTATTTCCAAAACCTCCAACCACGCAGGTGGTATTATGGGTGGTATGAGTGATGGCAGCGATATCATTCTCCGTGCACATATCAAACCAACTCCTTCCATCAGTCAGTCTCAGTCTACTGTGACTAACACCGGAGAAAACCTGGAGCTTGAGATCAAAGGCCGGCATGATCCGGTGATCGTACCGCGTGCAGTAGTCGTTGTGGAAGCTATGGCAGCACTTACCATTACAGATGCACTTTTTAACAATATGAGTGCACGGATGGATCGTATCCACGAATTTTATCAGCGGTAATTTCACATTTTGACCTGTCAGATAAAAAATTATAAATGCGCAAAAAAACAGACTCAGGGAAAGTTCCTACTCGTCCCTGAGTCTGTTTTTGTCTGTCTGTGCAAGACTTACTTTGATCAATCCTGTTCTTAATCTAACTGCTCCCATGTATCCGGTACCGGCCAGATATGGATACAGTTCGGTGTCTCGATCTTTCTTGGTTTTTCGTTCATCATGATGATATTCTTTTCATAATCCACAGTGAAAACGGTAATACTGTTGCTGGCATGATTGGCAACAGCAATATGCTTGTTATCCGGGAAGATCATAAGATCCTTCGGGTAATCACCACTGATCGGAAGTGTAAATTTCTTGGTCAGAAGGCCTGTTTCCTGGTCTACTGCATACATAGTCACAGTATTTTCCCCTGCTGTTGTACAGAAAAGATATTTACCGTCCGCAGAAAGAGACATACCGGAAGCTGCGTTATGGAGCGCATCATTGGAATCCTCTTTTCCAAGAGTGGTAATGCTCTGAAGCAGCTGGAACTCCGGGTTCTTACCGCTTCCGTCATAGCTGTATACCTTCACCTCATTGCTGAGCTCAAAAAGAAGATATGCAAATCTTCCGTCATCACTGAAGCGGATGATACGAGGGCCGCTCTCTCTCGGGCAGCGAAGAATGTCAACCAGCTCCAGTTTGTCTTTCTTCTTATTGATACGATAGATCTTAACCTGATCGATACCATTATCTACCGCACAGAGATACTTATTATCCGGTGTCGGACGTACACAATTAACATGCGGACGGAAGTTACGCTCTGCCACGCTTCCAAGTCCCTTGTGGAAAACGCCGTCCATAACACTTCCCAGACGGCCGTCTTTATGTGTATGTACAACCGTTACCTTACCATCATGGTACCCTGCCACATAAAGATATCTTCCGTCCACATCTGTTGCAAGATAGCAGCCTCGCATTCCGTTGATATCCACACTGTTGAGGCGGGTAAGATCACCGTTCTTGTCTCTTTCAAATACAGCTACACCCTCATCCTCAATGGAATACAGATATTTACCGTTTTTTGATACTGCCAGATGAGAAGCATTGCTAACTTCCACTTCGCTTCGTTCTGTGAGTGTTCCTTTTTCTACATCTACATCGTATACCTGAATTCCCTTACTGGTTCCATGGGTATATGTTCCCACGTAAGCCACGTACTTCTTTTTTCCCATAAGTTCTGGCCTCCTGCTTTTTACATTGGTTACGTATTTTTGTGTTTATTTTATCACAAAGCTTCTGCAAGAACAAGTTACCATCCTGTTATCTTTTGTGCAATTTTTTATGCAAAGCTACCGTTCACTATGGCGTTCACACATAATCCACGCAAATGGATCGGCTCCTGCGCATCCATTACGCCTCTTTACAGATCTCCCAAAGCGCCTCTCATTGCTTCCAGAGTTTCATCAATTACTTCATCTGTATGCGCTGTGGAAAGGAACATCGCCTCAAACTGGGAAGGTGCAAGATGAATGCCTCGTTTCAGCATTCCCTTGAAATATTTTGCAAAAAGCTCCAGGTTGGATGTTTTTGCAGAAACATAGTCTTTTACCTCCTGGTCTGTAAAGAAAATACTTGCCAGAGAAGAATCATAGTTTACCTGATATGGAAGACCTTTTTCCTCCACGATCTTCTTCAAGCCGCCGTAAAGCTTCTCACCTTTGGCAGACAGATCTTTGTAGATTTCCTGATGCTCATAGAGATATTTCAGCTGTGTGAAACCTGCAGCCATGGCAACCGGGTTTCCGCTTAAGGTACCTGCCTGGTATACAGGACCACATGGTGAGATCAGATCCATGATCTCCTTACGTCCGCCATAAGCGCCTACCGGCATTCCTGCGCCGATTATTTTCCCGTAGGTGACAAGATCCGGACGGATACCAAAATACTCTGCTGCTCCGCCAAAGGCAAGTCGAAAGCCTGTGATCACTTCATCAAAGATCAGCAGACAATTATGCTCATCGCAAAGCTCACGAAGCCGCTTTAAGAAACCTGGTTTCGGAGGAACCACACCCATGTTTGCTCCTACTGCCTCCACGATCACGGCTGCCACATTTCCCTCTTCCTGTTTGAGAAGTGCTTCCACACTGGCGGCATCATTGTAGGTAGCCGTCATGGTATCCTGTGTACAGCCCTTCGGAACACCGGCGCTATCCGGAATACCACTTGCCATGACACCGGAGCCGGCACTTACCAGAAGGCAGTCACTGTGTCCGTGATAGCAACCTGCAAATTTGATGATCTTGTCTTTTCCGGTAAAACCTCTTGCTGCACGGATGGCACTCATAACAGCTTCTGTTCCTGAGTTTACCATACGGATCATATCTACATGTGGAATATGTTCACAGATAAATTCTGCGATCTCTACTTCGATTCCTGTAGCACAGCCAAAGCTCAGGCCATTTTCGCAGGCCTTGATCACACTCTCGCGGATCTCCGGGAAATTATGTCCCAAGATCATCGGGCCCCAGGAATCAATGTAATCCACATAACGGTTTCCATCTACATCATAGATGTAGCATTTATCTGCTTTTTCAATAAAACGAGGTGCCTCACCGATGGCTCCGTAAGATCTTACCGGGCTGTTTACGCCTCCCGGGATTCTTTTTACCGCACGCTCAAATAACTGTTCTGATCTTGTCATCAGCCGATCCTCCCTTCATCCATAAGTCTCGCCAGAAGCTCCGCATAATAGGTAAGATAGATCTGCGCGCCGGAACGGAATGCTCCTGTAGCCATCTCACCCACGATCCTTTCTTCGTCGATCCAGCCGTTTGCAGCTGCTGCTTTTACCATTGCATACTCACCACTGACACTGTATGCGGCAACCGGAACGTTTGTGATCTCCTTTACCTGCCAGATCATGTCCTGGTATGCAAGAGCCGGTTTTACCATGATGATATCTGCACCCTCTTCCACATCTGCAAGTGCCTCTTTCAGCCCTTCTCTGCTGTTGTGAGGATCCATCTGGTAGCTTTTTCTGTCCCCAAAAGACGGAGCAGAATCTGCTGCCTCACGGAACGGGCCATAAAATGCAGAAGCATATTTTACTGCATAGGACATGATCGGTGTTGTATAATGTCCGGCCTTGTCCAGACACTGACGGATCGCTGCAACACGACCATCCATCATATCAGACGGAGCAACCATATCTGCACCTGCCTCCACGTGGGAAAGTGCTGTTTTTGCAAGAAGCTCCAGCGTCTTGTCATTGTCCACATCATAACCGCAGAGAACGCCGCAATGGCCATGGGAAGTGTACTCACACATACATACATCTGTTACATAATAAAGCTCCGGAAATTTCTCTTTTGCAATGCGAAGAGCTCTCTGAACGATCCCCTCCGGATCATAGGCACCGCTGCCCACTTCATCCTTATGGTCAGGAATACCAAAAAACATCACACTGCCTACACCGGCTTTGGAAAGCTGTTCCAGTTTATACGGAAGACGGTCCAGGCTGTAACGGTACTGCCCGGTCATGGACGGAATTTCTTCTTCCTTATTTTCTCCTTCCATTACGAACATAGGATACATAAGAGAAGATTTATCCATTCTTGTCTCACGTACCATCTTACGAAGGTTTTCGCTACCTCTTAATCTTCTTGGTCTTTTTGTCAGTTCCATGATCATTCGCTCCTTTTCATATCCTCCACCAGCTTGACAAGACTGTCAATGGTGGCTTTTTCTGACATATATGCTTTCATTCCAAAGCTCTCAGCAGCCGCCTTCGTCTGTCTGCCGATGCAGGCCGCCTTAACCTTTGAATAATCCAGTCCTTTTGTTCCCTCTACAAATCCCTTCACAGTGGAGGCACTTGTAAACACCGCACAGCTGATCTGTCCTGTTTCAAATTCCTTCTTCTCATCGATGAGCTGGCTCTTTTCGTAAAGAGTCTGATAGGTCGGAACATCCTCGACCACAGCGCCTGCCTGTGCAAGAAATGCGGTGAGCTTTTCATTACCCTTTTCTGCCCGCGGGATAAGTATCTTTTCTCCACCGGAAAGAAGCTCTGAAAGTTCCTTTCCAAGAGTATCCCCGTCATATACCGACGGCACAAAATCTGCCAGCAGACCTCTTTCCTGCAGGGCCTTTTTTGTTCCTTCCCCGATCACGGCCAGACGGGCATTTCCCATGGCACGGATATCTTTTCCATGGCGGATCAGTTCTTCAAAAAATACCCTTACACCTGTAGGGCTGGTAAATACAAGCCACTGATATTCCTCCAGGTGATCCAGCGCTTTATAGAGACGGCTCTGGTCTTCCATGGGGACAGTACGGATCGCCGGAAGCTCCAGAACCTCCGCGCCTTTTTCACGAAGCATGTCCGCAGTTCTGGAAACAAGCTCCTTCGGTCTTGTGACAAGGACCTTCCATCCTGAAAGCGGCAGTTCTTCATACCAGCCAAACTTCTCTGCCAGTGTACATACCTTACCCACCACAATGATCGCCGGTGTCTCGATCCCCTGGCGTTTCACCTCTTCTTCCAGGGTAGAAACTGTTGCTACGATCCGTTTCTGACCTGCTGTAGTTCCCTTCTGCAGGATCGCCGCAGGCATGTCCTTTTCCATTCCTGCACCTATCAGACCCTCGCAGATATCCGGAAGTGCGGACACGCCCATCAAAAATACAAGCGTTCCCTTTGTATCAACAAGTGCCCGGAAGTCTATATCATATTCTTCTCCGGCCCTCTTATGTCCTGTAATAATGTGGACTGAAGAACAGAAATCCCTGTGTGTTACCGGAACCCCGTTATATGCCGGTACTGCAATGGAGGAAGTAACACCCGGAACAACCTCATAAGGGATCCCATTCTCCCGAAGAAGCTCCAGCTCCTCTCCTCCTCTTCCAAAGAGGAATGGATCTCCGCCTTTCAGGCGCACCACACGAAGACCCCGCTGTGCCTCCTCAAGAAGTACCTGATTGATATTTTCCTGACGCATGATATGGTGACTGGCACGTTTGCCTACATTGATCAGCCTGGCATTTTCCGGGATTCTTGACAGAACTCCCTGACCTACCAGACTATCATAGACGACCACATCTGCCTGTTCCAGCACTTTGAGGCCTTTTAATGTAAAAAGGCCGATATCGCCAGGACCCGCTCCTACCAGCCATACTTTTCCTGTTTTCATCTGTTTTCTCCTTTTTTCCGAAGAGTTTCTGCCAGTTCCCTGCCTAAGCTTTCCGCATCTGCCTTATTGCCACGCAGTGTTCCTGTTACATAGGAACCGTCTTTTTCATTATAATAAAGCCCTCTGAGATAGATCTCATCCCCGAGAATTTCCGCATGGGCAGCCACCGGAGAAGAGCATCCTCCATCCAGGAGCTTTACAAAAGCACGCTCCGCACTTCCCGCGGTCCAGGCATCCTTATCACAGTAGCCCTCCAGGAAATCATAAGCTTCCCCTTTTCTTCCCTGTACAGCAAGGATTCCCTGACCAGCAGCCGGAATGATCTCATCTGCTGTAAAATACCGGTTGATCCTGGATTCCAGTCCAAGTCTCTTAAGGCCGGCAGCAGCCAGGATCAATGCACTGTACTGTCCTTCATCCAGCTTCCGGAGTCTTGTCTGAAGATTTCCGCGGATACTTCTGACATCCATATCCGGATACAGTTTTTTAAGCTGTAAAGTTCTCCTTAAGCTGGAGCATCCAAGGGGCTTGCTTTTATCAAGTTCAGAAGCTCCCTCAGGAAGAACCAGTACGTCTCTCGGATCTTCTCTTTTGGAAAAAGCCAGAAGCGGCAGCTCCTCCGGAACCTCCATAGGCATATCTTTCAGGCTGTGTACAGAAAGAATACTTCTTCCATCTATCAGTGCTTTATCCAGCTCCTTTACAAAAAGCCCTTTTCCGCCAACCTTATCCAGTGTACGATCCAGAATGATATCCCCGGTAGTTTTCATAGTGAGGATTTCCACTTCCAGATCCGGATTTTTTTCTTTTATGTAGTCACGGACCATTTCGCTCTGCAGCACTGCAAGCTTACTCTCTCTGCTGCCGATCACGATCTTATCTCTCTTCATCTTCATCCTGCTCTCCCAATACTTTTTCCAGCGCATTCTGGATCTCTTCCCTTACACGCTTTGCTTTTTTGTGATCCAGTCCGCTGGCTGTAACTCCAACTACCATTTCATCCCGCATATATACGCCTGGGAAATAAAAATCACAGGCTTCCCGGTCGGAGGCTACATTAACATAAATGCCTTCCTCCTTACAGACACGGTGGATCTCATCATTCAGCTTCCAGTCATTGGTGGCTGCGATCACCATATATGCGTTGGCAAAGTCTGAACGTTTCACGGGACGGATATATAAAGTTACAGTTCCTGCTTTTCCAAGATCCATAAGCTCCTGGGTCACTTTTGTAGCCACTACCGTGATATTTCTTGTAAATTTCAGAAGAGTCTTTATTCTTCTGGTAGCAATATTACCACCACCTGCCACAACGATATTTTTATCGGACAAGTCTATAAACATGGGGAAATAAGGTTTATTCTTCATAAAGTTTCTCCAGTCCTTCCACACATTCCAGAAAAGCATCCTGGTTCAGGCTGTCCCGAAGCCCGAAGATCAGCTTGTTCACAACCTTTCCGGCTGCAGTATCCACTGCTTTTTTCAGGTTTTCTCTGTCTGAATCCTCCATAGGAGTTTTCCGGAAGATTTTTTCGATCCTCAGGTTCAGATCTTCCACAGCATCCGCTTTGATCTCCTGGATGCGCGGGATGATATCACGACCTTCCAGCCACTGGAAAAATTCGTTCATCTGGGCCTTCACAATGGATCCTGCTGCTTCTAGGTTATCTGCAAGTTCCTTCGGTGTCTCGCCGGTTCGGAAGCTGTCCATATCATAAAGTGTGATGTTATCTTTTTTTCGGATCTCCGGATCAATATCTCTTGGAACTGCCAGATCGATAAGGATCATAGGTCGTTCCACACGTACATCCTCAAACAATTCTTCCGTCAGTGTATAATTGGGGCTTGCTGTTGCGCTGACCACCAGGTCACACTCCGGCAGATAATCCATTCTCTCGCCATAATTGATCCTGCTGCATCCAACAGGAATGCTCACAACACCACTTCTGTACTGACGGATCGTAACCGTCACATCCGCTCCTGCTTCACGCAGTGTCTGGGCAGCCATCTTCCCCATCTCACCGTTTCCGATCACCATACAGACTTTATTGCGAACATGATAACCGCCCTCTTCCAGAAAACGGATGGCCTGATGGATCACAGAAGGATTTCCATGGGAAAACGGCACTTCCGTTTTGATCTTCTTGCCTGCAGTTACCGCCATACGGAAAAGCACCTCCAGAACACTGTCTGTGGTAAACTCATCCCTTGACATACTTAACGCCTCTTTTACCTGGGTCAGGATCTGATCTTCCCCCAGGATCTGGGATTTCAGTCCGCTGGTAAGATAAAAAAGATGTTCCACTGCCTCTTCGTTTTCTCTGCTGGTAAAATACTTCTGGTATTGTTCTCCCTGCACACCTTTCAACGAGCAGAGCCACTGATACAGGTCCGGCTTCTCCTCATCTGCAGTACTTACCCACAGTTCCAGCCGGTTACAGGTCGACAGAATAATACACCCGCAGATCCCAGCTTCTTCTTTCAGCCTATGCAGCGCCTCTCCGGTATTTTTACGGGTAAAAGCAAACTGCGCTCTGACATCTACAGGTGCCATATTATGATCGATTCCAATCATGAATATACTCATGTCCTACATTTCTCCTTTGTTTCCACAATCTTTTATAATGATAAACATTTCCGTAAGGAAAGTCAACTACGATTGACAATGTCAGCCCTCCCTTTTATAATATCTTATGGTAGAAATTGCGGATCATCTTTATATTCCAGCGGAGAAATATAAAGAGTTTATCATAATCACCATAATTATCAGGATGGAGGAAATCCCCGTATGAACTCAGCTTCAAAAAAAGCGATCCTAGTAGTAAGTTTCGGCACAAGCTATGAAAACACCCGTAAGCTTACCATCGAGGCCATCGAGCACGATATTGCCGATGCATTCCCGGCCTGTCCCACCTACCGTGCATGGACAAGCAAAATGATCATTGCCAAACTGAAAAAGCGGGACGGTCTTACGATCCACACGGTAAAGGAGGCTCTGGAACAGATGCTTCTGGATGGTATCACCGATGTGATCGTACAGCCGACTCATGTGATCAACGGTATCGAAAATGATCAGATGAAAGCCGATGCGCTTTCTTTTCGTGACCGTTTTTCCAGTATTGTTTTCGGAAATCCTCTTCTCACAACAGAAGAAGATAACCAGGCGATCGTCCGGGTAGTTGCAGATGAATTCCGGGACATGGATCCGGACACTGCACTTGTACTGATGGGACATGGAACAGAACACTACGCAAACACGGTTTACGCTGCTTTGGATTACCGTTTTAAAGATACCGGACATAAAAATATTTTTCTTGGAACTGTAGAAGCCTATCCGGCCCTGGACTCCCTTCTCCGGGCTGCCGACAGCTTTCATCCGAAAAAGATCGTGCTGGCGCCTTTCATGATCGTAGCCGGCGACCATGCACAGAACGATCTGGCCGGTGCAGATCCGGACTCCTGGATGAACCGTCTTTCTTCCGAAGGATATGAAGTCACCCCTGTACTGAAGGGACTTGGCGAATATCCCCAGGTCCGGCAGATCCTTGTGGAACATGTACAGCAGGCCATGAACGCTTCGATCTGACAGAGATCAGATGATCCATATATATCCCTCATAAAAAAACTGCACCGTGATCCATCCCTGGATCTTCCGGTGCAGTTTTTTATTTTTTATGAAATTACTTGAAATTCTGAAATTCCTGTTATTTATGCCATCAGTTCATCCAGTTTTGTCTTTACAGCAAGGATAAACTCTTTGCTGTTCAATACCTGTACCTCTTTCAGGGAAGTGATCAGTGCAAGATCCTTGGTCATCTTTCCGCTTTCAATGGTATCCAGTGTTGCTTTTTCCAGTTTTCCTGCAAAATCAGCAAGTGCTTCATTTCCGTCCAGCTCGCCTCTCTTGCGGAGAGCTCCTGTCCATGCAAAGATCGTTGCAACAGAGTTTGTGGATGTTTCTTTTCCCTCAAGATGACGATAATAGTGTCTCTGAACTGTTCCGTGGGCAGCCTCATACTCAAAATATCCCTTCGGGGATACCAGTACAGAGGTCATCATGGCAAGAGAGCCAAATGCGGAAGATACCATGTCGCTCATAACATCTCCGTCATAGTTCTTGCATGCCCAGATAAAACCGCCTTCTGCCTTCATAACACGGGCTACGATATCATCGATCAGACTGTAAAAATAGGTCAGGCCGGCTTCCTCAAATTTATCCTTAAACTCTGCATCAAAGATCTGCTGGAAAATCTCTTTAAATCTTCCATCGTATGTTTTGGAAATGGTATCCTTGCTTCCGAACCATACATCCTGCTTTGTGTCCAGTGCATAATTAAAGCAGCTTCTCGCAAAGCTCTTTACGGAATCATCAAGATTATGCATGCCACGGAGAACACCTGCTCCATCAAAATGCTGGATCAGCTCCTTACGCTCTTCTCCGTCTTCGCCCTCAAATACAAGATATGCATCTCCCGGCTTGTCAATATAAAATTCTGTATTCTTATAGATATCTCCATATGCATGACGTGCAAGTGTAATCGGTTTCACCCAATTCTTTACACATGGCTCGATTCCCTTTACAACGATCGGCGCACGGAATACAGTTCCATCAAGAATAGCACGGATCGTTCCGTTTGGACTCTTGTACATTTTTTTCAGGTCATACTCTTCCATTCTGGCTGCGTTTGGCGTGATCGTGGCACATTTTACGGCTACTCCGTATTTCTTGGTTGCTTCTGCTGCATCAATGGTAACCTGATCATCTGTCTCATTTCTGTGCTCAAGACCAAGATCATAATATTCTGTATTCAGTTCCAGATACGGTGTGAGAAGTTCATCCTTGATGATCTGCCACAGGATACGTGTCATCTCGTCTCCATCCATCTCAACTAAAGGTGTCTGCATTTTGATTTTTTCCATATTATTTTCTCCTTTTGAGGTTTATTCTCCTGTTCGGATTCCAGGTACTCTTTCCTTTAGAATCTTTCTTCAGCACTTTTACTGTACATTGTACTCATATTTTCCGGTTCCGTCAACGCTTTTGTGCTTTACCACACTATGTTTATAAGAATTGTATAATAATTCAGCCTGCCAACAGTTTTTCACAGTTAAATTTCCCCCATCCCTGCTGATTTCTGGGAAGTCCCATATCTTCTGCATTTTCTCTTAACAACATCTTTACCTCTACATTAGAAAGCCGGGGATCTTTTTCCAGAAGGCAGGCGATCCCTCCTGACACCAGAGGCGTCGACATGGAGGTTCCGCTTTTGAGCCCATATGAGTACGGCAGTCCCGGTGCACAGGCAATGACCTGGCTTCCCGGCGCTACCAGATCCGGTTTGCACACACAGTCAAAAGTAGGGCCTCTTCCGGAAACTGCCTTTCTGCCATTCAGCATATCACTGGAGCCTACGGTAATGATCTTCCGGCTGCTTCCCGGTGCTGTTACCGTGCCGGCCCCCGGTCCCTGATTTCCTGCTGCAGCTACCACCACAAATCCCAGATCCCAAAGTTTTTCCACTCCTTCAAGAAGATCTGTCTGTTCCTTATGATCCCGGGATGTTGTTCCCACTGAAATATTAACGATACGGATATGATAAATGCTTCCAAACTCCATGATCCACCGAAATGCCCGCATCACATCCTCCCTGCTTCCGTTCCCGAAACGATCCAGAACCTTCAGAGCAGCGATACTGCAGCCAGGTGCAGCCCCTTTATATTTTCCACCTGATGCAGTTCCGTCCCCTGCAAGGATCCCGCTGACATGAGTCCCATGTCCGTTATCATCATATGGGCTGCGTCTGACTCCTGTAAAATCACGAAACACGGAAATACGGCTGCCAAAATCTATATGAGGAAAAATACCGGTGTCCAGAACCGCCACGCCTATCCCTTTTCCTGTATACATCCTTTTATACCTTTCCAAAGCTCTCCCGTCGGACAGCTGACCTTTCTTTAGCTTATTCTGCGGACATCTTTCCCGCTACTCGTTTTATATAAAAAGACCCCGGGATCTTACATCTGAATCCCCGGGATCTTTGCTGTATATTTTATTTAGTTTCCTCTTCCTGTACGGAAATTAACTGTTTTCTGGATCTGATTGTCCATTCCGTAGCTGTAGCTTCCATAAACACCGGTATGCCAGCCCTTAGCCTGTCCTTCCGGGTCATAATGAAGTCCGTTTATGATCACCCAGCTATGTCTTGTAAAGCCATCTCCGGCTCCATCTCTGGTTCCCGGAACACGACCACATACCACATATGGATCATATCCGATCTCTCTTGCCAGTGCGGCAAATGCACAGGCATAGCCATAACAATTTCCCTTTCCTGTAGCAAGCGTTCTCCACGCAGTCATTCTCCACCAGTCATTCTGATTTAAATCCGGATAATAGGCAGATGAATAATAGGTATTATTTATCACATAACTCCAGCACGCCTGCAGCTTCTGGCTTTTGGACATTCCACTTCTTGTAATATTTTGGACCACACCTATACAATGCAGCTTCAGGCTGCGCATATCATTTTTTACAGCCTGTCCCTTCCCGTTGAACCGGATTCCCTCCAGCGTACGGTTTTTGTAAAAACGTCCCCAGGAATCCGCATAGTAAAGATTTTTGTCCGGAAGACACAGCCAACCCTTTGAAGGATTTCCATACTTATTTACGTAATAGGAATATTTTCCTACATTTACGATACGTGACGTCTTTCCGTTCAAAAGGCGTCCTGCAGTATCAAACACATAGATCCTGGAACCGATCTTGTTATGGTAAGTTAACGCATAATATTTAGGCCCGAAATAATACCGTTTTCCCTTTACGGTCTTCCATTGGTTTCTGATCTTTCGGCCCTTGGTGTAGTAGTAATATTTTCCTTTTTCTCTGTAGAGACCGGTTTTCTTCTTTACAGTTGCCGTAGTAGTTGCTGCCTGCGTCTCACAGGTTACGGAAACCGTGCAGATCTGCACCGCAAAAAGCATGACCATCGCCATAAAAAACAATTTTACTCTTTTCATACATATCTTTCCTTATCGTTCATTCTGATCAATACTCTTCGTATCTCACACTTCCGTCAGAATAGGTGATCTCATAGTAGCCATGGCCACTTCCGTCACAGTCATCATAGGCCTGACGGCTAACCTCGGTAGGTTCTGATGCTGCTGCCTCTGCTGCTGCCTGTGCCTCTGCCGCTGCCTGTGCGTCTGCCGCTGCCTGTGCCTCTGCCGCTGCCTGTGCGTCCGCTGCTGCCTGCGCGTCTGCCGCTGCCTGTGCGTCCGCCGCTGCCTGCGCTTCTGCTGCCGCCTGTGCGTCTGATGCCGCTTTTGCCTCTGCCGCTTTTTTCTCTTCAGCTGCTTTCTGCTCTGCTACCAGCTTGTCGATCTCATCTTTATTGGAAGTGAAGTATGTATGTGCCGCATATCCCTTAACACCATCTCCTTCAACCTTCAGCCATCCAGGGCATACACCGGTTACCTTGAACTCGGTTCCAAGAGATGTTACTTTCAGGGATTTTGATTTTGTATCCGCTTTTTCACGGATATTTACATTGGATTTTGCATAGGTAGTGGCAGCTTCTTCCAGCTCAGTCTCCTTCGCATCTTCCAGCGCTTCCTGAGATTTTCCTTTTTCATCCGTGTAGGAAATATAAAGGATCTCATACTCATTATAAAAAACAGGTTCTTTCCAGTCATCCGGTGTCACATTCCGGAAGGTATGCTCTGTACCATCTTTCATGGTGATCACTAGATCCTGACCTGCCGCATCCTTGGAGTCTTTCTTTTTGCTGTCATCCTCTTTTGCATCCTGAAGCTCTGCGGATTTCACCTCAAGTCCGCTCTGATTTTTTACTGTAAGCTCTCCGATCTGAAAATCCTCTGCGGTCTCTTTTTCTTCTGCGGAATCTTTATCGCCAGTTTTCTCTGCGGTTTCCTCCTTTGTCGTTGTCTCGCCTGCAAAAGCAGCTGTCGGTGCCCCCAGACACATCGCTGCGATCAATGCTGCCCCTAAAAGCACCTGTACTGTTTTTTTTCTCATTTCTTATATCCTCCTTTATAGTGTCAGTCCGCCTATTATACGGGCTGAATCTTTGTTGCCTGTAAGAATTTCGATCTGATTTCCGTCTGCTGCAAGAAGTGAACGGTCCAGATATAAGCAAAAACCGCTGCTGTCCGTTTTTCCATCTTCTGTGGAAACATCCATCGGAAATGCTTCATAAATCTTATCATGGTTCAATCTTATATAAATCCTGCTGTCTATATCCAGATATTTTTCTTCAATACAACCTGTGATCTTTTCCAGATTTCCCTGGATCTCGCACTGAACTGCTCCGGCACCGGCAGGAACCGTATCTTCTTCCGTAACATTCACCTGACACTCCGGTCCTTCCATGATCGGCGGTGACTGTGCCATTTCCGGGAGAAAACGCTCTGCCCGTTCCACGATCACAGTATCTGCATTCTTCTCATCCACTTCACTCATCTGGTAAGGTACTCCTCTGGAAAAATACGCACTGGAATAAGCATCTGCCATAAACGGAAGCAGTGCATTACCAAAAGAATCACGGAACATGACCAGACTTCCTTCCTTCACAGGATTTACCGTTGTGATCTTCGGATCAAAATTACTTACCACTTCTCCCACATAGGCAAATGTTGTCTGTCTGTCATAATAAACTTCCTCTTCCGGTGTCGTTGCAAGAGGATACAGCATCTCATCCAGATCTCCTGTGAAATCTGTTTTTATAGTATAGGGTTCCTCCTTATAGGAAACATGCTCCTTTTTCAGAGAAGACAGCAATGTTTCCGCCGCAACTGCAGCACCCTTGTTGTTCCAGTGTGAATCTCTTTTGTGATAAAGAACTTCTTTCTCTTCTGAAAGAGTCTCATACAGATCTCCGTAAGAAACCTGCTCCTGCCTGAGATATTTCTGAAGATTAACAAGGTTTTTGTCCGATGATACCTTCAGGCTGTCATAGTACGGCATGTTCTCTCCATAGAGTGAGTTTTTATTAGGTGCCACAGTAAAAAGAAACTGCACGCCTTTTTCATTCAATGTCTCCTGCATCATGGCCAGTGTATGTGCAATATTAAAAAGGCTTCTCTCGGAAAGAAGCTCCTCTCCAAGATAATCCTCCAGCGAATCCTTATAATAAAGCCAGTTATCGGTTCCCTGGATCACACCATCTGCAGTAGATACTCCGAAAATCTTCCCGTTCAGAAGGGCATTTGCCGTTACCAGCTCATTTCGAAACGCAAAATGTTCCTGAAAATATTCGCCTGCTTCCGGCAGCCAACGGGTATTGATCTCGTTTTCTTTTTTCAGTTCAGGAAACTCAGCCAGTCTTCGGTTTTCAGACGATGCTTCCTGCTTTGTCACCGCCATCCCCAGAGATGGCACAAGACAAGCTGCAAAAAATGCAGTAATATAAAGCACCTGCAATTTTTTCATGTTTTCTGCCTCCTCTTAAAATCGAAAATAGATGAACGGATTATAGGTTCCGCCGGCAAGGCTCAATACACAAAGCGCAAAACCAGCCAGACTTAATACATAGGTAAAGCCTTCATACCATTTATACTTTTTCAGCATGCTGTTTACCGGAACTGCTGCGACCAGTGCCGCTGCCAGCGTTACAAGATATACCGGTGTCAGCTGCTGCAGTGTAAGGCTCATTGCGGAAGCCTTCCATCCAAAATCCGTAAACATTTCTCTGATCCAGAAGCATCCCTGCTTCATAGTGTCCGCACGGAAAAACACAAAGCCAACACAAACTACCAGAAGTGCATAGACATGCTGAAAAAAGCTCTTGAGTTTTCCGCCCTTTTTCCCGATAAATGGGATATACTCTTCCAGCATCAGGAAAAAGCCATGATAAATTCCCCAGAACAGAAAATTAAAGGAGGCACCATGCCAGATACCTGTACACACAAAAACGATCATTTTATTGACCACTGTACGGAATTTCCCTCTGCGGTTTCCCCCTAACGGAATATACAGATATTCCTTAAACCATCCTGAAAGAGACATATGCCATCTTCTCCAGAATTCACGGATACTGGCAGAAATATAAGGATAATCAAAATTCTCATGGAAATGAAATCCAAACATCATTCCGAGTCCCAGCGCCATATCACTGTAGCCGCTGAAATCAAAATAGATCTGCAGCATATAGGAAACTGCGCCCAGCCAAGCACCCGGACCAGTGATTCCGGTTGCTGCCGCACCAAAGAGATTATCCGCCACAAGTCCCATTGTGTTGGCGATAAGAATCTTTTTACTCAAACCTGCAATGAAACGCCGGATTCCTTTTCCGATTTCCTCCGGTGTCTGCTTACGATTATTGATCTCCGCCTCCACATCATGATACTTGACGATAGGTCCCGCGATCAGCTGTGGGAAAAATGAGATATACAGAAGCACCTTTCCGAAATTCTTCTGAACCGAAGCATCTCCCCGATAAACATCGATCACGTAGGAAAGTGCCTGAAAAGTAAAAAACGATATTCCGATCGGCATCCGGACATGCGGAACCGGAATTCCGGCACCGGTAACAGAATTAAATGTCTCCACCAGAAATCCGGAATATTTAAAGATCACAAGAAGACCGAGATTTATCACCACAGCCAATGTCATTGTGAGCTTACGGATCTTCGGACATTCCCCTGTCAGACGCGCTAAAATATAGTTGCCCGCCGATGAAGCAACCAGTAATATTACATAAATCGGTTCTCCGTATGCATAAAAGACCAGACTTGCCACTACAAGCAAAAAATTTTTGGCCCGCATCCCAGGTAAAAGGAGATGCAGACAAAAAGCAGCCGGAAGAAATACACACAGAAATACCATTGAACTGAAAACCATAATTCTATTTATTTATCGGTCTGGCGAATCTTATTTGCTGATCACGTCCAGTACGATTTCCTTCCCTTTTTTGTCTTTGTATGTATTGACCCAGAATCTTGTGTATTCCAACAGATATTCCTGTCCGTCACCATAACAGCCATCTGTCTTTCTGGTACGAAGAGGTCTGCCAAGGGCTTTCCGCAGTGCTGCAGAACTCTTTTCTCTTACAAATGCTTTCCTTAATCTTGAAGATGTTCTGGCATCGTATACACCGGTTTTTGTATTAAAAGCATAAAATCCGGCTCTGGACTGTCCATATGCGGAATAATAAACGCCTTTTACCATCTGTGCATACCGGTTAAATCCATAGTATTTCCCGCCGATCTTTTTTACAAGGAGATAGTTCTCCCCGAAGAATGTTCCACCTTTATAAGCCTTTCCGGTGTTGGAAAAATAGTATCTGTATGTCATTTTTTTGCCGGTAGTCTTATTAGCGACAGTCACGGTTTTCCATGTATTCTTTACTTTTTTTCCCTTCACATAATAGTAGTATTGTCCGCCCTCTTTTTTGAGACCGTTTTTTACCTTGGCTGCCTTGGCTGTAGATGCTGCCTGTACAGTCTGAACCGCAATAAGCGGTTCAGCTGCCGGTATCTGGAGCATCATCAGACAAAGTACTGCTGCCAGGATCTTCTTTGTCCACTTTTTCATGATCTGCTCCTGTTCTTTAGAGAACGATATCTTCTTTTCCTTCAGTTTTATAGTATTTTTTCATGGATGAAGATTTCTGCATATAATATTTAACATCTTTTCTGGATTTGTTTCCTGCTGCATTTGCATCAAATGTATACCAGGTATTTCCAATCTTGATCTCTGTCCATCCATGTGGCTGCCATTTATTTTTATTAAATACATTACTTTTTCCCCAGCATACACGGACCGGAAGTCCTGTTGCACGTTTAGCCTGTACTGCAAAGGCTGATGCAACACCGTAGCAGTTTCCTTTTTCCATTCCCATGGTCAGATATGCAAACATCTGGCTTTTACCTTTTGTAAACTGCAAAGGTTTTCCGTCAAAGCCCTTCATTCTCATATATCCGTATTTTTTGGAATAGTTAAACAATTTCTGAAGAGCCGTTTTTTTCTGCGCAGTTGTAGTCAGACTTGCAGAAATCTTCTGGCTGCGAAGCACTGAATCTGTCATCTTGATCAGTTCTGCATTTGCTTTTTTGGATTTCCCAGTGTATTTTCCGTTGGAAGCAAACTGCATGGTTTTGTAGGTATTTCCGGATTTTACTGTATACCATCCGGTCTTTCTTGCACCATTCGAGCCTAAATAATATATCGCACCATTGATCTTTTTTAATTTGTTGGTAACTTTTTTACCTTTGATGTAGTAATAATACTGACCGCCCTCTTTTTTCCAGCCATTTTTAACAGCTGCTTTTGCGGTTGTTGTGGTTGCTGTTGTTGCCGCCTGCGCACACACTGTGCCAAATGTCAGGCAAAACAGCATCGTAATCATGAGAACAAGCTGTGCGAATCTTCTCTTTTTCATGGTTTCTTTTCCTCCTGTTTTAAAAATCTTCATACCCGGTGATAATTATAGCATTGCTCTGATTTTCTTGCAATATAATGTATAAAATACATTATCTCCTCCAATACTTAACATATCTGAAAAATAAAGGAGGTTTTTCTATGCTTCTCTTTTTTCTTGTATTCTTCGGACTCCAGATCTTTGTTCTTTTCTGCTGTGCCGCTGCAGGAAATGACGCCGCTTCCCAGGAACTATCTGACCAGGAACAGCTTCAGTTTATCGCAGAATGGAAAAAACAACATCAAAAAAAGGACGTCTGCTGAAGAACGTCCTTTTTGCTTTGCAATTCTATTCTCCATTCATATGATGATACACACCAGTCCGCCTTTGCTGTCATTTACGATCTTCTTCATAGTATCCTGAAGCTTCACCTGACTTTCTTCGCTGATCATGGCCAGCTTGTTCCGGATTCCGTCTTCCACCAGCTGCTGGATGGATTTTCCGAAAATATTGGTCTCCCAGATACTTTCCCCTCGCTCCGGGCTTTCTCTGATATACTTTATCAGGTCCTCCGCCTGCTGTTCTGTACCAACGATCGGAGCGATCTCCGTTTCGATTCCCGCCCGGATCATATGAATGGACGGACTTTTTGACCGGATCTTTACTCCGAATTTATTTCCCTGACGGATCACCTCAGGTTCCTCAATAGTGATCTCGGAAAGCTCAGGCACCACAACCCCATACCCCGTTCCTTTTACCGCTTCCAGGGCAGCCTGGACTTTTACAAATTGTTCCTTCATACCGGCAAGCTCTTTTATGGTCTGGATCAGTTCATATTCGCTTTCCATGGATATCCCGCTCATTTCACTGAGCATCTGATAATAATAAATGTCTTTTACTGCGATCCGGATACGGACTTTTCCATCGGAAAGACTGACCTGCTCAAGCAATGTATCTTCCACATATGGACTTTCCAGATATACTGATTCTCTGCTTACATCACGCACATGAGTAAGTCTGGTCATCTTTTCCCGAATCTCATTTAACAGAGCCGCCTTTACCTCATGTTCCGGAGAAAGCATCTCCACCCATCTGGGAACAAAAAGCTCTATCTCACTGACCGGGAATTCATAAAGGATCTTCTCCAGGATTCTGGTCACATCCTCTTTTCGAAGCTGTTCACAGTTGACTGCCAGAACGGATACTCCAAATTTCTCTTCCAGATGTTTTACAGTTTTTCCGGTTTCCTCACTGTAGGGAGTCTGGGAGTTTACCAGGATCAGAAAGGGTTTTCCCTGGACTTTCAGCTCTTTTATGGTCTGTTCCTCTGCCGGGATAAAATTTTCTCTGGGAATCTCCCCGAAACTTCCGTCTGTTGTGACTACAATCCCAATGGTGGAATGCTGGCTGATCACTTTTTCCGTTCCAATGCGGGCTGCATCATGGAACGGGATTGCTTTTTCCTGCCAGGGAGTTTTGACCATCCGCTCCCTGCCTTCTTCCACATTTCCGGATGCATCCTTTACCAGAAAGCCTACACAGTCAATGAGTTTTACCCGGATTTTCTGGTTTTCCCCTATGGATACTTCCACTGCTTCTTTTGGAATAAATTTGGGTTCTACGGTGGTGATCATTTTTCCGGCACCGCTTAATGGCAGTTCATCCTGAAGTTCTGCTCTTTTTCCCTCGCTGATCGATGGCAGTGCTATCAGCTCCATAAATCTCCGGATGAATGTGGATTTTCCTGTACGGACCGGTCCCACAACCCCTATGTAGATATCCCCGCCCGTCCGCGCCTGGATATCACGGTAAACCTGAAAGTTTTCCATATAAAAAAGCCTCCCTGCATATACTGGCCTGTAAGTTCCGGGAAACGTCTTAAAAAAGACAGTTCCCGCATACCACAGTATATGCCCGGAAGGCTTCTTATATGCTGCTGTTCACCGGGAACAGCAGCTCTTTGTATTCCTCATATCAGTCTTTGATATAGAACTCATTGTGAAGCAGATGATGCTCTTTGCCTTTGAGGAGTCCCTCATAAAGCTCCAGAACCAGTGGGTTCTCATCGGATTTCTTGATGATCATGGTATTGTCTGCATTGTACAGACCTCTTGCTCTGGCTGCCTTGGTCCTGTCACCGGATCTGGTCGGCTGACCACCACCCATGATACATCCACGGCGGCATGCCATAACCTCGATCAGATGATAGTTTGCCTCGCCGTTCTTTACACGTTCCATAACGGTTCTTGCATTTGCAAGGCCACTGGCTACGCATACATTGATATCCATTCCCTTGTACGGTACGGTAAATTCCTTGATTCCCTCTTCACCACGAACACCGCACTCTGCAATCTCATGCATGGCTTCCTTGCTGTGATCCGGGCTCAGTCTTCGAAGAACTGCCTCGGTAACACCACCGGTAACACCGAAGATAACGCCACCGCCGGAACCAAATCCAAACGGCATATCGCATGCTTCCGGATCCAGTGTTGCAAAATCAAGACCAAAGTTATCGATCATGCGGAGAAGCTCTGTGGTTGTGATAACGATATCGGTATCCTGCTCGCCATCGGTAAAGCTGTTGGGGCGGATTGCCTCTGCCTTCTTGGCTGTACATGGCATAATGGAAACCATAACGGTCTTCTTGCCTGCTGCATGCTCCGGATCACGGAAGTATTCCTTGATAACCGCAGACATCATTCCCTGTGGGGAACGGCAGGTAGAAATGTTCGGAACATATTCCTTATACTGATCTGTGATGAACTTCACCCATGCAGGACAGCAGGAAGTCAGAAGCGGAAGATTCTCACCCTTCTCCACTCTGTTTAGGAACTCCTTGGTCTCTTCCATAATAGTAAGATCGGCGCTGAATGTGGTATCGTATACTTCATCAAAGCCCATTCTGTGGAGTGCGTTGACGATCTTGCCCATAACGCTCCTGCCCTTTGTGAGGCCGTAGTGATCACCAACTGCTACACGGACTGCCGGCGCAATCTGGGCAACCACACGGGTATCCTTGTCCGCAAGTGCATCCCAAACCTCATCCATATGTGTACGAATGGAGATGGCTCCTGTCGGACAGTAAACACGGCACTGACCACAGTTTACACACTGTGTCTCAGCAATCTTTTTATTGAATGCAGGCATGACCATGGCCTCTGTTCCACGGAATGCGAATCCAAGAGCTCCGATTCCCTGAAGTTCCTCGCAGGCACGTACACAGTTGCCGCAGAGGATACATTTGTTCGGATCACGGATGATGGACGGTGAACTGTCATCGATCTCGTGCTGTTCTCTTGTATTTTCAAAACGGATATCCCGCACGCCAAGGCGATGTGCCAGCTCCTGCAGGATACATTCGCCGCTCTTTACACAGGTTGTACAGTCACGGCAATGTGCTGCAAGAAGTAATTCCACAATCAGTTTACGATATTTCTTAATACGGCCGGAGTTGGTATAGATAACCATTCCGTCTCTCGGCTGCTCGGAACAGGAGGCAAATGTCTTACCTCTGTCATCCTCAACTGTACAGAGACGACAGGCACCAAATGTGGAAACCTCTGAATGATAGCACAGTGTGGGGATATTGATACCGGCATTCCTGATGACTGTCAGGACATTTTTTTCGTCGGTAAATTCTACTTTTCTTCCGTCAATTGTCATTGTACCCATAAGATATCCTCCCTTCTATGCTTCCACATAAATCGCATCAAAGTTACAGTTATCCTTACAGGATCCGCATTTGATACATACGTCGTTGTTGATTACATGTGGATGCTTGATCTTTCCTGAAATCGCACCAGCCGGACAGTTCTTTGCACACTTGCCGCAGCCGATACAGAACTCAGGATTGATATGGAATTGACGGAGCGCCGTGCAGACCTTCGCACGACATTTCTTATCTACGATATGCTCTACATATTCGTCACGGAAACGCTTCAGAGTACTGATGACCGGAAGCGGTGCACTCTTACCGAGTCCGCACAGGGCCATGCTCTGAACCATGTTTGCAAGCTCTTCCAGCTCATCCAGATCGGAAAGCTCACCCTTACCTGCGACGATTCTCTCCAGGATCTCAAGCATACGTTTGGTACCCTCACGGCAGGGAACACATTTACCACAGCTCTCACGCTGTGTAAAGCTCATGAAGAAACGCGCAACCTCTACCATACAGGTATTCTCATCCATAACAACAAGTCCACCGGAACCCATGATGGCATCCAGCTTCTTAACAGAATCAAAATCAAGCGGATGATCGATCTGATCGTCGATCAGACATCCACCGGAAGGACCACCGATCTGTACACCCTTAAATGCAGCACCACTCTTAAGACCACCACCGATGTCATAAATGATATGACGGAGGCTTGTTCCCATTGGAACCTCGATAAGACCGGTGTTCTCAATGGAACCGGTAAGTGAGAAAGTCTTTGTTCCAGGGCTTCCCTCTGTACCGATGGTGTGGAACCAGTCAGCACCCTGAAGGATTATCTTCGGTACGTTGGCGTAGGTCTCTACGTTATTGAGGACGGTAGGCTTACCCCACAGACCCTGCTCAACCGTTCTCGGAGGTTTTACTCGAGGCATACCTCTGTTGCCTTCGATAGAAGCAGTCAGGGCAGAACCTTCACCACATACGAACGCTCCGGCACCGCGATTGATATGTAAGTGGAAATTAATACCGGAACCAAGGATATTATTACCAAGAAGGCCATAGGACTCTGCCTGCTCAATAGCCATTCGAAGTCTCTGTACAGAAAGAGGATATTCGGCACGCACATAAATATAACCATCTTCTGCACCTACTGCATAGGCAGCGATCACCATACCCTCGATCATCTTGTAAGGATCACCTTCCATTACGGAACCATCCATAAATGCTCCCGGGTCACCCTCATCACCGTTACATACTACATAACGGACTTTTTCCGGCTGGCGTGCAACCTGTGACCATTTCTTGCCTGCAGGGAAGCCTGCACCGCCACGGCCGCGGAGACCAGACTTCGAGATCTCGTCGATAACACCCTGTGGGGTCATCTCAAAGAAAGCCTTCGCCATAGCGGAAAATCCGCCTACGGAAATATATTCATCAATGGACTCTGCATCGATCTTGCCACAGTTCTCAAGAACGATCCTTGTCTGCTGGTTCAGGAACGGAATGTCACTGGGATGTGGACAGGCCTCATCATTATGACGATAAAACAGACGCTCAACAGGCAGTCCGCAGATCACGGTCTTCTCTACGATCTCGCGACAGTCGTCTACCTGAACATGTACATACTGATAATCATAGGGCTCAATTCTCATAAGAGGACCAAGTTCACATAATCCCTGGCATCCGGTCTTAACGATTCCTACATGAGGAACATCCTTCTGCATCTCAACCGCAACACCCTCGATTCCCTCACAGAGTCTTGACATTTCTTCATAAATCTTCTGAGCACCGGAAGCAATACATCCGGTACCGGAACAGACGAGAACACGGCAGGTATAGCCATCAAGATTCTTCTTAACCTCAGCCTGTTTGTTTTTCAGATCTTCCATACTGGTTATACTCATACGCTCTCACCTCTCAATTCATTTAAAAGCTCAACAGCCTTCTCAGGAGTCATCTTCGGGTGAACTTCATCATTTACAGTCAGTGTCGGTGCAAGTCCGCAGGCACCAAGACAGGAAACTGTCTCAACGGTAAACATCATATCATCTGTAGTATGCTTCTTATGACTCAGTCCAAGTTCCTTCAGCATTGCTTCCTTTACAGGCATGGACTTACGTACATGACAGGCAGTACCGTCACATACCTTGATGATGTACTTGCCTTTCGGCTCAAAGGAAAAGTTTTCATAGAAAGTAGCTACACTGTACGCCTTCGCTTCTTTTACACCAATCTGTTCCGCAACATAAGTAAGAAGCTCTCCCGGAAGATAACGGTACTCAGCCTGAATATCCTGCATGATCGGAATCAGTGATGCAGCTTTCCGGCCGTAGTGCTCGATGATCTCGTCCGTTTTTCTGTAATACGTCTGGTCTAACATTCGGTTCCCTCCTTGTTTCTCATAGATTTTCCACTTGATCAACCTGTTCCACTACAGGTTAATGCTTTAACACTCTGTCAGTGCCGCGCATTTATGCAAATCATTATTTTGCACTATTTCATGCCTTTAATTATAACTTATATGGTCATTTTTCACAAGCAGTTTTTTTGCTTTTTTCAGAATATATCGAAATGTTTACAACGGCTTACTGATTTTATATCTATTTTCCATAAAATATGTTCAATTTTTAACAGCTTTGATAATAAAGATACAAATCTGCTCTTTGTTTCTGCCCCAAAACATTAAAGCCGGTTATTGATTTTATTTCTCAATTACTTTAAGATAGATAAAAAGTGCGTGGAAAACATTTAATTAATTTATTTTGTAAAGGAGAACATCTATGCGAAATCTTGACACACCAGTAAAACAGATCCGGCGAAAGATTTTTACCGAAATTGCTAAGATCGGATTTGAATCCACGGACGAATCAATGATCCATGATATCGAATCCATTCCCTACAATATTGTAGAGGAACGCGCGAAATACCGTGAAAGCATCTATCGTGAAAGAGCTGTTGCAAGCGAACGTGTCCGTCTGGCCATGGGACTTTCCCTCCGCCCGGAAAATCGTTCCGTCCACCTTACCGATGGCGTGAAGGCCAGCAACATTGACGAGAAATATTATGAACCACCTCTTATGCAGGTGATCCCTTCCGCATGTTCCGCATGCGAATCCAACAAATACGAAGTCAGCAACATGTGCCGCGGCTGTGTCGCACATCCCTGTTTACTCACCTGCCCCAAAGGCGCCATTTCCATGGTAAACGGAAAATCCTTCATCGACCAGGACAAATGTATCCATTGCGGAAGATGCAAAGCTGTCTGTCCTTACGATGCCATCGCCCATAAAGAACGCCCCTGCGAACGTGCCTGCGGTGTAAAAGCCATCGAGAGCGATGAACAGGGACGCGCCTCCATCAACCAGGATAAATGCGTATCCTGCGGCATGTGCATGGTCAGCTGTCCATTCGGAGCTATCTCCGACAAATCCCAGATTTTCCAGCTGGCACATGCCCTCCGAGAAGGAACTGAGATCATTGCAGAAATCGCCCCCGCCTACATCAATCAGTTCGGCGAAGACGTCACCCCGGGCCAATTCCGCTCCGCTCTCAAACAGCTGGGCTTCTCAAACATTTATGAGGTAGCACTGGGCGCAGACATCGGCTGCATCTCTGAAGCACACCACTACGCCAAAGAAGTAGCAACCGGCCACCTCCCGTTCCTCCTCACCTCCTGCTGCCCATCCTGGTCAGTCATGGCAAAAAAATACTTCCCGGCTATGATCGACAACATCTCCCAGGAGCTGACCCCGATGGTGGCAACTGCCCGGATCGTAAAAAAAGAGCACCCCCATGCGAAAGTAGTCTTCATCGGACCATGCGCCTCCAAGAAACTGGAAGCCATGCGTCATTCCGTAAGAAGTGATGTAGACTTCGTGATCACCTTCGAGGAACTCTGGGGCCTGTTCGACGCCAAAAGCATCACCACATCCACCTGCGAAGAGCTCCCGGAAGAAACCCAGGCCGCAACCGCAGCAGGACGAGGCTACGCCATTGCAGGCGGCGTAGCCGGAGCCATCGAAAACTGTCTGAAGGAATACTATCCCGATGTACCAGTCCACATCGAACACGCAGAAAGCCTTGCCGAATGCAAAAAAGTCCTCACTCTGGCAAAAGCCGGCAAGATCAAAAACTGCATGATCGAAGGAATGGCCTGCCCCGGAGGCTGCATCGGAGGCGCCGGAACCAACGCCGGCTTCGCAAAAACCTCCAAGGCCCTCAAAAAATACGTAGACAGCTCAGAACCAAAACTCCCCTCACAGGAACTGGAAAACCTGGAGTTGAACTAACTACCTCAAAATATTCCACTATATAATTCCCCCAATATTTCAATTTGATTGAATAAAAAACGGAGATGCAACCTAGATCTTTAATCTTCAAGGTTGCATCTCCATTATTTTATCAACCAGGACAGGGCAAAGCCCGCCTCCATCCCTCATCCACATCCTATCGTTTAGCCAGACAACTTACCCCAACCAACGCACAGGCCCGGAAGGGAGTGCGGTACTGTCTGCGGACGACTCTGCAGGAGGTGTGCTGGATCTAAGGCGGCGGGACTTCTGCGTTATTTTTCAAAAGCCAGCTGTCTGAGCGGCAAAAAGCCGCGAGTTCTGGCTTTTGGAAAATGGTTTTAGCAGAATCCCGGCGCCTTAGATCCAGCCGCCGACGAAGCCCGGCCGCGGACAGAACCGCACTCCCTTCCGGGCCGTCCCGTTCGCCACCACCACTACTTCTCCACCGTCTCCGTACTCTCCGGCCAAGTATACTCCTCCCCCTTCAACTCCGCCAGAAGACTCCTAAGCTTATATCCATAACTTCTCCCGGCGGCCCATCCGCCACCATAAGGATTCTCCTGGATCCCAAGCCACTCCACATAAGGCGCACTCTCACGGGAAACATACTGGAACCGATTATCCACACAAGCCTGGTTCAACTCCTCCGAAGAAGCATAAGCCTTCAGATGCTGCACCTGCGCCCGGATCCCCGTCCTTACATCAGGAAAAGAATTACCGGCAACACCACCACCGGTAGTTCCCAGCCCCGAAAAATTAAACTGCCCCGCACTGGCATCCCCACCAAACTGAAGCCATCCGGTCTCAAGCATGGCCTGCTCAAAAACAACCTCTCCACGGACGCCCTCCGCATCCGCTTCCTCTATCACAATCGTGCAAAACGTATCAATATCCGGTGCACCACCCTCCGTCAGGATGCCGGAAGGATACTCCACATTCTGCGCCTCATACTGCACTACCATATCCTCCGCATCCACTGTGGTACACCCCATGATCGTATAATATCCATAAGTATTATCTGTGGAATCATCCACAAAACCCTCTGTATCACTCTCTCCAGATGACTGAGGCTTCGAAATCTGACCCTCCATAGAATGATCCGCTTCCTCTGCCAAAACACCTGCAGGCGTTCCGAACACCAGAACGCCTGCAAGTACCATCATCCGTAAACAAAAACTATTTCGGAATCTGTACATATATAAATGATCAATCCTTTATTACTGTTATTACTGCGCTTTTCTCATTGCAGCTTCAACCACATGACCTACAAGAACAGAAGTTGTAACACTTCCTACTCCGCCAGGAACCGGTGTGATCGCATCAACGATTGGCTCAACTGCCGCATAATCAACATCACCACAAAGCTTGCCCTCTGCATTGACATTGATACCAACATCGATAATAGTCTGTCCCTCTCTGACATAATCAGCGCCGACAACACCAGCACGACCAGCTGCAACGATGACGATATCCGCCTCTTTTGCAACAGACGGCATATCAACGGTTCTTGTATGGCAGATCGTTACTGTCGCATTTTTCTTAACAAGCATCATGGCAGCCGGTTTACCAACTACAAGACTTCTTCCGATAACAACCGCTTTTTTGCCTGTGCAGTCGATTCCATAGTGATCAAGGATCTCCATGCATGCCTGCGGTGTACATGGCGGGAATCCGATCTTCTTGCCTGTAAATACACCAGACATGGAAAGATCTGTCATACAGTCAACATCCTTCTCTGCTGCAAGTGCATTCTCGATCACTGCCTGATCCAGATGTTTTGGCAGCGGACGGAACAGAAGAACTCCATGGATCTTGTCATCTTTGTTTACTTTATCGATGGTTGCAAGAAGCTCATCCTGGGAAACATCCTCCGGAAGAAGGATCTTCTCACATGCAACACCAAGAGTCTCACAGCGCTTTGTAGCACCTCTCTCATAGGAAATATCGCTTGGATTCTCACCAACACGGATAATGCAAAGTGTAGGATCTACACCTTTTGCCTGAAGCTCTGCAACGTTCGCTTTGATCTTTTCATTGAGAGCCGCTGTTACTTCTTTACCTAATAACTGCTTTGCCATTTGTCTGGTTCCTCCTATTTCAGTCTTCCGAGAACACTGTCAAATGTCTCGTCTGCGATCTTTGTATATTTCTCAAGCATAGCGTCTGCTTTTTTGTTTAATTCCTCTGCATACGCACGGTCAGCCATAGATTTTGTGTTAATGTACACATTCAGGCTTGCTCCCTTAAGAGCTGCTTTGCAGAATGCAGCACCTACACCAGCATCACTGATTGCAAGCTTAGAACCTTTTGCTCCGAACTCAACGATAAGTTCAATAGCCTCGCAGCATTTCTCCATGATCTCCATAGGAACAGAGCATGCTTCCTTGAGGGCAGCTTCCATTACTCGAGCCTTCTCAGCCTTCTCTTCTTCTGTCTCTCTCGGCATTCCGTAAGCCTTGGAAAGAGGCTCAAAAACTTCCGCATCTCTCTCGATCAGATGAAGGAAATCTTTCTGAAGCTGATCACATTTCTTTTTCAGCTCCCACATTTCATCTTCTACATCTGCATATTTTTTCTTACCGACAGTAAGGCTTCCAACCATATTTCCAAGAGCTGTACCAACAGCAGCTACAAGGGCAGATGCACCGCCGCCGCCTGGAACCGGTGCCTTGGAGCTTAATACCTCAACAAATTCAGTACATGTACTGGTAGAAAATCCCATAGGACTCTCCTCCTTATATTCTTATTTTAGCACTCTTTAGAGCCCATTGGGGGCTTTATAAAAAGCCCCCTCCGGTTGTTTTTGATCTTATGTTCCGATTAGAAGAGACCTGTGATCTTACCTGTCTCATCTACATCGATCTTGGTTGCTGCCGGAACTTTCGGGAGACCTGGCATAGTCATGATCTCACCTGTCAGAGCAACGATGAATCCTGCACCTGCGGAAATCTTCAGGTTACGTACTGTTACCTCAAAGTCTGTCGGTGCACCAAGTTTTGTCTGATCATCAGTCAGACTGTACTGTGTCTTAGCAACACAGATCGGGCAGTTGCCAAATCCAAGTGCTTCCAGCTGTTTTGCCTGTTTCTGAGCATTTGCTGTAAGAACAACTTTCTTACCACCGTAAACTTTCTGTACGATGTTATTCAGTTTATCCTCGATGGATCCCTCAAGCTCATAAGCATATGTGAAGTCATTCGGCTCCTCAACAAGACGGATTACTTCCTCAGCAAGCTTCATGCCGCCTTCGCCGCCTTTTGCCCATACCTCGGAAAGTGCAACGTTAACGCCAAGCTCTTTACATTTTGCCTCAACCAGGTCAAGCTCTGCCTTGGTATCGGTCGGGAATGCATTGATAGCAACTACACATGGAAGTTTGTATACATTCTTGATATTGCTTACATGTTTCAGAAGGTTTGGAAGACCTTTCTCAAGAGCCTCAAGGTTCTCGTTGTTCAGATCTGCCTTCGGAACACCACCGTTGTATTTCAGTGCACGAACAGTAGCTACGATAACAACTGCGCTTGGATGAAGGCCTGCCATACGACACTTGATGTCAAGGAATTTCTCTGCACCAAGGTCAGCACCGAATCCAGCCTCTGTGATAGCATAATCTGCAAGTTTCATAGCCATCTTTGTAGCTGTTACGGAGTTACATCCATGAGCGATGTTTGCGAATGGTCCGCCGTGTACGATTGCAGGAACATGCTCCAGTGTCTGTACAAGGTTTGGTTTCAGGGCATCTTTCAGAAGTGCTGTCATAGCACCCTCTGCATGAAGATCACCAGCTGTTACCGGTTTCTGCTCGGAAACTTTACCATAGGTATATCCGATGATGATTCTGGAAAGTCTCTCTTTCAGGTCTTTGATGTCACTTGCGAGGCAAAGAACTGCCATGATCTCAGATGCAACTGTAATGTCGTATCCGTCTTCACGAGGCATACCGTTTGTTCTTCCGCCAAGACCATCTACTACATTACGAAGCTGACGGTCGTTCATGTCCACGCAACGTCTCCATGTGATCTTTCTCGGGTCAATGTTCAGGTCATTACCCTGGAAGATATGGTTGTCGATCATTGCTGCAAGAAGGTTGTTTGCCGCACCGATCGCATGGAAGTCACCGGTAAAGTGAAGGTTGATATCCTCCATCGGAACTACCTGTGCATAACCGCCGCCTGCTGCACCACCTTTTACACCGAATACCGGTCCGAGGGATGGCTCACGAAGAGCTACCATTACTTTTTTGCCCATTTTCTGCATTGCATCTGCAAGACCAACGGTTGTTGTTGTTTTTCCCTCTCCTGCAGGTGTCGGGTTGATAGCTGTTACGAGGATCAGCTTACCATCTTTCTTGTCACTCTCTTTTAACAGATTGTAATCAATTTTTGCTTTGTACTTACCGTACTGCTCCAGATATTTGTCGTCAATACCTGCCTTCTCTGCAATCTGTGTAATTGGAAGCATTTCGCACTCCTGTGCAATTTCGATGTCACTTTTAAATCCCATAATGTTACCTCCCTTTAGGTATTTTTACAGTTTTTAATCCCTTAAAACTGCATCTCTATAAAAACAGGTCCCATCCTGTTCTTAACTATTTTTCATTTTTAAAGACATTTCAGAAATGCCTTTAAAGACCCAATGATAACGTCTCCCATAACGGCCATATCCTCAGCCGCAAAGGAAACCGGAAAATTATCAGAAAACAAGATCTGTGAGGACGGCGGAAATTCATCATCCCCCTCCCAGAGGATCATCTGAACTACATATCCTGGAAAGATCTCCACCTGGTATGCAATATCTCCATGATCCACGGGAACCGCATGGATGTGTTCCATGATCTCCTTGAAATCCTTAAGTCTGTTTCCGTATGTGAAAGCCAGGCGTTTGATGCACCTGCCATCAAACTGACGGAGATAAACCTCTCCCCAGGGCATTTCCCTGTATGTTTTAAACCTTCCGCTTCCCTGAGATACATTCCCGTTCAGCAGAAAACGGATAGCAAGGATCTTTGCATAATGCATTTCCTCAAGAGGATAAAATCCCGCATCATCTTCCTTATGAGTTACCTGAAAATCCGGCCAGGAAATATAATAAACGCTTCCCAGGAATTTCAGAGTCAATTCTTTCTTCTCTTCGTCATAAGGAAGTGAAAGACGTCCGGCAATTTCTGCCGGGTCTGCCTTAGCGAACTCCTCTGTATAATGCTCCCAGGGCATTCTTTCTTTGCTGTCTTTTTCATAATTCAAGTCATTTATACTAAAAGCCATGTTTTACCTCTGCTGTTTTAGTCTGCTTTATCTCTTCTGCTGTTCTTCCATAACAGACGGAAACAGATTTGTGTCCGTATGCGGAATAAAGCATGCACCTACAAACTCATCCATATAGGTAGGAACTGTAGAAAGCTCCAGGTAAGTCATATTTGAAGCCAGTTCATAGGTTTTCTTCTCTGCTGATGTGGAATGAAGCATCAGATAAGCACCCGTCAGAGAAGAGTTCCCAATGTAATGGAACTTCTCAAGAGGGATATCCGGGAACATTCCGATATGCACTGCATTAGCCATATTGATCCCGCTTCCGATTCCACCGGCAACATATACGTCATCGATCATGGACACATCGAAATCAAGAGAATTCAGCATAGTACGGATTGCAGAGAAAATAGCACCTTTGGCACGGATAAAATTATCAATATCTACTTCTGTGATCTCAACATCCTTGGCAGAACCGGCTTCCTCCTCAAACGCGATCACATAGCTTCCCATGCCATAATGATCGTGACGGATTCTTTTGCCCTCACGGACAAATTTCCCCTTCGGATTGATGATTCCTGTCATAAAAAGTTCACTGATCACATCAATGATACCGGAACCGCAAAGTCCTACCGGTTTGGTTCCAGGTTCACCTACAACCTTATATGTCGGCTCCATAGTTTCTTTATCAATGGTACATGCCTCAATAGCACCGTCTGTAGCACGCATACCGCAGCTGATATCTCCACCCTCAAAGGCAGGACCTGCGGAACATGCACAGCTCATCATAAAATCGGAATTACCGAATACAAGTTCTCCGTTAGTACCAAGGTCGATAAACAGAGAAAATTCCGGTCTGTTCCAGATCATACTTACCAGTGTACCGGCAGTGATATCTCCACCTACATAGCTTCCGATATTCGGAGCCATGATAATATGTGCATCCGGATTGATCTCAATTCCCACATCCGATGCAAACAAGGAATTTGTTTTGAAAAACGTAGGAATATACGGTTCCATACGAAGCGGATCCGCATTGATCCCTGCAAACAGATGATTCATGGTTGTATTAGAAGCAACACACATCCGGTAGATCTGTTTCTCCGGGAAATGAATGCTTCTGCACATCTCATGGATCATCGGGTTAATGGTCTCTTTGATCACCGCGTCCTGAAGTTTCTTTTTTCCGCCAGGTTTCTGAGATTCGATGATACGGTTGATAACATCCGCACCAAAACGGATCTGTCCGTTTCCGGAAGAACTCTTGGCCAGGATCTCTCCTGTTTCCATATTGATCAGGACTGCCGAAACGGTTGTGGTACCGATATCTACAGCAAGACCACCGATCACAACATCTTTCTTACTGTCAAAAATATCATAAACATACATGTCATTTGGTGCTGTACGAACCACGCACTTCACAGAGAATTTACTCTCACGAAGTACATCTGGAAGCTTCTTAAGCACCGCATACGGAATTCTGACACGCTTCAGGTTCATAAACTTCTGAAGTGCACGGGTCAGCCTTTCATTATCCGGCATGGTATCATCCAGTGATGGAATATCCATCTGAAGTTCCACAACATCAAGACTGTTTGTAAGTTCTATGCCAGCCATCTCAACTTCATGCTTGGCATTTTCAAAAATAGCGATTTCTTCTTTTGAGCTCAAATCAGCCACTTTCATTCGGCTCTTATATGCGGATGCAATATCCGGAACAAGAACCTCCACATCTGCACTGATCTTGCTCATACAGGCCAGACGCCAGCCTGCGCCATATTCTTCATCCGAAATATGAAGAGTTTTCTTTGAGTCCAGTTCTCCGCTTTTTAACTGTACCCGACATTTTCCACAGGCTCCGTTTCCGGAACATGGTGCATCGATAGCCACATTGGCACTACGAGCAACCTCCAGTAAATTATCCCCCGCATTGGCAAATGCTTCTACCGTACTGCCATTTTCAAAAGCAAAAGTCACCTTAAACATTCGGCAACCACCTTTCTCGCCTCGTAAAAGTTATTCGTCTTCCACCTGTGGCGTTGGGAGTTAGACTAAACTATATTAGTAAAAAAGAGGCTGAAGGCCGAAGCCCCCAGCCTCTGAAACAGCGCTCCTGTTTTATTCACACGCCAAATTAGATCTCAAGGTAAGAATCTGCGTAAAGTGTGTTACCCTTGAATACGTCACAGGATTTGATTGTCTCCATAAGACGAAGGTCGTTAGGGTTAACGATTGCAGATGTAAGACCATTCATCATAGCCATAGCTACAAGAGCAGAGTCCATGATCGGACGGATATGTTTTGGCATACCGTTACTGTTGTTGGAAAGACCGCCAGTGGAGTTCAGACCCATCTCGGAGAACATCTTGATTGCCTCAAGAACTTCCATCTGTTTGTCCTGCATTCCTTTTACAACAAGGAAAAGCGGATCAAACCAGAGATCCTCTGCTTCCATACCAAGGCCAAGACCTCTCTCAAGCATGTTCTGGCAGTGCATCATACGCTCGTCATTGTCTGATGCAACCATACCGGAAGAGCAAAGTGCGATACAGATCGCATCGTTAGCTGCTGCAAGGTCGATATTGGAAATTCTGTCTCCAGCATCTGCAGAGTTTACGATCGGTTTTCCTTTGCTTCTGTTGTATACGGAAATACCAGCCTCAATAGCTTTCTGGTTTGTAGTATCCAGAGCAAGCGGAACATTGTCAAACTCAGACTGAAGGAGCTGTACTGCCCATTTCATAAGGTCCTCTCCATCGTTCTCAGCCGGTCCGATGTTTACGTCAAGATATGTAGCGCCTGCATCAAGCTGCTGTTTTGCTCTTTTGATGATCGGCTCAGGATCTCTCTCAGTAAATGCTTTATTTACTGCCGGTGCTGTTGTTGAAAGTCTCTCCCCAATTGTTACAAATTTTGCCATACTCGTGTTCTCCTTTACATATTAGTAGGATATGGCTGTGCAGCAAACCTGCACAGCCGTTTATAACTGCCGGCGATATTGCCGGACAGCTGATTTCTTAAACCTTAAGTTTATGCATCAAGGTCTTTTAAGAATTTCACAAGCTGTACTGCTTCTCTTGGTCCTACGATGATCTCCCATCCAGGAAGCTTAGCCTCAAGATCGCCCTTAAGAACTGCTACTTTACCAGGAATAACCAGTCTTCTGCATTTAACCTTCGGCTCAACATTCTCTTTGATATACTCGGAGATGCTGTTTCCGGAGAATTTACCTGCTGCCCAGGATGTAAGTACGGAAAGTCCGCCTGCATCATTGATCACCAGGTTAAGCGGAACACCGGAACGCTCCAGCTCGCCAGATACTACGAAATATGTAAGAGCAAAGTCTACTGTTGTTACAACGAGAGAATTCTCGTCTGCTCCGTTCAGAGGATAAATGCCCGGTTCTACCTTCATTGGCTTCTGCGGGTCTGTAAATACGTTCTGACGAAGACCGAACAGCGGAAGTGCCTCTGCATATGTCATCTGCTCCATAACGATGATAGAACCATATTTCATAGTAAACATGGAAGCAAGTGCTGCCTGTAAATGTTTGTCACCCTTCGCAAGTTTAACAAGGTTAACGATAGAAGGATAACCAAATGTTCTGTCCTGATTCTTAAGAGCTGCACGACGAACCTGTACAGTATTTGCAAAGGTCTCTTTGATGTCAGCTCCTGTTGTATCAAGTACGAGATTCTTGTTGCCAAGTTTCTCAATAGCTGCTGTAGTATCATATAACTCATTGATGTCCTTACCGGATACACCGAGAACTACGCCTGCATCTGTAGCAACCTTGCTCATTGCCTCGTAGTTGGAAGCGTTTGCTCCGTTAAGAACCGGTTTGCCGTCCTTACATACTTCAAGGGCAGCTTTTGCGATCTCAGGATCTGTACAGCCAAGGATCAGTGTTCTTCCAAGACCTTTAGCCTTCTCTACAAGTGCTGTAAATTTTGCAGCATCTGCATTCTCATCGCAGTTTACATACACAAGCTCTACATGCATTCTCTCACCGATACGATCATAGTCAACGTGTGGGATCTCTGCAAGTTTTGCTTCTACTTCTTCATCACTCATGCATGTGCAAAGTGATACGGCATATCTTGTTTTGCTTACAAATGTCTTCTCATGTCTGAAAAGAACAGTCTCTCCACCAAGTGTAAACTCTCCATCGCCTGTTCCGATCTTGATAGTTTTCATTGGCGGTGCAGTTGCCTCAGAAAGAGATGCTAATGCATCCTCGGACATATGAGGACACTGCTCAATTTTCATAGCGCCCTGTGCAACTTTCATAGAGAAAGCCATACATGTAGGGCATCCACATTCCTTACAGTTTTTCTTTGGTGTTAATTTAAAGATCTGAATACCATTCAGTGCCATAGCTCTTTATCCTCCTATTTATTACGCAAGTGCTTTGATCAGCTTGGAAATTGTCTTAACAGATTCCGGATGTCTTAAGATAACTGCATCAGAACCAGCTGCAAGATCAGCTGCTGCTGTCTCAACTTCCATGTCGATTCCACGCTCGTCCTGTGGTCCCCATGCCGGCATGTCTGCTTCAGAAGCCATTGCCTCTTTAACATTCCATGTCTCAGCGGATACAGGTGTAATAATAGGCATCTGCAGCATGTTATCATTCTGCCCTAAAGCGGCACCTTTGATACGGTCCATAGTAGATACTACGTACTCATATCCATAACCAACTGCTGCACTACCGATATTCATAACGATCTTCTTAGCATCTACACCAAGCTGTGTAGTAACAACGTTAAGCTGTTTAGCAAGGTTGATATCAACGGCAGACTCAGCGCCTACGATCTGATTGTAAGCAAGACCTGCTGCTGCACCGATTGCTTTGTAGTTCTCCTCTTTCTCGGAAAGGATCAGTGCATTTCTGCCCTGAAGAGCCTCTGCAACCTTCGGAAGGAGCTCTGCATCCTTCTCAACATTCTTGCAGCCCTCTACAACCAGTGGACAGTCAACTGCATCTGCAACTTCTTTAACAACTGCGATCAGCTCATCGATAGATTTGTTAACACCGTTCGGGTCGCCGCCCTCAAGAATAAGTGCAACAAAGTCAGCACCCTCCATAGCTGCAGCTTTCTTAGCAATGTCAGCCATTGTAGTAGCGCCTTCATAGTAAGCTTTGATACCTTCAGATACGCCCTCAAGACCCATATCAGAGATCTCTACACCGATCTTCGGGCAGTTCTCTGACTCTGCGTCAAAGGAATAAAATGGGAATGTACAATCCCCACCAATTGTCACAGTCTTATCTCCGCTTCCGATTGTGACAGCATTAATCTTTGCATTGAACTTTTGTGGTTTCTGATTAAACGGCATTTTTCGTTAGCCTCCTTAAAAATAATAATTAAAAAACTACAGAGCTTCTTATATTATACTACATAGCACCAGTTATTGGCAAGATGCAGCACTATATTTCTGTTAAAAAATCAACAAACTTTTTAACAGTTTACAGGAGAAAGGATGTCCGCACATCCTTTCTCCCTGATAAATTACATCATCGGATCAAGTCCGAGAGCCGGATGTCCTTTTTCTGTAAGGAATGCAACCAGTGTCTCCGGATCTTCTGCGATCGTCTCATCACCGATCATGTCTGTAAAGTTATCGATTCCGTAAAGCTCTTTTGCAGTCTTATTAAGTCTGTCAGCTACGAATTCTTTCAGTTCTTTCGGCATCCATACGATACGCTCGATACCGCCCTCAGCCTTCATGAACTTCTTGGAGGAAATGAAATGTTTACCATGTCCCATGAATCCAGGTGTCTGAACTCCACCACCTGTCATGGATGCCATCTCAGGGAATGTCATTCCAAGTGGTGTCATGCCTGCATACTCACGGTTAGCAATAACAACACCGTTGGAGAATGGCTCGATACCACAGATACACTCGAAGCATCCGCAGGAAGTCATCGGATCCTGCATGATGGAGTACAGTGTAACGTGCTCCAGAGCACCCTGGGAGAATTTCTGAACTGCCTCATCAACGTCCTCATAAGAACCAAGATTCTCATCGATCGGACGCTCTTTTGTGATGATCTGGCAAGGACCAGCTGGGTCAAGCTGATGTGTAGCTTTTGCATCCAGCCATGAAACCGCACCGCAAAGACCAAGTCTCTCAGGTGTTACTACACATACGTGGCTTGGTGCGAATGCCTGGCAAAGGATACAGCTGTAATATACGTCAACAGACTCATCTGTCAGAGTATCAAGACGCTCATCACGTTTGTCAAAGATCGGAATTGCAACCTCATGACGGATTCTTGTACACTCAGCAGGATCTGTATAGATAACAACCTCACATTTATCAACAACCGCATCGAACTCATTCTTAACAGATGCATAAAGAACCTCACCGATATGTTTGATTCTGAAGCCTGCATTAAATGCCTCAATGCTGATACGGATACGCTGCATATCACGCTGTCCTGTATGGTATACACCCTCGATACAGTTGATGTAGTTGTGGAATTTACGCTCGATAACCGGCTCAAAGTCAGACTGCATATTCTTACCTGCAACTTTAACAACATATGCAATGCTGTTCTTGCTGCCGAATTCCATCTCATCTACTTCAGGTCCGATTACTGTGATCTTGTGATCCTCGATCTCAGAAGCATCGCAGGTCTGTACAAGCTCTGCACAGTCTACACGGGAGCCATCGAACTCAACCTGCATATCTTTACGACGGATGATCTCACCCTCGAATGCAGATGCAAAAGCAACCGGAATATCGATATTTGTGATCTTGATCTTAATATCACGCGCCTCAAGAGAAGTAGCGTTAAATTTGCTTACATCCTCCTGAACGATAAGGCTCTTCGGTACACGGAAGATATTCTCTGTCTCATTTGTAACAACCGGGAATCCAAGTGCGATAGCGCCTGCACCGCATGCTACGATCACATCATCCAGAGGTTTGAATGCGTTAACAAATGCCGGTACACGATCCATTGTGTATTTCATAAGTGTTCCTGCATCTCCAGGTGTTACGTTACCGAAGATCAGCGCTGCACGGATTGCAACGGAAACTACATGAACAACAGATGTAACATCTTTTCCAAGAGGAATAACACGAACGTTGGCACCTGTCTTCATTCCGGCTTCTGCGACCTGATCAATGATTCCGCCAACAAGTGTTACCAGGATACCCTGTGCCTGATAGCTCTTTACAAGAGCAACACCCTCTTCTGTAGTAGGAGCAGCACCAAGGATAACAGCAACGCCTGGGATATCGCCTGTTACGAGCGGTACACCGAGCTCACGGATAACAGCATCACCAAGATGTCCATAGCATGGCTCTTCGTAAGGAGTTGCTCCGTCGATATATTTCAGAACCTCGATGAACTCTGCGCAGAGTGCTGTAGCAACACCGGACATGAATGCATCGTTCAGTCTTTTCTCTCTTGTCATAAGTGTTTTTACAACGCCAAGAGCTTCTTTTAATTCTTTTAATGTTGTAACTTTTGTTCCTGTTACAGCATAGTAGCAAGGAAGGCTGTAAGCGGTATTCGGGAAGCTGACAGCTTTGTCTTCGCCATACTGAGCGATCGCGCCGTCAATAGCACCCTCTGTTAAACCATATACAGCATCGTTTCCGCCGAATACTCTATCAAATAAAGTCACTGTAATACCTCCTATTTTTACAGAATTGAATTCTGATCAATTTTGTCTTTGATTTTTCTGATTTCAGCTGTTACAGTTTCACTGAAATCGTAGGGAGATTTTCCCTGACGATCAGCATCTATAACTTCTGTATTGTAGTGGATCATTCCAAGCAGATCCTCTGCCGGGATCTTACTCCGAATAAATTCCTCATCCTCCGGATTTCTTACCTTATTGGCCACGACCTTAACCTGAGAAACTCCCAGATCCTTTGCAAGACGTTTAACATTCTTATATGTCTGTACACTTCTTGCCCCTGGTTCGATCACTACAATAAATTCATCCATGCTCTCCGTGGTGCCCCGGCCCAGATGTTCCAGGCCGGCCTCCATATCCATGATCACCACATCATCTCTGTGGATCACAAGGTTATTGATCACTCTTTTAAGCATCACATGTTCAGGACAGACGCATCCGCCTCCACCTGTTTCCACAGTTCCAAGGACAAGCAGCTTTACGCCATTACAGGTTTTTCCATAAGTATCCGGAATATCGTCTACCTTTGGGTTCAGTTTATAAAACTGATTCTGGCTGTTGGCTCCGGTGCGTTCTTCTATGAGCTTACGCATTTTTGAGATTGGAACAATAGAGTCCAAGGTTTCCTCGTCAAATCCAAGGGCAAGACCCAGGTTCGCATCCGGATCCACATCCGCCGCAAGGACTTTTTTTCCCTCATCTGCGTATAGTCTTGCAAGTGTTGCTGCGAAAGTTGTCTTTCCTACTCCGCCTTTACCGGTTACTGCTATTTTCATTTTACGTCTTCCACCTTTTATAACATTTTAAAGATCGCAACGGATTAGATTCCTAATGCTGTTCTCTTCTCTTCAATTCTCTCAATCATAAGATCAACTAATTTCTCGATGTCTGTCTCTACTGTGTAAGCAGCACCTGTCCATTTTCTTGTTCCCTCTGTAAGAAGTTCGCACATTTCTGAAGAACCGGAAACATATGGATCAACGCCAAGGAATGTATCAATACCAGTACCAACTACGTAGTTACCGATGGATACAGCTTTTTCAGACATCCACTCAGGAGCACATCCTACTACAGGAAGCTGATTGATCTGAAGCCCTGCATCTTTTGCAAGTTCAGCAGCCAGGATCATCATACGGGAGATATCTACGCAGGATCCCATATGAAGTACTGGTGGGATATCAGCCAGCTCACAGACACGTTTCAGACCTGCACCGCAGAGATCTCTTGCGGATTTGTCCATCAGACCAGCTTTAGCAGCTGCCTGTGCGGAACATCCGGAAGCGATGATAATGATATCGTTTGCGATACACTTCTTCATCAGTTCGATATGTGCATAGTCAGGACGGATCTTAGGATTGTTACATCCAACCATAGCAACAGCACCACGGATAACACCGGAAGTGATGCACTCAAGTAATGGTTTGGTTGTTCCTGTTACATCAACCTGAGAGTTTGTAACACCATCAAGAACTTTAACGATCGCTTCTACTGAATAACCAACAGTAGCTTTCTGTTTCAGCTGTGGGATATGTACAAGCTCAGGTTTTCTGTTCTTGAAGTTATCGATAGCCATCTTAACGATTGCTTTTGCATTTTCTCCTGCTGTCTCAGCGTTGAATCTGATAAATTCAGAATCCGGCATCTGAGCGATCGGAGAAGTTGTAACAAATTTAGTATGGAAGCATTTGCTCAGAGGTCCTAATGCAGGGAAGATACACTGAACATCAACTACGATCGCCTCGCAGGCACCTGTCAGTACTACGTTCTCCTGCTGCAGGAAGTTACCAGCCATCGGAACACCACGACGCATAGCTACCTCGTTAGAAGTACAGCATACACCGGAAACGGTGATTCCTTTTGCTCCTACAGATTTTGCATAATCGATCATTTCTTTGCTGTCTGCATACTCACAGATCATCTCAGAAAGACTCGGATCATGTCCATGTACAACAATGTTTACGTTCTCTTCAACCATTACTCCAAGGTTAGCCTCTGTATCAAGCGGCTTCGGAGTTCCGAATAATACATCAGAGAACTCTGTTCCCATCATGGAACCGCCCCATCCATCAGCCATACCGCAGCGAATAGACTGTTTTACAAGTGCTTCCGGAAGAGAAGAACATCCCATATGAGTCATATGCAGGGAACTTGCAACCTCACGGTCGATAGCACGTGGTGCGATTTCGTTCTCGATCAGTTTTTCTTTCTGTCCTGCAGGCATTCTGTCAAGGAATCTCTGATATCCGAACGGTTTACCATATTCCATAAGACCGATCTCAGCCATCTCATGAGCCAGATCATAGATATCCTTGCCTTCTGTTTCCACGCCCCACTCTTTAGCGATGCGAAGCAGTTTCTCAGGATCTTTTACCTGATAATTTCCGCCCTCTTTTGCGCAGTACAGTGTATGGCAGATCTCACGACCATGATCGGAGTGAGTAGCTGCACCACCGGCTGTAAATTTAAGGAAGTTTCTTCCTACGATACCATGGGCATCACATCCGCAGATTCCTCTTGGAGCCTTCGGTGTAATACGACACGGTCCCATTGCACAGATACGGCAGCAAATACCCTGCTCACCGAATTTACAGTGCGGAGTCTGGTTCTTTGCACGGATCTGCCATGCATCTGCTCCTACCTTTGCACCTGTCTCGAGAAGACGGGCTGTAGCGGCTTCAAATTCCTCCACTGTAGTTAATTTGAATTCACTCATTATAGACCTCCTTTAATAGCACATCTATTTTTATTTTTCTTTTTATAATAAGCCCAGAGCAGGAACCCATCCCCACCCATGGGTTATTCTCTTTTTTAAAAAAAGGTTTATATTAATTATAAACCTAATTTATCAAAAATTTCAAAAGCTGCTTTTCTCATCGGATTATCCTCAGGAAGAGTAACAGTCGGTTTCCCGTCACAGTCATATTCATAAACTGCTTCATCCTGTGGTACCACACCGATCAGATCGAGTCCCTGATTCCGGATTTCCTCAAGAATTCCGGAATTCAGTTCTGCTTTTGGTGCGCGATTGATAATAAGACCCACTCTGGAAGGCTTCATATCACATTCCTTAATAAGTTCTGCTATTCTTCCAACTGCCTGTACTCCTCTTCTGGAACAGTCACTTACAAGGATTGCTGTCTCCATACTTGGAAGGATTCCTCTGCTGATATGTTCCATTCCTGCTTCATTGTCCACAACAATATATGGATAATTCTTCTGGTATTTGGCAAGCTGTGCCTGAAGCAGACCGTTTACAAAGCAATAGCATCCTTTTCCCTGGGTTCTTCCCATTACAAGAAGATCGTAATCATCTTCCTCAGCAAGAGCATCCTCGAAACGTACCTCTGCATAATCTGCCTTGGACATTCCTTTGGGGATCGGGCTTTTCTCTGTCATCTCAGCATGTGCGATCTCCTCACGTACATCGCCAAGAGTTGTATCTACTTCTACGCCAAGAACCTCGTTCAGATTTGAATTGGCATCTGCATCTACCGCCAGTACAGGTCCTTTTTTCTTTTCGCAGAGATACTGGATCAGCATTCCGCATAATGTAGTTTTTCCAACGCCGCCTTTTCCGGCGACTGCAATAACATGTGCCATAAAACGGGCACCTCCTGATTTTATATCTGTTATGCCGGCGCATAAGGGAGGTGCCTGATACTGTTCTGGCACCTCCGCATCGTGCCGGAATTCTTATTTATTTCGTTGATGATTAGATAAGTGTACGAAGTCCGGATCTGTCAATGATCTCGGATACGTCTTTCCATTTGTTTAATGCATAAAGATGGATACCGTCAACACCAAGAGCGCGATACTCATCGATCTGTCTGATTGTGTATTCGATTCCTTCTTCTTTGAATCGTTTAACCTTGTCCTCATAGAACATGTCAAATGGTTTACCATCAGCATCTTTAGCGTTAAACGGATTCGGGAACAGCCAGTTTCTGGAGATCAGCCTACAAAGCTCACTGTCCATTACACAGCCGTTACGTGAAAGAGCCATATTAATGGTAGCTGCCTGATCCAGGATCGGCATTACACCAACATCTACAGGCATTGTCACTCCAGCCTCGCGGATAGCGTCCAGCCAGTATTTAAACTGTTCCATATCCCAGCAGAGCTGGGTCATGATATAATCAGCACCATTGTCCTGTTTCTGTCTCAAAACAGCAATATCAGCATCCAAGCTTCTGCATGCGATATGGCCTTCCGGTGAACCGGCTACTGCGATCTCGAACTTATCGCCAAATTCATCACGGACAAATTTAACAAGGTCTGTCGCATAATTGAAGTCTCCGCAGGTTGTTGTCTCACCAAGTGGAATATCTCCGCGAAGTGCCAGCATATGGTCAACGCCATCTGCCAGATACTGTTCCAACTGCTGTCTGATTCCTTCTTTTGTGTTCTTGATCACTGTGAAGTGTGTTACAGGAACAGTTCCTGCATTCCTGATCATCTGGCATACTTCCCTGTTGGCACCGACATTTCCGCCGCCGGCACCGTATGTACAGGAAATATACTCCGGTCTATACTTCATGAGATGTTCAATGGTTCCCGGCAGGTTTGCCATACCTTTTTCTGTCTTTGGCGGAAAAAGTTCAAAGGAAAGCAGCATTTTTTCTCTCATTGCTTCAGATAATTTCATTGATCGTCCTCCACGTATTTGTATCAGTCACACTGCAGTTTCACGATGCTGTTTGCAAGATCCACCATAAGGATACTGCCTTCTACCACGCGCTCATCTCCCATGATATCTCGAAGGATCAATTTATTTCCGTCCACATCGATCCGGCTTACATTCTTAAAGATCACAGAATTATCTTCTTCCTTATATACTGTTGCAAGACACATAATCATTCCTCCAAATAAGTGGCATCATTTAACCACTATGCTGTCAAAACTATTCTGTCGGTTTTTATTTCAACTCTTCCTTAACAAGTGTAAGAGCAAGTCCAAGTCTCATATTGCCTTTCTGAAAATCTGCAACTGCCTCTTTGATCGTCTTCGCAGCTGCATCCATGTTAAGCTTCTTAAGATTGTCAGCCATCTGATCAAGTTCTGCGGCATGATGCTCGTTATGCTGCAGCATGTAGGTAAGAAGTGCTACAGTCTCATTCTTGCAGTCACCGTTCTCGCAGGAACCGCAGTGTCCATCACCGTGTGTATGACAATGGTTATCTCCTTCCGCATGGCTGTGTGTATGGCTGTGAGTCACACCGTCCTCATGGGTGTGCTCATGTGTATGTTCATGGCTGTCTGCATGTCCATGCTGAACAAGATTGCCATTCTCATCTTTGATTAAATGCATAAATACCCCTTTCCTGTATCCGCCGGGCGGACACTCTCATGACAAGAATTTATCAATTAAATTTATTATACATCTTTTCACTGTTATTATCAAGAAAATAATTATAAAATATAGCCAAAATTATATGCTGTTTTTCCTATTTTTCCAAAAACTTTGACAGTAAATTAACTCGATTGTTTCATTTTTAACGAAGTTAGTCTCTTCAAACCACAACTTATTACCCAGTCTGCGCGTCTGTCCAACTCTAAGCTTTATCACTTTTGTAATATAATTGATGTGATTCTTTCATATTTTTGTGCTATAATAGCAAAAGCATGGAAAGCAGAACATACAAGGAGGAATTATTTTGAAAGAAACTGTTTTTCTGAACAACGACAGAGAAATGCCTCTTCTGGGGCTTGGCGTATACAAGTTGCCCGATGACGTACAGGCCGAAGCAGCAGTCACTTCTGCTATTTCCGCCGGCTACCGCATGATCGATACCGCTTCTGTTTATAAAAATGAAGAAAGCGTTGGACGTGCCATTGCCAAATGCGGAGTTCCCAGAAAGGATCTTTTCATCACCAGCAAAATCTGGAACAATGCGCAGCGTCTCGGCGATGTCCAGGGAGCTTTTTCCCGTAGTCTCGACCGTCTGAAAGTCAGTTATGTAGATCTCTATCTGATACACTGGCCGGTTCCCGGCTGCTATTTGAGCACCTGGAAAGAGCTGGAATCCATTCTGGAATCTGGACGTGCTTTAAGTATCGGCGTCAGTAATTTTGATATCCGGCATCTGGAAGAGCTTCGTAAAATATCCGGGGTTATTCCTGCTGTAAACCAGATCGAGTGCCATCCTTTGTGTTACCCTGCTGAACTGATCGAATACTGCAAGGCTTTCGGTATTCAGGTACAGGCTTATGCTCCTCTGGCAAGAGGTGCATATTTTGATAATGATGTAATGTGTGTTCTGGGGACCAAATATGCCAGGACTCCTGCACAGATCGGGCTTCGCTGGGCAATACAGAAGGGAATTTCTGTCATTCCGAAATCCATCAACCCGGAACGAATCCGCAGTAATGGAAACATCTTTGACTTCAACATCGAGGATGAAGATATGGCGATCATTGATACACTGAACGAAGATCTGCATACTTCTCATGTTCCAGAAGATCTCCGTGATATTCAGTTTTAATTTCCATAATAATGCAAAAAAGATATCTGTCAGAGCATAAGTGATCTTCTGGCAGATATCTTTTTATTTTTTCTTTTCAGTTGATACGGCGATCCTGTTATTCCCTGCTTAGCATTTCACATATCTGAAACCCGGAAATATTTAACTGATCCGCTCACGCATTCTCCCACGGGAGCATGGGCGTTTCCACTTTTTTATCACGCAGCATCAGGTCCATTACTGCTTCCGATGCTGATTTTCCTTCAAACAGTACGCGGTTCACTTCCGTTATGATAGGCATCTCCACCTCATATTTCTCCGCAAGTTCTCTTGCAGCTCTTGCAGAATAAACACCTTCCACAACCATCTGCACTTCTTTCATAGCTTCTTCCATCGTATATCCCTGGCCGATCAGATATCCAGCCTTTCGATTACGGCTATGCTTACTTGCACAGGTCACGATCAGGTCGCCGATCCCGGACAGGCCGTAAAAGGTTTCCATCTGCGCCCCCATTTTTTTACCAAGTCTTCCTATTTCCGTGATTCCCCTGGTGATCAGTGCCGCCTTGGTATTATCTCCATATCCCAGGCCGTCGGCAGTACCTGCTGCCAGTGCGATCACATTTTTCAGTGCTCCGCCAAGTTCCACCCCAAGGATATCCGGTGTTGTATACACGCGGAACACAGGGCTCATAAAAATACTCTGAAGGTATTCCGCAGTTTCCTGTGTATGTGCGCTGATCACACAGGTTGTAGGAAGTCCGCGTCCTACTTCTTCCGCATGACTTGGACCGGAAAGTACAGCTACATTACCCTGCGGGATTTCTTCTTCGATCACCTCGCTGAGTGTTTTCAGTGTCTTTTCCTCAATACCTTTAGCAACATTGACGATCTTCTGGTCCCTGCATACAAACGATGCCATCTTGTGTGCAGTACTCCGGATATACGGGGAAGCTACTGCCAGAACTGTTACATCCACATCCTTAAGCGCACGCTCCAGATCTGTCAGGACATCGATTTCATCCGGAAGCCGTACCCCCGGAAGCCTGTCAGGATTTTCTCTTTTTTCCCGGAGTTTCCGGGCATTCTCCGGTCTTGCTGACCAGAGAAGGACTTCATGGCCATTATTATGCAACAGGAGTGCCAGAGCTAATCCCCAGCTCCCCGAACCCAGTACGCTGATTTTTGCCATAAATCTTACCTCTTATTTTTTATTCTTACTGCTTAAAAACACCTTATTCTCTGTTCCATGAAACAGTCTTACAATGTTTGCCCTGTGTCTGTAGAACGCCATTGCTGTAAGAACTGCCATCACGATATAAAGCTCAACAGTATGCGCCTGATCCATCCCATATTTTCCCATATGTCCAAAAAACAGGACCAGGATAAAAGCCACCGCATATGCACTGAGAGAGCAAAGCGATACATAATGAGTTGTAAAGAACAGTGCAAAAAAGACAACTGCACATACAATAAATATCCGCCAGTCAAAAGCAATGATCATGCCTACAGAAGCAGCAATTCCCTTTCCACCGCGAAATTCCATAGAAATCGGAAAATTGTGGCCAAGGATACATCCCAATGCTGCATAAAGGGTAAGGAGCGGAAGGATACTATTCATGGAATTTCCATAAACCATTCTCACGATCACAATAGCCAGTACACACTTCAGGCAGTCTCCCAGCAGGGTGATCGCTCCCGCTTTCTTTCCAAAGGTCCGGAAGGCATTCGTAGTACCCGCATTCCCGCTGCCATGATCTCTGATATCTGTCTTGTGGACTTTTCCAATAATATAGCCTGTCTGAAAAAGCCCGCATACATAACCGATAACAAGACAAATAATACGTTCCATACTTTTATTCCTTTTCCCCGCGTTCGCGGATGATAAATTTCAGGGAAGTTCCGGAAAATCCAAATGCATCCCTGATCTTGTTCTCCAGATATCTTACATAGGAAAAATGCATCAGTTCCTTGTCATTGACAAAGATAACAAATGTCGGCGGTTTTACCGCAACCTGTGTCATATAGAAGATCTTCAGTCTTCTTCCTCTGTCAGACGGCGGCTGCTGAAGAGCGACTGCCTCAGAAAGGATCTCATTAAGAACACCTGTCTGGATACGAAGTGTCTGATTTTCGATAACTGTATCGATATTTTCGAAAAGCTTTGGAAGTCTCTGACCTGTTTTTGCAGAGATAAAGATGATCTGTGCATATGGCATAAAGGAAAGGATCTGACGGATCTTTTCCGTATGCTTGTAGATGGTCTTGTCATTTTTCTCAATGGCATCCCATTTATTTACCGCTACGATGATACCCTTTCCTCTGTCATGAGCGATTCCTGCGATCTTAGCATCCTGCTCGGTAACGCCCTCGGAGGCATCGATCACAACTACAACCACATCTGCACGCTCTACAGCTGTCACAGTACGGATAACACTATAGCGCTCGATCTCTTCTTTTACCTTACCCTTGCGTCGAAGTCCTGCAGTATCGATAAAAATATAATCTTTTTTGTTCCAGGTAACCTTTGTGTCAATAGCATCACGTGTGGTTCCTGCAATATTGGATACGATCACACGCTCCTCTCCAAGAAGCTTGTTGATCAGAGAAGATTTTCCCACGTTCGGCTTTCCTACAATGGCGATCTTCGGAATATCATCCTGATCTTCCTCTTCACTCTTATCCGGGAACTCTTTGATCACCTCATCCAGCATATCTCCAAGGCCTTGTCTGTTAGCTGCGGAAATCGGGATCGGTTCTCCGATTCCAAGATTGTAAAACTCATATACGTCCATCATATATTTCTGGTGGCTGTCTACCTTGTTAACTACAAGACGTACCGGCTTGCCGCTGCGGCGGAGCATATCTGCCACCTTGGCATCGGAATCCACAAGACCCTGGCGGACATCTGTGATAAAAATGATCACGTCTGCCGTATCAATGGCGATCTGTGCCTGCTCTCTCATTCTGGAGAGGATGATATCGCTGCTGTCCGGCTCGATTCCGCCTGTATCGATCAGAGTAAATGTCCTGTCAAGCCATGTGACATCTGCATAAATCCTGTCACGGGTTACTCCTGGTGTATCCTTTACTATGGAAATATTGTCACCTGCCAGAGCGTTAAACAGAGTGGATTTGCCTACATTAGGCCTTCCCACTATCGCTACTACTGGTTTGCTCATAAATCTGTCTCCTTCTTGTTTGTTTATGTTCCGGAGGGTTGATCACGGCTTCCACCAGATCACGTCCTCCTGTGTCTACGATTACAATTTCTGTGTTCAGCGCTTCCGAAAGCTCTTCCAGTGTCATGTCATCCAGAAAAATCTCCTCATCACCTTTTAGCATGCTGCACGGGATCAGAATCTTCTCTCCAAGGTCAAGACCGGAAAGCTGCTCTTTCAGATCCTGCCCGGTGATCAGGCCAGACACTGTGATCTTTTCACCGAAAAAACGATTCTCGATGGTTGTGACCGGAATCTGCACATTGGGATATTTCTTCTGGATCTCTTTAATATAGCGTGCGATAAAAGGCGCTGCCAGTTTTCCTGTGGCGATCCTGCCTGTCACCTTACGGTCGTCACCGGAAAGCCCCTCCAGCGTTTCTTTTACTTCCGTTTCCAGAAGTCTGAGCATTCCCACGCCATTCTCAAGCTGCAGATATCCATCATATTCATCCTCACAGGGAAGCTCCCTGTCTGCCAGAATATACCATTCGTCTGAAGCATGGATAAAATGGATCCCATATTTCTCCATCATGATCTTCTGCCAGCGTTCGATCTGCCCCAGGACTTTTTCAGCATCTTCCTTATTAAAAGGCTCCAGAGGATAGAGACCTTCTCTGTATTTGGTAAGTCCTACCGGTACAACAGAAACGCTCTGAAGGACCGGCGCATAAGCGGAAAGCTTTTCGAGGCTGTATTCCAGCTCGTCTCCGTCATTGACACCCTTACACAGTACGATCTGTCCATTCATGGTGATTCCTGCATTGTACAGCATATCCACCTTATCCAGAGCCTTTCCTGCAAAACGGTTATGCAGCATTTTACACCGGAGTTCCGGATTCATTGCCTGGAACGAAATGTTGATCGGTTCCAGATGATAGCGGATCACACGCTCAATATCCTTCTCGCTCATATTGGTAAGCGTAACATAATTTCCCTGAAGAAAGGAAAGCCTGGAATCATCATCCTTAAAATACAGCGTCTCACGCATACCTGGAGGCATCTGGTCAATAAAACAGAACATACACTTATTTGAACAGGAGCGATAGTCATCCATCAGTCCTCCGTTCTCAAATTCTATTCCAAGGTCTTCCTCATATTCCTTCTCTACCTCCAGCTCCCACTCTTCGCCATCAGGCTTCTCTACTAGAAGCACCACGAGCTCTTCATTCATGAGATACCGGTAATCGAAGACATCTTCCACAGGCTGTCCGTTTACAGACACAAGTCTGTCTCCCGGCTCCAGCCCCAGCTCCTCGGCAATACTGTCGGGCAGCACCCTGGAAATCATATGCTTTCTTAATTTCATCATTATCTCCCTTTTCTATCCCGTATATAATAACAACTTTGCTCTTAAAAATCAACACTTTGAGAAAACACCTTGACTGACACGTGGGTCTGATGTTATAAATAGACTGAGAATTTTTAATGACATACACTTAGGAGGAATATTATGCCAAACATAGAATTGCTGGAAAAGTCTATGCCTGTTGCCCCGATCCGAATCGCCGCACTTGCCGGATGCCGCGAACTGGCCGAGGAGGTTGACAAAAAGCTGGTTAAATTCCGTAAAGAACTTGTAGCCGCCAAGAAATCCACCATCATCCCACAGGGATATGCAGAAAAATCTTTCCTTGTAGATTGCGAATGCCCACGTTTCGGAACCGGTGAGGGTAAGGGTTACATCAAGGAATCTGTCCGCGGAACAGACCTTTATATCATGGTAGATGTGACCAATTACAGCCTTACTTACAGCGTATGCGGTCATGAGAACCACATGTCTCCGGATGACCATTACCAGGATCTGAAGAGAATCATCTCCGCAGCCACAGGTAAAGCACACCGCATCAACGTTATCATGCCATTCCTTTACGAGGGACGTCAGCACAGACGCACCAAGAGAGAATCTCTTGACTGTGCACTTGCACTTCGCGAGTTAAGTGCCATGGGTGTTTCCAACATCATTACTTTTGATGCTCATGACCCACGTGTACAGAACTCTATTCCGCTGAAGGGCTTTGATAACTTTTTCCCCACATACCAGTTCCTGAAAGCACTGGTCAAAAATGTCCCTGATTTCAAGCTTGACAATGATCATCTCATGATCATCAGCCCGGATGAAGGTGCCATGTCCCGTGCTGTATACTTCTCCAATATCCTTGGAGTCGATATGGGTATGTTCTACAAACGCCGTGATTACTCCACCGTTGTCAACGGAAAGAACCCGATCGTTGCTCACGAATTCCTCGGAGATTCCGTAGAGGGCAAAGATGTTGTCATCATCGACGATATGATCTCTTCCGGAGAAAGTATGCTGGATGTTGCCCGTCAGCTCAAAGAGCGTAAAGCCGGACGTGTATTCGTCTGCACAACCTACGGTCTGTTTACAGATGGCGTAGCCAAATTTGATGAATATTACGAAAAAGGCTGGCTGGACAGAGTCATCACAACCAACCTTAACTATCGTATTCCTGAGCTTCTTGACCGCCCATACTATATCGAAGCAAACATGAGCAAATATCTTGCAAGTATCATCGATATCATCAATCATGATGTATCTGTCGAGAAGGTTCGTTCCAGCAACGAAAAGATCATGAATCTCATGAAAAAAGTCAACGAACAGTAATAAATGCTCCCAGGTTTCCACGTTTTCCGTGAGAAGCCCTGTGTGAATAAAGAAAGAGCGGATTACAGCAGGTGCAGATGCCCGGCATTGAGATCCGCTCTTCTTTTATGCCTGCATCCAGAAAGATCCTTCGGTTCGCCTCCCACAGATTCAGCTGGTATTTCCCATCTGGTTTTCTGTAAAAAAGCACATCCCAGTATTTTTCTTCAAACGCCTCTCTAAACTGATCGATCACATCTTCACTGACTTCATAGCAATCCTGACAGATAGAAGGACCAATGGCTGCATAAAGCTCTGAAGGATCTGTCTGAAATTCCTCAGTCATCTTCTCCACCGTCACTTTTCCGATCTTTCCTACAGTACCTCTCCAGCCGGAATGAGATAATCCCACAGCTCTATGTACCGGATCTATAAAGAAAAGTGGTACACAGTCCGCATAAAACGTTGCCAGCACCAGTCCCGGCACATTGGTGATCATTCCATCCACATCTGTATAAGGTCTTGGTTTTGTGATCCCATTTCCTCTGTCTTCTTCCGTGACCACACGTACATTGGTGGTGTGTGTCTGATCAGAGGTTACGATATCTTCCATGGAAAATCCCATAGCAGCAGAAAGTCTGCGGTAATTTTCCCGCACCGCAGACTCTTCATCCCCTCTTGTGAAGCTTAAGTTCATAGATTCATAAATCCCCTGGCTTACTCCTCCCAGGCGGGTACTGAAGCCATGTACGATCCCGGGAAATTTCTCAAAAGCAGGATATGTAAGCCAGGTAACCTTGTTCTTCTGATTTACATTCATTAGCTGTTTATCTTTATACCATTTTATTTTCATCTTATGTGACCAGTCCTTTCAACTGCAAAAATCAAAAGCATTTTTTATCCAGTGGATGTTCTCTCCATCAATTCCTACTACGTCAAAACGGCAGGGAGGCAGCTCCCGGTATCCATGTGCAATCAGATAAAACATTGCCACTTTGCTGATGATCCTCTGTTTTTCTCTCCCTACCGCTGAAAAAGGACTTCCACTCTTTCCGTTCTTTCTGTATTTCACTTCAATAAACACCAGATATCTTCCATCCTGCGCAACAAGATCGATCTCACCACTTCGGCAGCGAAAATTTCTTTCCTTGATCTGCAGCCCCTTTTCTTGCAGGAACGCTGCAGCAATTCCTTCATAATAGCTGCCCTTCTGTCTTCTATTTTCCTTCAGATAAACAAAACCTTTCTGTTTTTGATGTCGGTATCTTAAGTATTTTTATACAAAATGTGTGATAAACGTTTTTCTATGTATCGGACTTGGTCCATATTTCTTCAGTGCTTCAATATGCGCTGCAGAACCATATCCTTTATTGGAGGCAAATCCGTATTCCGGAAGAACCTTATCATATTCTTCCATCATCCGGTCTCTGGTCACTTTGGCAACAATACTTGCTGCCGCAATGGATACACTTTTTGCATCACCTTTGATGATGGGTACCTGCGGAATCTGGATTTCCGGTATGGTAACCGCATCGTTCAAAAGCAGCTGCGGCTGTACAGAAAGCCTGCTCACTGCCTGGCGCATTGCCTCATAAGTTGCCTGCAGGATATTGATCTCATCAATCCTCTCCGGGCTGGCCATTCCGATTCCAACAGAAACTGCCCTCTCCAGGATCACATCGTACAATTCTTCTCTCTTCTTAGCTGTAAGCTTCTTAGAATCATTCAGCCATAAAATATCGCAGTCTTTCGGAAGGATCACCGCACAGGCGACTACCGGTCCGGCAAGAGGGCCTCTTCCCACCTCATCGATCCCGCAAAGATATCCAAGATGCTCATATTCATGTTCATATTTCTTCATGCTCTCTGTACGTACACGCTCATCCTCCAGAGCCTGAAGCTTTTTGTGATACTGCTGGATCAGTTTCTGTACACCGCTTCTCTCATCATTTTCATAATGACGAAAAAGGGCGTTATATTCGCCCTCCTTCGCTGACGCAAAACGCGCCTTGATATCTTTCATTGTTTCCATTACGCTTCCTCCGGTCCTTTTGGAAACTCCAGAGTCACTTTTCCCAATTTTCCAGAACGAAATTCTTCCAGCAAAAGGCGGGATGCTTTCTCATAATCAAGCTCTTCGCCCTTTTTCAGACATCCTCTTGCTTTCGCAACTGCAGTAAGGATATCCAGCGGTTTCAGCTCTTCTTCTACATTGTATCTCTCTCTGATCGCTGCCGGATAAAACTCCTGCAGATATCCGATCAGACCCAGGGCAAGTTCTTCGATGTTCAGAATATCGTCCTTGATCGAACCGATATAGGCAAGACGCATTCCAACTTCCTGATCTTCAAATTTCGGCCAGAGAATTCCAGGGGTATCCAGAAGCTCCACACTTTTATTCAGACGTATCCACTGTTTTCCTTTTGTAACTCCTGGTTTATTACCGGTCTTGGCACAGGCTTTTCCTGCAAAGGTATTGATAAATGTTGATTTTCCAACATTAGGGATTCCTGCAACCATCGCACGTACCGGACGGTTTTTGATTCCTCGTCTCCGGTCTCTCTCTGTCTTTTCCTTACATGCCTCTGTGATTGCCACAGAAACGGCCTTCATAGATCCCTTATTGCGGGAATCAATACTTACCGCATAGATTCCTTTTTCTTTGAAATATTCCATCCAGGCACGGTTCTGTCTCTCATCGGCAAGATCTGCTTTGTTGAGAAGGATCATACGCGCCTTGTTTTTTCCCAGCTCATCAATATCCGGATTTCGGCTGGAAAGAGGAACTCTTGCATCTACAAGCTCAATGATCAGATCGATCAGCTTGATATCTTCCTGCATCTGACGCTTCGCCTTCGTCATATGGCCTGGATACCACTGTACGTTCATAATTCACCTCATTTATCTATACTTTAATCTGTTTACTTTGATCTATTTTATAAAACCTATTTTATTTTTCGGAGAAACTGTAAACCAAACTTTCCCGACAATGTACTTCTTACTGATATTTCCGATATCGCTGAAGCGGCTGTCCTCACTGTTATTGCGATTATCACCAAGGACAAAATATTCCCCGCTTTCCAGAGTTATAGCACTATTTGCAAGTCCTCCATCTGTCATATCCTGATAAGCTCCGTTTTCTTCATAAACCTTGCCGTTGATATAGATCTTCCCGTCTTTAACCTGAACAGTCTCCCCGGGAAGGCCGATCACACGTCGGATATGCAGGGCTGCCGAGTCACTGGCGCTTGTTTTAAAAACGATCACATCTCCACGTTTTGGTGAACTGACCTTATATAAAGCCCTGTTTACAAAAAACTTTTCACTTACAGAATACGTGGGTTCCATGGCACTTTCCTGCAATGTCACAGTCTGAAATGCAGAGATTGCAACCAGCACAGCAAAAACCAGGGTCACAATAATTTCAAACACCCATTTCACGATTCCTCTTGTCCTGTCATCACGAAGCTTCTCCCTTGCTTCGGAAACAGCTCTGTTTTCCTTCAGATTTTCGATATTAATCTTCTTATTTAATCCCATATTCTATCCCCTGTATGTGTCTTTACACGCATACGCACTGATGTAAAAAGAGGGACAATAGCAAATGTTATTGTCCCTGCCTCTTTACTTATGAAATTATTTTACAAGCTCTTTAACCTTAGCTGCTTTACCTACACGATCTCTCAGGTAGTTCAGTTTCGCACGGCGTACTTTACCATGACGGATAACCTCAACCTTAACTACATGTGGGGAATGAAGCGGCCATGTTTTCTCAACACCAACACCGTTGGAGCTCTTTCTTACTGTGAAAGTCTCTCTTGTGCTTCCACCCTGTCTCTTAAGTACTGTACCCTCGAAGATCTGAACACGCTCACGTGTTCCCTCTTTGATCAGTGCGTGTACTCTTACTGTGTCTCCTACGCGGAACTGCGGTACTTCAGCTTTCAGCTGAGCGGACTCAATGTTCTTAATAATTTCGTTCATTTCTTTCTCTCCTTAATTATACTGGATGTTCTTAATACACATATGGTAACAGAGGACCATCTTTTTTCACAACATATGTGATTATACACTAGATAACTTCTCATTGCAAGGACTTTTTTTCCGGATTTTCGATGGCTTTTACCAGCAAAGGACCTCATGTCCTGTTTCTGTAACAAGGACCATGATCTCCCACTGTGCCGATGGCAGACCATCCTCTGTCCTCACTGTCCAGTCATCGATCTCATCTGTATAGATTTCATCAGATCCCATATTGACCATTGGTTCAATAGTAAAGATCATTCCGGGTACCATGAGTACACCTGTATCTTCCTTAGATGTGTAGCTTACCCATGGATCTTCATGAAACTCAAGACCTACACCATGTCCGCCAATTTCTCTCACAACTGTATAGCCGTTTTCCACTGCATGTTTGTGTACAGCACTTCCCATATTTCCGATCGGTGTCCATGGTTTTACCTGTTCAAGGCCAAGCTCTATGCATTCTTTTGTCACACGGACAAGCTTCTCCTTCTCCGGACTTACCTGTCCAATACAGAACATACGGGAGGAATCAGAAAAATATCCCTGATAAATGGTGGATACATCTACATTGACAATATCACCTTCTTTTAAGACAATTTCTTCATCCGGGATTCCGTGGCATACTACCTCGTTGATAGATGTACATACGCTTTTTGGAAAACCTTCATAATTAAGTGGTGCCGGAATTCCGCCATGACGTACTGTTTCTTCATGTACCCAGTCATCAATCTGCTGTGTCGTCACGCCTGGTCCGATATGCTCTGCAACATAATCAAGAACTGCAACATTGATCTTGCAGCTCTCTTTGATCTTCTCGATCTGTGCAGGTGTCTTGATCAGATCATGGTCAAGAACTGCATACCCCTTCTTTTTCATGAGTTCCATTTTTTCATCAAATGCTTCATGACATTTTTTATATTTTTTTCCGCTTCCACACCAGCAGGGATCATTTCGTTCAATTTTTTTAGACATCTTTTTCTTCTGCCACTCAAAATATGTGTAAATATACTCACATCGAGATAACGTAGACTCTCAC
>NZ_JANFYP010000029.1:0-43859 GCF_024460535.1 Blautia sp. MSK.18.38 | reverse complement strand
TGGAATACTCTGTCAGCTTCTCATCGGTCGCTGCATTAGCGTTCTTCTCCGCTGCTGCAACTTTCTCCGATACAGTCTTTTTTGTTTCATACACCTGTGAAACGCCTAAACTGATCTCGTCTTTTGCTGCGGTGATATGTGATTCAACATCGCTTTTTGTGTAATATCCATCTTTCAACACCTTTTTTGTGTTGCTGTTAGCGATGGAAATTGCCTCCTCCGTAGCTGCTGCCGTTGCTTCTTTTTGAATATCCGCAAATGTTTTTCGTGCGTTTGAAATCTCAACCGTATTTTTTTTCGGTGTTTCCGGATATTCCGTAATTTTGACAATTCTCTGTTTTTCTTTTGTTCGGGTTTTCTTTGACACAAGTGTGACCGTGTCTCCGATTCCGTATGAAAGAATGTCTTTGTACTCCTCTGACGCTTTCGCAAGGTCAACAATCTCCGCAGTATATGCCTTGTACGGTCGTGACATTTCCTCAATCTTTGCCGTCGCATCCTCAATCAGACTTGTGGTGTTGGTGTATCGTTCATCTTTCCACACATACGCCTTGACTTTGGAGCTATACTGAAAATTGTCGATGTAATCTTTTCCGGTCAACCATTCCGGTGTGATGCCGTCTTTGCCAATCGGATAGATTCTTGTATAAAAATCATAAGTGTCGGATTTCAAAGATATTTTTCGGAGGTTTATCCCCTCTATGAAATAGCAACCTTTATCACTGCCTATTCTTTCGTAAATATTCACCGTTTTATTGATTGAATCAATGATACATTCGCACCTATATGTTGATAGGCACTTTTGCAGGACATCCCACGCCGTGATGTTCTCCTGCTCGTCAATGGTTCTTTTCTTTGTGACCGTGCATGTTCCAACATGCCACCCCGTACCCTTGAACGCAAACTCAAGACATGCTCTGATTGTCTGTTCATCCGATTCAAAGCCATACGGGAAAGCCGTCCCCTCCAACTCCTCGACATTGAGAACGGCAGTGTATTTGTTGAATTGTTCTCCCTTTTCAACTGCTTTTATGACAAATTCATCTGTTTTTGTGCGTATATAATATTCTTCTTGCAATAAACCAACCAACGCTCCCGACGCAGGATATACAAATGTCATTTCCTTGTCACCGGAATCCAGTGTCGTGGTGATTGCTCTGTCTTTGAATCCGGACAGTGTTCCGATTCTTTTCTTTCTGTCATTAAAAATTTGCAACGCTCTCACCTCCTAAATCCACATTGGAGTGTACTTGATTGTCACTCTTGCGTTTGTATCAGAGAATGTGAGTGCTGTTTCTCCCGACTTTAGCACTGGAAACGCCCATAAATCCACTTTGTCAAATGCGTTCGCCCCGTCGATTGTCACAAGTCCGGTTTTTGCGTCAATCACAACCGTTTTTCCTGCTGCAAGACTTTCCACGATGATGTCATCGTCTCCCAACCCGCCGATTGTGTAGTTCGTCAAGACTTTCTTTGCATATACCTCTACAACGCACGGAGCGTCCCTTGTGCCTACTTTATAGAACGACGCAGAGGTTTTCCCATCAAACACGATTGATAGGTCATCATCAACAAAAAAGCCGTCAAATTCGATATTCACAACGTATCGTTCTTTCACATTCTTTTTCTCATAATCATTCGATGTGATGAATCCGATATACGTTCCTTTGTAGCCGTCAAGTTCCAGCTTACAAGCCTTTGTGAAATTCATCATAAACTCTGACGCTACCCGAATGATATTGTTTCTATTCTTGCCCTTGAAATAAATTGAAAGTTTCAAACGCCCCATCTGAACCTCTGTCTCAAATTCCGTCGGCAATGCTGCTCCCGTCAGCCATTCATAACTATTCGAAAATGAGGGAGGCTGCACATCGGCAGTCAACTGTTTTGCATCATATTTTCTGATGTCTATACCATTTATTTTCATCGCCCTGTTTTACCTCCCTTTTCTTCTATCCGTAACCATTTGTGCATCAACTTTTGACACGGTTCTGCTTGCAACCTCGTCTCCGTCGATATAGGTGTGATTCGTTACATAAACAATATTTGATTTTTGAACGGCATCCAGTTTCTTGTCGAGGATGTTGTTCAATTTGTTGTAAAATTCCGCAAGTGGCAAGATTGCCTCGTCTCCTGCCTCGCCTCCCACCATGAGGTTGTTGCCGTTGATTCCGAACATTGTCGGGTTCGTCATGATACCTCCGGATTTGTACCAACTGATTCCAAAATGAGGCACAGACGGCGGGTTAATTGAAAAGCTTCCACTAATCGAAATATGCGGTAATTCCAACCGTGGCAATGACCAACTAAAATTGAACGCACTTTTTATTCTTTCTAATGCGTTTGAAACCGTTGACTTTGCACTTTCCATTTTTGAAGAAAATGCAGACTTTATCCCGTCCAGTATGGAGGATGCGGTTGACTTCGCACTGGATAATTTTGACGAAAACGCTGACTTTATGCTGTCGAGTTTTCCTCCGGTCAATGTGTTCGCCTGCGACATGAGAGAGGTCATTGTATCTTTCACGCCCTTAAAAGATGCGGACACAATTCCCTTGATACCGCCTCCGGCGTTCGTGTACGCCGTTTTCATATTGTTCAATTTTGTTGAAACATTTGATTTCGCCGTCTCCATGAGAGAGGTCGCTTTATCTTTGATATTGGTAAAATCTGACGACCACTTTGTCTTGATCTCCGAAACCTTTGTTGAGAATCCGGTTTTGATCTCATTCAGCTTGTTGGTTGCATTATTTTTCCATTCGGTCATTTTTGTTGTGACCGTGGTTTTCATATTCTCCCAACCAGACGACACATTCGTTTTAATTTCCGAAACTTTCGTTGAGAATCCGGTTTTGATCTCATTCAACTTGTTGGTTGCATTATTTTTCCATTCGGTCATTTTTGTTGTGACCGTGGTTTTCATATTCTCCCAACCAGACGACACATTTTCCTTGATGCTCGAAACTTTTTCAGAAAATCCGGTTTTGATTTCCTGTAATTTGTTTGACGCATTGGTTTTCCATTCGGTCATTTTTGTCGTGACCGTGGTTTTCATATTCTCCCAACCTGCTGAAACCTTTTCCTTGATCTCGGATGTTTTTTCGGAAAATTTTGTTTTTATTTCGGAGAGTTTTCCTCCGGACAAATCATCAACAAATGTGAATCCTGTGGAATAATATCCTTTGATTCCCTCCCATCCGGCAGCAACAACGCCTTTGATACCGCCTCCGTTTTCTTCATAGGCAGTTTTCATGTTCCCCAGTTTTTCCTTTGCCGTTTCGGTCGCTGCTGACATAAAATTGTGAATGGTGTCCTTTACGCTGCTGAATACTTTCGTTGCCTCTTGTCCGATGGTACTGTTTTTTATATTATCGCCGATCTCTTTGACCTTTTCCGTGACCGCTTCTTTCGCTTTCGTGAACGCTCCCGTGATGGTCTCTTTGATTGCCTCAAATTTTTCTTTGATGTTGCTCCGCAATTCGGACAGTTTTTCTTTGACAGTGTCCCAGTTTTTGTACAGGGCGACACCTGCTGCAATCAGTCCTCCAATCAGTGCCACAATCATGATAATCGGACACAGGTTCATAACTGCATTTAATGCGGTCTGTGCAGCGGTCATTCCTCCGGTTGTTGCTGTGGCTGCTGTTGTTGCTGCCGTATGTGCTACCGTGGCTGCTGTTCCTGCCGTATCTGCTGCCGTTCCCGCTGCCGTGGCTGCTGTCTTTGCCGTAATCTTTGCGATTATCTTTGCAGCTCCGGACACAAATTTCTGTCCGGTCGTTATCGTGCTAGAGATTCCCTTTGCTACTTTTCCAAATCCGATTGACAACGGACCGATAGCAGCAACCACAAGACCCACCTTGAGGATTGTTTGCTGTTGGCTCTCGTCTAAATATCCGAACCATTCACTTAATAGGTGTACTTTTTCGGTAAATTCTTTTACCATTGGTGCAGCCGATGACATCACTGTTTGTCCGAACTGTAATGTCGTATTTTTCAACTCGTTTAATGCGATTTTTATATCATACGATGTTGTTTTCATTTTGCTAAACGCCGTATCTGTCGCACCTGTTGAATTTCTCATTTCTTGTAAAGTTCCGTTGAAAGAATCTGCTCCATCTCCTAAGAGAATCAATCCTGCTTTTGCTGCCTCGGACGATGAAAACATATCTCCCATAGACAGATTTTGTTCTTTTGCTGCATCATTGATAATGCTTAATACATCCGCAAGGCTTGAACCGCTTGACATTAATTCTCCGAAAGATTTTCCCGTCTTTTCTCTCAATATTGTATCTGTTGTACTTCCTGTTTTTCCAAGTTCGTTCAACATTGAGTTCATATATGTCGTTGATTCTGCTGTTGCAACACCGTTCGCCGTCATTATTGCATAGCCTGTGCATAACTGGTCTAGTGCCACGCTGTTGGCATTTGCCGTCGGAATAACTTTTCCCATCGCTGACGATAATTCAGCAACGGTTGTTTTTCCTAAATTTTGTGTCTGTATCAACATATCTGACACATTCGTCACTTCGGTCGCCTCTAAACCATAAGCGTTGAGAATAGTCGTCAATACATCCAATGTATTTCCAGATTCTGCAAATCCCGCTGTTGCTAATTTTGTTGACTCTCTTACGAAATTTACAGCATCACCCGTTTTTTGTCCTGCACTTATCGCATTATATACATTGTCTGCTATATCTCCCGCTGCAATTCCTGTTTCATTTGATAAACTCAGAATTGCATCTGACATGTCATCAACAGACATTACGCTGTCATCCATAATTGTTGATACTTTTGCAATATCATCCTCAAAGTCAATCGCCATTTTCCCCGATGCCGTTGCAAAAGTCGCCAGCCCCGTTGACACGACTGACATTTTTTTTCCGAAGCTCTCCATCTTTTCGCCCGTTGTCTCACAAGCCTTTGCGAATGTTTCGAGTTTATGATTCTTTAATTGTTCGTTTACATCTTTTAGTTCTGCCTCCATGTTCATGAGGGCGGTCTTTGATTTCTCTGTCTTTGCCGTCTGATTTGCAAGAGCGGTCTCCGTCTTTCCGATTGCCGTTTCATTTGCCTTGTACTCCTGTTCCAGTTTGTCAAGTTCCTCTTTCAAGGCTCTCGACTGCTCGGAGTTTTTTCCGGTCTCCTCTGTCGATTTTGCATAGGCATCTTTCGCAGCGTCGATCTTTGACTTGAGTTCCTCCTGCTTTGTTTTCTGTTCTGACAGTTTCTTTGTCAACTTTTCCTGCTGCTCACTGTTCAACTGCACGATGCCTTTCTGCACCGTGATTTTTTGAGTGAGTGATTCGGCTTTTGCCTTGAGGCTGTCTGTTTCTGAACCGAACAACTTTGCTTTCGTTGCTGCCGTCGTATATTCCGCAGACAGAACTTTCATTTGTGCTGCTGCCGATTTCATTTGTGACTGGTAATCACTTGAATTTGCAGAAATTTTGACGCTTGTATAAGCCATTCGGTCGCCTCCTCTCCTACTGATTTTCGTTGATTGTGTCTAATTCAAAACGCAAGTATTCCAACAACGTGACAATGTTTTCTTTCATGCACTGACTGTATGAGTTTTTCAATAGCCGAATCGCAATTTTTACAACACGGTCAACAATTTCCCCGCAGACTTTCCATTGATTTTCCTCCGGTTCTTCCGGCTCATCCTCATAACCGTTTTCACGGTCAAATTCGTCAAATACGGACTTTTCTTTTTCTACCTGTTCAACCTCGACAATGTTCAATAGTTTCTCAGCAATAATGTTCTGCATCACAAAATGAACTGTCTTGATTGCCGTTAGAAAATCAATCGCTTCAATCTCCCCGATTTCTGCAAGTGTCAATTCGTTCCCGAACAACTCCTGCATTATCTTTGTGTTGAAAAACATCACTCCGGAAATCTTTTCCGTGTGATTTTTCTCCATGAGACTGATATATTTTTTGTACTGCTCCACCGTTATGGAGTTGATAAAGTATCTTTTCCCGCTGCAAGTGACCTCTATTTCCGGTATCACTTGCCATTCTGAAAATTTTTCTCTATCTTCTCCATGCGTTTTGTGAGTTCTTCCCCGATTCCTGCATCAATGAACTGGAACTCAAGAATCAAACCTGCTGCATCCAGTCCGGTCTCCGGATTCTTTAATTCTTCGACTGTGAACTGATCTCCGTATGCTTTGCAGATAAACAGTGCCATTACCTCAATGTCCTGTCTTGTGTATCTCGGATGTGCGTCCGTCTGCTCTGCAATATCGAGGTACTCCGTGTATGTATCAATCGACATTTTCGGCATTGTGAACTCTTTGTTGCTGATGATGATTTTTCTATTCATGGTTTATCCTCCTGTTATATCCCCCTGTTACGCTGCTGCGTCGTCCTTTTCCTGTACCTTTGAAAACCAGCTCTTGATTGCATCTGCTGCCTTTGTGTTCTCTTTCACAAGATTTGATTCATCGACCGAAATCTCATACGCATTATCAAGACTTCTCTCGTAGAATGAACCCTTGATGCTCTTTGTCGTTGGAGACAGTTTGCCCTCTTTTGTGCTTGCCTCCTCGCTGATTCCCTCTGCAAATTTTCCGGCGTATAACCATTTAAAATCATACTTTCCGTTCAGCTTTCTCTCGCGCCATCCGATAGCGACCTCCGGTGCTTTGTCGTCGGCTGTCTTGACAAGGAAACCGTTCTCGTATAACTGACCGAATAAAATCTGTCTATCCTGCGGTGCAAGAGCATTGACCTCAAGTTCAACCTCCGTTCCCTCGTATGAGTTGATGACCTCCTCTGTTCCATCATCGGAGTAAATCTTTTCAGAAGTCCATTTTTCATCAACTTTCGCCTTGATTGCTCTTGCCAGTTTCACCGGAGTTCCTGCAACATATCCCGTTGCATCATTCTGTGTGATTTTTGCGATATAGAAATCTTTACAACCGCATGTTCTACTTCTGACAATCTGCTGCACTGTTTCGCTTACCTGTTTTACTGTTTCGCTCATGTCTATTCCTCCATTTCATAAAATTTTGAAAATCTCTGTGCTTTCATATAGATTCCGTCCTCCGGTTTGGAATCGTCGCCGTTCCTGCCCTCGAACGAAAACCCGCTCCTTTTCATGAGTGCCTTGATTTCCCTTGCAAGATCAACCTCGTCACTCTCTGAAAAAATAGTGACCTGCAATGACAACGTCACTCCCTCCGCATCATCGTCCGAAAAATTCTCGTCATCCTCTCCCAAATCCCACAAGGTCACATGTCTGTCATGGATGTTCTTGTCATACCATCCTTGTATGACAATGATTCCCCTGTCTGAAATCTGCTGCAACGCATCCGCTGCGTCTTTTATGATGTCCGGACTGTTCACGCTATCACCTCATTTCAATGTGTTGTCTAAATAGGATTGATACTCCTGTTCTGCGATTTTTTGCAGTTCCGCATCTGCCTCACGTCCTGTCGCATAGATAAATTCTTGAGGCGGTCTGTAAATAGTCCCCCAGTTTATGAATTTCACATAAAAATGTTCGCTATTATCCGACTTTTCCCATCCGACATTCGCTGACGCTCCAGTGTCTTTCACCTTGACTGCTCCCAGTGGAACGCTGTCCGCTGCATGTGATGTGACCGATGATTTTGAGCCGAACCCTCGACCGCTCAACTTTATGTCTGCCGATTTCGGAATCTTTCCCGACATAATGCGTTTCACAACGGGTTCGCCCTGCTCAACAATCTTTTTGTTGACCGCTCGGATGTCCTCGTCGCTTGCTGCATCCTCAAACGCTTTCATGAGTTCCTGCAACCCTTGAAATTCCATTTCAATTTTCATCGCATCCCTCCGGTGTCAGATTATGACACTACGCTCCTGCTCTACATTTCAACTGATATTTCCTGTCGTCTGTGAACATCGGAGACGCATCATATATCTTGAACTCAACACCTTTGTACACCGCATAGAACTCTTTCAAATTCAGTCGGATTTCCTCCATCTTGTCACATGTTCGGGTCTCAAAAACGATTGTGTTTTCAAGTCCGGTCTGCAAGGCTGTGTATTTCTCATTTGTTCCCAAACTCTTGACCTCGCACCAACAGGAATAAAACTCTGTTTCCTCCTGCTGCCGTCTGCCATCAACAACGCTCGACACCTTGCGAATTATCTTGATTCTGCCTGTCATTGTGCTGCACCTCCGTATATTTCTTTCAAAAGCATTGAGGAGGCAGCAGAGGCAAGCAGTTTCGTGTCGCTCCGGTATTTGTCACGGTTGTCGTAAAGTTCTTTCACGGATATAAATGCAAGCAGTTTTTGACGGCTTGTGAGGCTGTACTGGTCGAAATTCGGAATCAGTTCCGTCATTTCCTGCATGGTCACATCAAACATCAATTCAAGGATTTCCATGTCGTCGTCATAGTCGATGTGACAATATACCTTGCATGTGGTAATCAGACCTGCTCTGTATTTCTCTTTTTCTTCATCCGTCATGTTTCTCACCTGCTTTCAATAGCAGGACGGATTCACCGCCCTGCTGCCTTGTTACCCGTTGACAACCTCTGTGATCTCGCCTTTGATGACTGCATCCTTGTCAACTGCCTGTACATCGAAACGGTCACGAACCTTGAGACCTGTCATGTCCTTATCCCATAACCCCGCACCTTTGTCATTGAGGTCGATTGTCAGAACATTTCTGTCGAAAAGTGTGATAGCCTCTTTTAAGTCACCACAGAAAACAGGATGCTTGTACCCGTCGATTGTGTGACCATCGCTGTTCATAATCGGTGTGGATTTGAGTGTTTTCTTTGACAGCTTCACGATTCTGTATTCTCCAAAAAGCATCTTTCCCTTTGTCTGCTGTGTCGGGTCTTTCTGCAAAATATAGTTTCCGTCCTTGTCCTTTAACTTGTCGAGGTAGTTGAAACCGCTCTGATTCGTGATGACGATTGAGGATTCTGCAATCGCAGGGTCTAACTGCTCATTGAAAATGTCCTTGAGGCTGTCGAGGTTCTCCACTGTGACCTCTTTTCCCTTTGTCATTTCATTGAGTACCTTGAGAATCATTGCGTTACGGGTTGCCTTTGTCTTTTTCGCAATCCATTTGTTGATGTACGCCATGATATTGGCTGCGGTGTCCTCAAGCAGCTCTGCGGTCATCTTGAGGATTCCACCTTTTTTCTTTACCTTGTACTCAATCGGTAAAAATTCCGGCTCGTCCATCTCCGGAAAATCCGCAGCCTCGTCCACGTTGTCAAACGGGGTTGATTCTGCATCGACCTCAATGTTTCGTGTTCCGGTCTTTGTCACAACCCCCTCGACATTGACATACTGCTCAAGGTTATCGGATGAACGACGCAATTCGATGATGTCTGTTCTGATGTCCTCCGGAATGGTCACGCCGATTCCGACCTCTCCCTCACTTCCTGCGGTTGTGTCGGATGTGAGGGCGTTCTTGTACACCTCAACATCTGCCTCGTCTGCCTCTCTGTGCAGGAATCCGGCTTTGACGATGTTGACGAACGCTTTCACAAGGTTCTTTTTATCAACCTTTTTCTCCCCGCCAGCCTGTTTTGCAGTGTCTTTGTTGACCTTATCCTTGATGCCGTCCTGCTCGTCCTCGTCCAGATCATAAAGGAGGTCGAATCTGTTCTGTAACTCTTTGAGTTCCTCCTTTGCTGCCTTTGCCTTGTCGAGTTTTCCGTCGTTTACAAGGCTCTTGACTTCGTTTTTCTTGTCATTGATCTGTTTCAGTAACTTCTGTAATTCCTTATTCATGACTTTCTGTCCTCCATTTCTTACATACCGTAAAGGTATAAATCGTCGAGAATCTCCCGCTTTTCTGCCTCAATTCTCTGTTCCTCTGCCTGTGCTGCTGCATTACTCCTCTTTTCCAATTCTGCAAGCACTGCATCGACAATGTTCTCCGTTTCAGTTCCCTTGAGTGTCTCCGGAATATTGTTGTATTTCTCAAAATAGTCGGATGCACACGCTGCGACTGCTGCCTTTTCTTCGATTTCAACATTGAAATACTGCTGCATCTTCTTGCTGTCGAACCATGTCTCATTTCTCATGAGGCTCTGAATCTTGTCTCTTGTGACACCCTCCTGCACATGCTCCATGTAAACGTCGAGGATTGAATCCTCGCAGAGATTCAACTGCTTTATTACTGCCTTGAAATCATCTGCGTTGCCGTATGCCATGCACAACGGTTTGTGAATCATCGCCTGTGCCCCTGTTGCAAAATGCAGTTCATCGCAAGCGAACATGATGACTGATGCGATGGATGCAGCCATTCCGTCAACATATCCGACTTTGTGTCCGTCGTATCGTTTTAACTGGTTATAGATTGCCAGCCCCGCAAATACGTCTCCACCTCCGGAATTGAAATAAATATCAATATCCTCATAGCCGTCTAACTGATTGAGAAAATCTGCGATGTCCTGCGGGCATCTGTCCTCCTCGTACCACATGGATTCCCATGTCGCTGATACAATGTCGCCGTAGAAATACAAGGAACATCTGCTCTGCTCCTCGTCCTGCTCCAAATCCAAATAGCCGACATTTTCAATCTTTCCGCTGCGTTTATTTTTCTTTGTGAAATCAAAACGTCCTTTCTTTGGCATGATTATTCACCTCCCTCCTGTTCGTCCTCTACCTCGTCGGTTTCGTCCGGTTCTGTTGCTGCGTCCGGCTGCTCTGTGTCCGGCTCTGTTTTTTCTTCCGGCTGCTCCGGTTCTTTGGTTTCATCCGGTTCGGATTCACCTTTCAAATATGCTGCTCCCGCCATCGTCAGCGGTACGATGCTGCCATTTGCAAGCAGAACATCGCCTCCCTCCGCATCTTCCATGTCGAGTTTCCGTCTCGCCTCGTTTGGTTTGATAATCATTCCACCGACACCGTTTCTCAAATATTCCATCTGCGTTTTTGAATCGGTGCGGAACAACACTTTTTCATTGAATTTGTAGTAATATCCATCGTCTGAATCGTCATCCGGCAGCATCTTGAAATTGATTTCCTCTTCGTACTGCTTGATGATGAACAATTCTGTGTCAACATAGAACGATAGCTGCTGCATCTCGCTGTTACTATATGACGACTTTGAATAGTCGTTGATCTGATTCGGTTTCACTCCGAACGCTCCTGCGATCTGCAAGGCATTGTATTTTTTCAGTTCAAAGAACTGCGAATCTGTCAGTTTAATGTCAAGAGGTGTGAGCTTCATTCCCAACGGGACGGGCAGGATTTTTCCTGTGTTCTTTGCCCCGCTGCCGAACTCTTCAAATGATTTAACAAGTGCTGTTTTTGCTTTTTCATTCAGTTCTCCGGTATATTCGAGCGTTGCCTTTGCTGTCAGACCGCTCTCATACAAGTTGTTCATGAACGCCTGTGATTCAGATGCACCCGCAACCGTGTCTCTCAATATCTGCTGCACTGGTAGTCCTGTGATTCCGTCAAAACTGAATGATGTTTTGAAGTGCATGACTTCATCTGTACTGAATACATATTGACGACCGGATGTCGGGTCTGTGTAGACATACCACAACCGCCCCACTCCTGCGAATATTCCTGCATCGTCAACAACGATCTGCACACAATTTGACTGCATAACCCACAAATCAACAATTTTGATTTCACCGCCGTATTTCTTGCGGTCAAACTTCTTTCTCATGTACACATAGGCGTTCCCGTAGTGGTTTCGATTGATCTCAACGGTGTTCCAAAATGTCGTAGGGGTCATGAATGGATTCGGTCTTTTGGAGAGCAGCTTCGATGTTTCCGTCGCCTCTGCCTCGATGATTCCCTTGTCCGTTTTCTGATAATATTTGATAGGCATTTTTGCAAGGGTCTCCGACAGCATCTTGAGGCAAGTGAAATATGTGACCTCTGATGTCGGTTTCCCCTTTCTTTTCAGACCTATCCTTTCAAGGAATGACGGTGAGTTCAGTGTCACAACGCCTCCGCTGTCCTGTGGTTCACCTCTCCACCAATTCGCAATTTTTTCTCCTAATCTCTGAAACGGATTCATTTATTTCTCACCGCCTTTCTTCATGTATTTTTCAAATTGCTCAAGCCATTCATTGACAGTTTCATTCACATCCGGACGGTATTCCTCTTTCATTGCGTGTTTCCATGCGTCGATGATAGCGTCAATCGGGTCTATTCTCTCTGTCGTGATGTCTTTGTCAATTTTTATTTCGCCGTAGTTGTTTGAGATGGTCTTTGCGTTTGCGATAGACCACACAAGCAAGCCATCGGCAGGAACAACAATCTTGTTTCCCTCTTTTCCGACCTCTACTCCCTCGATTTCCACGTTGCCCGCCAAAATCTCAAGTCTGAAATCGACCGTCGCATCGTTCAACTCTTTCGCTGTCTGTGTAACAGAGATTGAATCGAATCCCAACGCCTCAAGGTCTGACAAGAACGCCGATGCGTTGTGCGGGTCATAACATATCAACTGCGGTTTGAGGTCGTATTCTTTCACCAAATCCTCAAGATATTTGATGATGTATTTGTAATCTGTCTTTATTCCTCCCAGTGTCTCGGTCACTGTCACAAGACCCTTTTCAATCCATACGTCATAAGGTACTTTGTCGGTCTTGATGTGTTCATCCACCCTTGAGGACGGAATGAACGAATGTGTGTGTACAAAATATTTCTTTACTCCGTCAACCATGAACGGAATCACGATTGCGATTGATGTCAAGTCGCCTCCGGATGACAGGTCGACCCCGACATAACATTTTGACCCTCTGAAATCCTTGAGTGATTTCAGAACGGCACATGCTTTCCATTTTGCGATGTCCTTGATATACAGTGAATTTGACCACTGCATCCACATATTCAACTGCTTTACGAGGAAATCTCTCAAATCCTCCCCGCCCATATCACGGGCGGTATGTGCAATCGGTATGAGGTTTTCAAGAGCATCCATGTCAAATTCAAGAATTGGGTTTGCTTTTATCCAGTTCTCCGGAACATATCTGTCGTCATGTTCGTCCATCTGTGCGATATATACGAACTGACTGTCGTTTTCAAAAACGCCCTTTAACAGATTGCAGCAATATTCATACAATTTATAACAGGGTGATTTGAGGTCGAACCCTGCTGTCGTGATGACCGAAATCAACGCTGACTTGAGTTTCTTGATACCTCCCTCAAGCAGCTTGTACATCTGATTCGTCTTGTGTGCGTGATACTCGTCGACAATTCCCAAATATGCACGGTGTCCGTCAAGTGACTTTGTATCACCGGACAGCGCTTTGATTTCTGAATGTGTCAACAGACAGTCAATCGTGTGGTTGTGGTCATGCACTTTGAACCATTCCGACAAATCCTCGTCCGAATTGATGAATTTTGCGACCTCGTCAAAAACAATGTTCGCTTGGTCTTGCTTGGTAGCCGTACAAAAGATTTTTCCGTACTTGTACCCGTCAAAATTCCCGTAATAACATGCCAAAATACCGTTGATGAACGATTTTCCGTTCTGTCTGCCTAATTGCACGTAGGACGTTCTGAACCGTCTGTATGATTTTTCCTTTGTTCTCCACCCGTTGAGTGACCCTAAAATAAAGCACTGGAACGGATATGCGGTCACATGCTCGTTTTCTTCGCCCTCTGCAATGGTCAATTCCTCTGCAAAATTGATGATTTCCTCTGACTTTTCAACGTCGAAATAGTATTTGTACGGTGCTGCTTTCGATTTCTCAATGTCGTCGAGGTGTCTTTGACATGCAAGTCGGACATATTCTCCGGCTGTTATCTTGCCCGAAACAACATCAAGGGCGTATTGTGTGCAGCGGTCTTGTGTTTCTCCTGCTTTCGCCATACCTTAATTTGCATATTTCGCAAATTTATTCTCCGGCTTTTGCTGCTGCGGTTTCGGTACGACCAAACGGCAGCGTGAGGAGACTGTTAATCCGAAATCCGATGCTCCCTGTCTGCACTGTTTCATGCAGCGGTCTTGAATAATCATGAGACGCTCACGTTCACCGTTCACGACCTGCCTTGTACCGACCTGCACACGTTCTTTTTCTCCCGTGTCCGGATTCGTCTTTGTCTCATATACCGGAACATCCTCCATCAATGGAGTTGCTCTGATTTGCTGCGTGATTTCGATGTACTGGTCTTGTGCAATGAGCAATCTCGCCAGTGCATCGCAGTCAACATTCGCAATCAGTTTGATTTCAAGTAATTCTTTCGCAATCTTCCGGAACTTTTTCTTTTGCTCCGGTGTCAAATATGACGGAGGTTTCACTTTGTTGTTCGGTGCTACAACCTCGGCGTTTTTTCGTGCCTCAATTTCTGCTTTTGTGAGGTGTTTTCGCCCGTTCATAACAACCAAATCCGTGGGTTGTCTCTGCCCTGCCATGTAGCAACAAACCCCCTTTCCGTCAACATTTCAGTGATTTTGTGTCACATTCTGACACCCCTTTCGGATGTACCTTTCTGCTGAAATTCCCGTGGGGAGTTTTCTCTAAACAAAAGAGGGGGTGCGACTAGAAATGAATCGCACAAAACTTTTTTATATCCCCCTGCCTCTCGAAAGTGGTACTCAATCAGTGATCTCAACTGTTTCTGTGTTGCTCTCATGCTCGCTTTGCTCTGCTTATACAGAGCCGTGATTGTATTGTGTGTTTTATGATTGAGAGGTATGAGGTTGAACGGATTCAAACGCTGCTCCCAGTCGTCCTCAAGTTCAACGATATGGTGAACAGGATTGCATGTGAGTAGTTCATGTCCGACATATAATGCGTATATATCTACGTTGTCATAGACCTCAATGATATGTTCCCGCATCGCCCGCCATTCCTTTGATACATAGAACTCCGCTGCTCTCTCGTCTCGCCGTGTGTTGTTGTATATCATGTGTCTCGACTGCTGCTGCCGTTCACATTCCTCGCACATCTTCATCGACTGCGGAATCAGCTTGCCACACCTGCATGATTTCAAAAGCATATGTGTTCTCCTCTCTTTCTTGGTTCTCCTGCTTTGTTATCCACAAGAGGCGGGCAGTTATGCACATTACTGTGTATACTTACCCGCATATAACAGGAGGGCAAACAGGCAAGAAAAAAGCGACTGCATATCTGCAATCGCTCAACTCAACTGTTCACGCTAACATATTAGCACTTTCATTTCGTCTTTTGTTCACCCACTTTTTACCCCTATTTTCACCTTCATTTCACCCTGTTTTCACTCCGTTTCTATCGTTTTCAATCGCTTTTGCACCAAATAATTTGATTGACAGACGTTGAATCATAACCTTGCACCACTTTTTCGGTGAGTTGCGTCCGCAGCCTGTCTCCCTCACTATATCCTCGTATGTTTTGCCCTTGATATATACCGCCTCAAGTGCGTCATACTTGTACCCCTCACCTGCTGCCTCTGCATCTTCTTTTAGCGATGCAAGAGCCTGTTTGAGATGCTCGAACAGAATGACCGTCTCTGCACGGCACTCTCTGACCGATTGCAGAAACGCTCTCTCTGCTGATATGTTGTATTTGCTTATGTTTGGCACTTGAGAGGTCTCTGACACTGCCTCTTTGATGTATCGTTCCATTTCACGATAGTTTTCGAGATATAGCAGGGTTTTGTCAATGACTGTCTGCTCCTTTTCCTCTTTCATGCTTTCTCCTCGCTTTCTGCTTTCGTCTCATAGGCAGACCGTGCATTTTACGCCAGTTATTTGTATCTCGGCGATTTGTGCATCCTTGCGAACCGCTCATTTTCATAATTGCCGTTTTTACCTGCTCCGCTGTGACCCCCGTTTGCATGACCGCCTCGACGAACTGTTCTGCTGTTGTCTTTGCTTTGATTTCCGGTTTTTTATATTCCTTTTTTTCTGCGATGCCCTTATTAACTGTTGCTTTATCTGCTGCCTGTTCGATCATGTTTGAGATTTCTTTTTCTGTCTTTCCGGCTTTTCTAAAATGCTCAATCACGCTTTTCACGATGCTCATAATTCCCATATTATCACGCTCCTCCTTTCCGTTTACGCAAAAGGGAGTTGTTCGTCAACGCCGTCCGGAATATTCATGAACCCGTCACCTGCATCCGTATAACCCGCATTTTGCTCCTGTTCTCCCGCTGCTTTCTTACTTTCTGCAAATTCCTGTTCCTCAATCACAACATCGGTCGTATATATCTTTTGACCGTCTCTGTTGGTGTATGAACCTGTCTGAATCCTGCCTGTGGCAACGATTTTCGTTCCCTGTTTCAAATGTTTCTCCGCAAATTCGCCGTTTCTGCCAAATGCAACGCATGAGATGAAATTTGCGGACGGTTGCCCGTCCCGCTGCCCCCAACGATCAACCGCCAGAGTGTAACGTGCCACGCACATGGATTCCTGCGAACTGTTCTGCTGCGTATATCTGACATTCGGGTCTCTTGTGAGCCTCCCCATCAATATGACTTTATTCATTTGCCGTTCCCGTCCTTTCTCTCTGCATCACATACTCATTTTGCATCTTCTGCAATCTGACGAGACCTTTTTTGAACTCAAGATCATCGCCATTCATGCAGACATCGAATATTTTCTCATAATCAACAATGTGCATCTTGATGAACTCTGCCTCTGCTGCCGTCCGGCTCTCATTGATGAACATTCCCTTGACTGCCTCTTTTATCATCTCGCAATGGGTCTTTTCCTCCTCTGACTGTGGCGGTGTGCTTTCGATCATGCGGTCATAAGCTTTGTCAATCGCTCCTGCAATCAGTTCTCTCCAACCTTTGCCCTTTTCCCCGATTAACTGGTTTTCAATGTCCTCGAATCGGTTTCCGTGTCCTGCTGCCACGATGCGGATGTCCTTTTTCCCCTTTGCTGCAATCAGAATCAAATCGTCATCGTATGCCTCCATGTAGTAGTCAAATTTTGCATCGAAATTCTCTCTCGGATTGATGATGATTTCCGGCTGACTGCTGCCCTCCGTCTTGATACTCACTCCGATGTATTTCGCATCCTTGATTTTCGCATTGATAAATTCTGCCTTTAATGTGCTTTTGTTCATGCTGCTCCTCCATTCACTAATCTGTTGAGTAACTGTTCATACATGGTCTTGTATGTGTCTCTTTCTGTCTGCAATCGGATTGTCTCCTCTGATGATGCCGTGTTTTCCGGCTTTGCTTTTGCCTTTTCTTCCAACTCCTGCTCCATCGCTTGAATCTTGCTGCGATAGAGTTCGATTTCCTCCTGCTGATTCTTGATTGTCTCATTGTATTTCTTTGAGGTTTTCATGCTGCCGTCAAGCTGCAAGGAAATCATGAGAGCGATGTCGATGTTCTCCATCTCTTTGTCTGTACACTCCCCGATATACGTTCCGATGCGTTCTGTTGATACCGAATAGACCTGCTCACATAAAACGGTGCTTGGTCTGCCTGTTGATCTTACCGTCACATGTGTCGGGAGATCTGTTTTCGGCTGTGTGGTCATATATACAATTTCAACGACATTGCTGTTTTCGTTGTTCTTGTTATTGCTCACAACGACCGCCGGACGGTCGGAGTGCTGCTCGCTCCCGCTATACGATGCCCCCCCTCTGCTGATATAGAACATTTCGCCTCTCTTGATGTTATCCATCACAATTCCTCCTTTTTTATCACTCTATACAGTCTTTTCGCCTTGATATATTCCTTGTATTCTTCATCGGTCATCATCACAATATTTGTTTTGTCCTTTATATCTTCCGCAAACTGCTCTTTGCTTTTTCCGTACACATCCGCACCAAAAATCCGCAGATGTTCAACTAAAATCCTCCCTCTGATGATTCCCTCTCTGATGATTTTTCCGTTCTCCGTTTCTGTGTCCTCAAATCTTTTCAATGTGTAATTCAGCGAGAACTCCATTGCTGCCAAAATCGGGTCTTTTATCTCTGTCATTCTACGCCTCACCGTCTTTCATGAGTTTGGTTGCCATGATGCAATATCCGTCCTCAATTCCGGTGTAATCCTCAAGAATGTACGTCACAAGCACCTTGACCATGCGTCCGGTGTTCTTTCCGTCTGCAAATTCCATCATCTCAAGAATGTCGCCCTTTTTATAGCCTCTGTCATTCTTCCGGAGTTCAAATGTCTTGATTCCGTTTGCCACATCATCGAAATAAGACTTTGCAAGGCGTATCTGATGCACTTTCTGTCCGGTCTCCTGTGTATCTGACGGGAGGTTCTGCATCTTCTCCTTCTGCTCCATCTCACGGAGTTTTTTCTTTGTTTCACGGTCGATTGCATCCTGCTCCTCTGAATATCTCTGCTCGTCGGTCTTGTACGCCTCCGCACGGTTTTTGTACTGGTCGCATGAGGTACATGTTCCGGTCTTGACATTGCAAGTCTCATATTCGGTGCAGGAGTAGCAAATGGATGTGATTCCCTCAGGATGCGGTGTCTCGTAATCGTCGCCCGCTCTTACTTCCGGAGGATTCATGCTGCTTTCTGCCGTGTCGGATTCTGACACCTGCTGCCCCGCTGCTTTCGCCTCTTTCATGTCTTTCACTTCTTTGTGTGTCAGTTCTCCGGTCTCTGCGAATTTCCCCAGTGCCTCACGCTGCTCGTCCTCTGTCATCCCGCTCAATTCATAAGCTGCGGAGAATGTGAGGCGTTCTTTCTTGAGTTCTTCTCTCCATTCCGGAATCAGATTATTGTTGACCGCCTCAATCTGTGCAATCTTTGTTTTACTCATGTGCAGCATCGAGGAAATCACATCTCTCAACCGTCCGGATTGCAGGTCATATCCCTTGATTTTCTTCCCTGCTGCTTTCATACGCTCAAGAGATGCCTTGAGGCGTGTTTCCTCCTCGATCATGTCAGAAATGGTCTTTGTACGGTATGCGTTGGCGATGATGATTTCAACCTGCTCCTCGTCATCATCCTGCGGTGTGGTCAATTTACTGGTTGCCAGTTCAAAGTCTTTATATCCCTTTGATACGAGGTACTTGAGAGCCTCCCATCGTCTTTCACCTGCGACGATTCTGTATTCGCCCTTTTCGCACGGTGCATATACGAGTTCGAGGTTCTGTTTCAAACCGGACAGGAGGATATCTCCTGCCAGTTCTTCGATGTCCTTGACACTGTAAAAATTCATGGTGTTGCGGTACATCTTGAAAATCGAAATGTCCTTTGTCCGGAATCTCGCTCTCGGAGATTCGTCAATCCCTGCTTTGCTGTTTTTGTTGAGTGCGTCTTTGACGCTGAATCCTGCTGCCATCTATTCACCCTCCTGCTGTTACTCTGTGAGTTTCTGTTTTTTTGTCTCGGTACGTTCGACGTTGATTTCGCCCTTGCTATTCTGCGAAATAGAGGCTTTCACGCCTCCACGGAGGTTCAATGTGACCTTTGCCAGTCCTCCGGTATAAATCTCCTCGACTGCTGCCTTGAGAATCTTCACAATTCCCTCTCCGCATCTCTTGTCCGGTGCTGCTGCCTCTCCGAACAGTGCAGCGACGTTCTGCATTGCCTTTTCTTTCCTCTGTTTCTCTTTCTGATATTCAACTGCATCCGGACAATTACATGTCATGGTTGCCTGCTCCTCTGCCTGTGCTGCTGTCAGTTCTTCGTCTACCTCAATCTGCGTCATTTGACCGCAGAATCTGCATTTTGCTGTTTTCACAATGTTTCCCATGTGCTTTCCTCCTTTTTACTCGACAAATTGTTCGGCTTTGAATCTGTCTCCCATATCCATGAAATAATTGTATAAAAAATCTTTCTGATGTTTTGTCAGTGCTTTCATGTTTGTCACTATATATCCGGCATATCCGGACGGATTGTGAATCAGACAATATCCTTTGACCTCTGAAAGAAAATCACGCATGAGGTGTCCGATTTCATTGTCTCCGGATTCTTTCACCCATTTCCAATACTCATCCGTGAACCCTTTTCTTTCGCATATCTGTTCCGCTGATTCTTCATGCGTTCCGAACGGTGATTCCGTGAAAACGCCTGTCGGAGACAACCACCCAAACTCTTTCGTCTCGGTTTTCTGCTGTTCCTGCTCTTTTTGTGCTTGATTTGGCATTATTCCATTTTCAAAATCATTGAGGTGTTTTCTGAACTTTTCCATGTTCAACTCTCTCGCTGTGATTCCCTCATAATTCAACGGTTTGCCGTTTTCTCCGTTCTTCAGCATGATCATCCTACATGTTCCCCATTCCATTTCCGAATATCCCAGTTCATAACATTCCATCACATAATACATTCCGATTCTCAAATCCGGATTTCTCTGCACCTCTATCATGTCAATAAAGTTTTTGTTTCCCAGTGCATCCCATACAATGTGAAAATAATATGCAAAACCTTTTTCAAAGGACTTGCATTTTCCCGAACTGTCAAGCATGATGCAGGTATCGCACCCGCCTCCGCTTATATGGTGTTTGCAGGAGGCGTTGTTGCAGGTGATTTTCCTCTTTCCCACATTTACCCCTCCATTTCCTTGAGTAACTCATGTACAACACATCTGTAATCTTGAGACACGATTCCACGCTTTGAAAATTTCGGGAGTGGTATCATTGCCGTTGTTGATTTCTCCGCAACAATGGAACGGCGAACCGGAGTGACAAACATGTCAAATCCGGAATCTGCTTTCAGCCACTCCTCGACCTCAAGAGATGTCTTGTTTTTCTGTCGCATGGTCATGAGTGCCTTGATTCTCAAATCCGGATTGATGTCTCTCAAGTCCTCAATCTGCTCCTCAAGGTTCTGCAATGCTTCGATTTCATATCCTCCAACCTTTACGGGTGCAATGATTAACTCTGCCGATATGAGGATATTGATGACCACCATGTCAAGCAGTCGACCGCAATCACAAATGCAATAATCGTATGCGTCCGCTACCTCTTGCAACGCCTCACGCAATCGTGTGACTTGATTGTCCTCTGACTTGAGCAGCAAATTCATGTCCGTCTGCATGAGATAGCCATTTGCCGGAATGATGTCAACGTGCGAATATTCCGTCGGGCGAATCAGATCACCCGTTTTGTATGTACCGCCGACACATTCATGTTTCTCAAGCAGCTCACTCATTCCGATTCCGTCCGGTTCAAACACTCCGAACGTCTTTGATGTGTCTCCCTGCGGGTCTCCGTCTAACACAAGCACTCTTTTCCCCTGCTCCTCACCCAACATATAAGCGATTGAATCGGATGTCGTCGTTTTCCCGATTCCTCCCTTTGGTGACATCACTGCAATAATTCTCATGTTGATTCCTCCTGTTATTGTCCTGTTATTTTATTTTTCCGTCCTTGAGGATGCTGTTGTTCGGGATGCTCATGTTCAAATTTCTCTCCCTGTGTGCTGAATCCGACAAATTCAGATATTCCTCAATGACCTTGATTGCCTCCTCTGCTGAATAGCAGGTTGCAACAAAATGTCCGGCTGCTGCCATGTCTGCAAGGAACTCTTTCTGTGTGTCCTGCTGTCTGTTGTTGCCGAATTTCATCTCGACGAACAATCCGCAGTATGAGCCTTTCGGATATGGAAGTTGCAAGTCAGAAACGCCCGCCTTGACACCCATCTGTTTGAATTTCACCGCCTCCGCTCTGTTCCTACTGCCTCCATTCGGCACATGGAACAACCACTTTAATTCCGGATAACGGTTCATGTTCCATCCCGCCCATGACACGACGTTGATTTGCTCCGTGTCCTCACTTCGTTTCGCATATCTCATGTTCATTTGCTTTCGCCTCCTCTTTGCACATGTCATAATATTCGCAGAACAGACACGCATGTTTGCAGTCCTTGACCTTGAGCATGTGTCTGATTCTCTCAATGATTTCTCCTGCCCTCACTTTCCGACCACCTCCTCAATCTCTTTCATCCTCTGCATGATTGCACTGTTGTATGAATACACATACACGCCATTTCTCCACAAATGTTCCCTTGCACCTTTTTCACCGTAGTTGTACGCTGCAAGTGCATCCTGCACCGTTCCGTATTTCTTGAGCAGGTATGAGAGGAAATCAATCCCAACCCTCACGTTTTGATACGGGTTCATGAGGTCTGTGCATCCTAGTCTCTGCATCCGGTCGGTGTGCCACTTCTCATATATCTGCATATATCCCTTTGACTTCCCGCCGTCTCCGACCTTGTCAAATTCATATCCGGATTCACGCTCTATGAGTGCCAACACAAGGGCATACGGAACGTCATTTTGCTTGCATAGGCATCTTGTGTATATCTGCATTTTCTCCGGAAAATAGCCTTTATCTGCATACTGCTCCGGCAGATCATAATATACGAACCCCTCAAGATCACAACTGCCCCAGTCCTCGGACATAGTGTCAAAAATCTTGTATTTGCTTTCGATCTCCTCTGCCGTCTGCGCTATTGTTTCCGGATTCTGCACCGTTTCCGCATGTATCGTCTCCTCATGCGTTGTCTCCTGCTGCTTCTCCTCGATCTGCTCCGGCTTTTTGCTGCCGAACGCTGCCACGCACAACGCTGTCACAACTCCTGCGACCACGATCACACGAAACGCATTACGTCGCCTTGCTCGTCTTGCCCGTCTTTTCCGTCTTTTCACCTTGTAGCCTCCTTTTTCTCATTCGTGCATGTATGTAAAACATGCAATTAAAATCGTTGTAGTACACGTTTGCGTTCGTGAAATCCATGTCTGGATACCACTTTCCCAAAATCTCCGGAATTGAATCCCTGTCTTTGACCATTTCATCAACAAATGAGCCTATCTTTTTATAGCTGCCTCCTGCTGCCGGACGTTTGGAGTGTACGACCTTGATTCGTGGGTCTCTCAATCCCTGTGAACTGTTCCATCTCTTTTCCGACGGAACACGGTTCTTTTCTTCGACGATATAGTTTGCCATGCCAGACAGACCGTTTTCATCTGTCTGCAATCTGCGAACCTCATTCCTGCTTGACTGTTTCCAACATGATTCAACCGTCTCCATGTCCAACGCACCGTCCATGACAATGTGATGATGCCATCTGATTTCCGCATCCGGATTATATGCGGTCACATAGACATATTTTGCGTTCGGGAGACCCCTCTTTTTCCTCTGATAGTTGATGCGTCGGATGTACTTTTGCACATTCTTGATTGCTGCATCCACATCCCCGTCCGGCGGGAGGTGTGCGTCATCATAGGTCAACGTCATCCAAATATCACGGTCACTGAAATTCTCATTGATTAACCTCTCAACGTATTTCCGTGCGTTCTTGTCATTCAGATTCTTTTGAGCCTTGTTATTGTCTTTCTTGATGGTTCTCCCCTCCGGAGGTACTTCATCCATACTCCGAAACTGCGGGTATATCTCAATCTCAAACTGATCTCCTGCGGTTATCTCTTTCAAGGCATATACAACTTTCTTTCTGTGCTGGAACAGGTTCTCAATGAACCATTCGTGCATATCCTCCAACGCTTTGTTATATGCTGCCTCATAATCATACGGGATGAACTGCATCCCTTTCTTTCTTGCCATCTGACACATGCCTCCTATATATGTTTTCGTAGACTTGTTATTATCTATTACAAGGACGCTCAAGCCTCCGAAAACCCTGTATTTTCACGACCTTTCCGGTCGTTTTCGAGTTGCTTTTTCGTGTCAGATTTGCTATAATATCTTTTAGTGATAGCGGCTGACACAATCAGTCAAATCAAGGACGACCACTGCAATGGTTGTCCTTTTTCTTTGCTCTCATGCTCCTGCTATGTACTGCCCCGCCATTATGACGGGGCGTTTTCATTAAACGGCTGCAACCGCCTCTTTCTGTTCCCATCTGCGACGCTCCTCTGCTTTTCCTGCTGCCTTACCCTCGGCATACGCAGACATCACCATAATGGTCATTGACTTTCCCTCAAGGTCGTCAATATTCATGAATTTTTCTGCCATGCTCTCAATCACTGCCTTTTTCTCGTTTCTCGTCATTTTTCAACACCTCCTCGGATTCGCTCAATCTCTTTTTCTATGTTCTTTCCGGAATAATCTGCAAGCAGTTTTTCCGAAATGTGATACGTCCAAATTGAGGACATCTGCACCGCCGTTCCTATCGGGAGTTTTCCCTGCTGCATTGCTACCCTCACGAATTGCGGTGATACATTGAGGATTGCTGCTGCCTCTGTCGGCAATATTCGTCCTATATCCATCCTATTTCCTCCTGTTGGTGGCTCTCTCGGTCTTTTCATCCCGTCCACCTGCTTTCCGGCATTGTCTACCGTGTTGATGCTTTTCACCTTAAAAACCATCAAAAACCTGTTGACCATCCACGCACTTTCTAGCAGGTGTGACCGCTGCCATGTTTCCCACGGTATCGCTGCACGATGTCTTTCGGCTTGCCATCGTCAGAGTGTCGGTTGCCATCCGGACACTGACGGGGCGACTGCTGCCCCGTTTCGGCTTTAATAAAATGAATCCCTCTGCATTTCGTCGTCAACTTCTTTCGGTATCGGGATAGGCTCAAAATCATCGTTTTTCCCATCCCAATAATCAAATAACTCTTGTATGTACTGATTCAACTCCTCTACTCTGCTCATTTCCGTTCCTCCTGTTCTTGCTTGTCCTGTTGCATCTCCTGCCATATAATAAATGTGCGACCATTCCAAAATGACAGGAGGTGACAACATGGCGGTTCATCATGACACTTTCAAAAGTGCGATTGCAAGTGCGTTTGAAAATAGCGACATCAAATTTTCAAAAGTTTCTGATTTATCAAAAGAAGAATTTGAACGTCTGCTCGCATCTGCAATCAAGGCTTGTGTTGAAACACAAGATTTTGCACAACACGTCCGCACTTTGAAATGATTTTCTCGGAGGAGTGTTTCACCACTCCTCCACAATCTTTCCTATTTCTTCCGCTGCCTTTTTGACAACCTCTGAAATCTGCTTGATTTGCTCCGGTTCGGGATCTCCCTCGAATTCCGCTCTCACTCTAATCTCTTGGTGTTCGGAAACCTCCGTTTTGTAGAAAATGAGTTTTTCAATCGCCCCAGTTCCCCGTGTTCTTACGTTTGAAATTTCATGTTTTGGCATTTCTTTTCACCTCCTTGTGTTGTCCTTGAATACATAATATGCGTCTTTGACAACTTTGTCAATAGTTTTTTGTATTCTTTGAATACTTTTTTATTGCATTTTAATTCACCGGGTGTTATGATTCATAAAAAGGAGGTGTTTACATGACACAAAACGAGCGTGTGAAAGAAATAAGAAAGTCGCTCGGTCTCACTCTTGAGAAGTTCGGTGAGCGTATCGGAGTGACAAGAGGTTCAATGTCTAATATAGAAAACGGAAATCGTAACCTAACCGAACAAATGACAAAATCTATCTGCCGTGAGTTCAGCGTTGATTATATGTGGTTGACCACTGGTGAGGGAGAAATGTTCATCGACAGTGACGATGATTTCATCGAACGCATTGACCGCATCATGGCGGGTGAGGATGAGGCACGAAAAAACCTTTTCAAATTCATGCTTGAGTTGAGCGACGAGGACATCGCTGCACTCGACCGCTTAATGAAAAAGGCGATTGAGTTCACACAAAATAATAAAGAAAAAGACTGACAGTCTTTTCAACTGTCAGCCTCATGGGTGTAAAGATACGACACGAATTTGTATATCCTCTTGAGGATGCGTTCGCTGTGTATCTTCCCGACTATTTCAACAATAGCCTCTTTGTAATTCAAGGGGAACACCCCCTTTCCGATTACAGTCTATCACATATTTCCATCATTGTGGAAATATCGAGGTTGATTTCCATAATCGTGGAAATCGTTCCTCCTGCTGCCGGAATCCCGCTGCAATGTGATACAATTATTTGTATTCGGATTCAAACAGGTCGGTGATGTTCACGCCTAACGCAATCGCTATCATTTCAAGTTGAAACAATGTCGGCGACACCTTGCCGTTTTCGATGTTGTTTATCGTAGATTTTCCGATTCCGGATTTCTTCGATAACTCCATCAATGTGAACCCTTTTGAGGTTCTCATTTCCCAAACGAGAATTTTCATCCTGCTCACCTCCTTTCTCAAGGAAAGTGTACAGAGAGAAAATTTCCGTTCAAAATTACGGTTGTTTCGCTAACTGCAAATAAAAAAAGACGATCCACGCTGCAACGTGAATCGTCTTTGTGAAACTTCCGTCTCATGCTCCTGCAAAAGGCACTTGATAGATAGTTCCTGCAAATACCATTCTATCATAAAACCGTGCTTTTTGCATTGGTTTTATTTTTTATACTCTTTTTTAGGATGGTGATTTTATGAAACTACCGAACGGATTCGGAACGGTTTACAAATTATCGGGAAATCGCCGGAATCCTTATGTTGCCAAAAAGACAAAAGGATGGGAAATCGACCCAAAAACAGGTAAATCAAAACAATTATATACGGTCGTCGGATATTACCCGACCCGTAAAGAGGCATTGACCGCACTTGCGGAGTTCAATGCAAATCCTTATGATGTGAACGCTGCAAAAGTCACTTTTGAGGATGTATATGAGCGATGGTCTGATGAACATTTTCCGACCGTCAGTGATTCCAACGTCAAGGGTTATCGTGCAGCATGGGCGTTGTGTGATAAACTTGCACGGATGCGGTTTGTCGATATCAAGCTCGACCACCTGCAAATGATTGTCGATGAATCCGGCAAAAATTATCCAACACTCCGGAAATTGAAAGTCCTGCTCGGTCTGATGTATAAATACGCCGTGATTCATGAGATTATTCCAAAAGAACGGAATCTCGTTGAATACCTCGACATCAAAAAGGCAGGAAACCCGAACGCATACAACCGGAAACCTTTTTCAAAGACAGAGGTCAAAAAGATATGGGATGTCAAGGATTCAAATATATATTATACTGTCATCCTCATGCTGATATATACCGGATGCAGAATCGGCGAACTCCTCGACCTCAAGAAAGAAAATGTGAACCTTGAGGAAAGATATTTCAAGATTGTCGCCTCGAAAACTGCTGCCGGAATCCGTACCGCTCCAATCTCTGAAAAGATTTATCCGTTCTTTGAATACTGGTACAACCTCAATGATTGTGAATATCTCCTCTCTACTCCGGATGGTGAGCATTTCAAATACCGGAATTATTATGATTCGTACTGGTCGCCACTTATTGAGACCCTCGGAATGAAACACCGCCCTCACGATACCCGTCACACATGTATTTCTATGTTGACGGTTGCCGGAGTGTCAGACAAGGTCATCAAGAAAATTGTCGGTCATAAAGGACAGGGCGTGACAGAGGTCGTATATACGCATTTTGAAATCGAGGAACTGATTGATGCTATCAACAAAATATAGAGGTGTGCCATGAATAGAACTGAATATAAAAACAATTTCGGGCGTGAGCATTACGAACGGATCAATCTCGTTGTGCCTAAAGGCATGAAAGACATCATCAAGGCTCTTGCATCCAGTAAAGGAATGTCGGTCAATGCGTACATGCAAGACCTTGTCAGAAAAGACCAATGCGGTTTATTTGATACAATGCAGATTGCAGAAAAGAACAGAGAAATGATTTCCGGAATCACCGGAAACATGCACGACGGATATGACATCATTTTCAAGGACGGTCATTCCTGCCATTGCAGGACGAAAAAGGATGTCCGGTCATGTATCATTGAATACTGCAACGAAAAGGGCGATTGAATCGTCCTTTTTTATTGCAAAAAATGTGTCTTACATAAGACTTGCAATGTCTTACACAAGACAGCATTTCCCGTGTTAGTTACCTGTTAGTTATGTGTTAGTTACCGTTGAAATTTCGTGTGTTTTTGTGGTGTCTGATAGATTTATCGGAATATAAAGAAATCCCCGAAAACTCGATGTTTTCGGGGAAAATTGTTCTTTTCTGATATTCGGTTGAATTATCGCTTGCTGAACTGCGGAGCGCGACGAGCTGCTTTGAGACCGTATTTCTTACGCTCTTTCATACGTGGATCACGTGTAAGGAATCCAGCAGCTTTAAGAGCTGGTCTGTAGTCTTTGTCTGCCTCAAGGAGTGCTCTGGAAAGACCATGACGGATTGCTCCAGCCTGTCCTGTGTATCCACCGCCGTGAACATTAACGATCACGTCGAATTTACCCTCTGTCTCTGTTAAAGCCAGTGGCTGACGAACGATAACCTTCAGAGTCTCAAGTCCGAAGTACTCATCGATATCTCTTTTATTGATAGTGATTTTACCTGTTCCAGGTACCAGGTAAACTCTTGCGATTGATTTCTTTCTTCTTCCTGTTCCGTAGAATTTTGCGCTAGCCAATGTTTTCTACCTCCTATTAAAATGTTAAAACTTCAGGCTTCTGAGCCTCATGTTTGTGCTCTGGTCCTGCATATACGAAAAGTTTCTTGTTCATAGCTCTTCCAAGAGGTCCTTTCGGAAGCATTCCCTTAACTGCGAGCTCGATAACCTTCTCAGGTTTCTTTGCTAACATTTCTTTTAATGTGGTTTCTTTCATTCCACCAACATAGTCGGAGTGGTTATAATAAATCTTCTGCTCAAGCTTCTTGCCTGTAACTTTGATCTTATCAGCATTTACAACGATTACATAATCTCCTGTGTCAACGTGCGGTGTAAACTGAGGTTTGTTCTTTCCTCTTAAAACACTTGCAACACCGGATGCCAGACGTCCCAGAGTGCAACCCTCTGCGTCAACTACATACCATTTTCTTTCGATTTTATCCGGATTAGCCATATAAGTCTGCATGGTCCTACCTCCTGTTATTTATCAACGATAATGTTTCTCAAACCGCGGTACTTCCGCGAAAAAAAGTAAATGGAAACGCGGGTGCAAAATAAATCGCGGAAATGTCCGAAACCGCTGATAAAATGCCGTCGCCGGGGCTATTGGCTCAAGCATCTTCGCACTACGTCACATTAAGTTATTATATTATAAGGCACCTTGCCTGTCAACTGTTTTTTCTTGTAATTTTCAACAAAATTCCTGTTTTCAGAAAAACTCGATTCCCATCAGCGTCAACCCCTGAGCCGGAGCTGTGGGGCCTGCTGCCCCACGGTCACAGGCTTTCAGGATCTTATCCATGCGTTCCGGCGGATACTGCCCGTTTCCGATCTCGATCAGGGTTCCGGAAATGATACGCACCATATTGTAAAGGAAACCTGTTCCTGAAATGCGAATGGTCACCATGTCACCATCTCTCCACACGTCCATGGAGGTCACGGTACGGATGGTGGTCTTCACCTGTGCGCCGGAGCCGCAGAAGCTGGCAAAATCATGACGTCCGATCAGATAAGATGTTGCTTCCTTCATCTTATCCACATCCAGTTTATAATGGTAAAAATAAGAGTACAAACGCTCCGTTGGCACCGGAAACTTCCGGTTCAGGATACGATATTCATATGTTTTTTCACTGTCACAGTAACGGGGATGAAAATCCGGCTCCACCTCCTCAGAAAGCTGGATACGGATATCCTCCGGAAGTCTCTGGTTCAGTGCATAGGAAAATTTTTCCCCGGGGATCCTGGATTCGGTATCAAACACCGCCACATTTCCAAGAGCGTGCACTCCTGCATCTGTACGGCTGGCACCGATGGTCTCGATCTTTTCCCCAAGCAGCTCACTTAAGGTATCGTTTAAAACGCCCTGAATGGTGATTCCATTTGGCTGTGTCTGCCAGCCTGAGTACTTGGTTCCATCATAAGCTACAACAAGTCCTACTCGTTTCATAAAATATATTCCCTCCTGATACAGACATCCCTGCAGTACTTTCTATCCCAAAACAGACATACCGTCCTGCAAAATGCCTGCCTGATCCGGTTACAGTTCCGCTGTGCAAAATGCAGCGCTTCGGACCGTTCCATGTCTGAGTACCGGCAGGATTTGGCTACAGTCCCGCCACACGGAATGCCACACCCACTGCAAGATATGCCACAAGGATCCCATAGGCCGCATAATCTCTTTTTTCATAATGCAGCGGCTTCATCTGGGTTCTGTGCTCTCCACCATGGTAACACCTTGCTTCCATGGCCATTGCCAGATCATTGGCGCGGCGGAACGCCGAAATAAACAGCGGCACAAGAAGGGGTACCATATTTTTCGCCTTCTGGATCAGGTTTCCGTTTTCGAAATCTGCGCCTCTGGCAATCTGTGCTTTCATGATCTTATCCGTCTCCTCCAGAAGGATCGGGATAAAGCGAAGGGCAATGGACATCATCATGGCGATCTCATGTACCGGCACCCGAATCTTGTTCAGCGGACGGAGCAGTCTCTCCAGACCATCTGTCAGCTGATTCGGCGTGGTAGTCAATGTCATGATGGAAGATCCGATCACAAGGTAAACAAGACGGATTGCCATTCTTCCTGCAAGAACAAGGCCTTCCCTTGTGACCTTGATGATCCCGAAACGCCACAGCACTTCGCCAGGTGTCAGGATGATATTGAACACAACCGTGATCAGAAGGATCATAACGATGGCTTTCAGACCCTTGAACATGAATTTCACCGGAACCTTGGATATTGCGATCATGGCTACCAGAAATGCTGTTGCCACCGCATATCCGAGAAATGTATGGAACAGGAACACAGAGATCAGAAATCCCAGAGTTCCCAGAAATTTGGTCCGTGGATCCAGTCTGTGAAGAACGGATTTGGCCGGATAATACTGGCCAATGGTAATATCTCTGATCATTTTTCCGCCCCTCCTTTGTTCAGTAATGGAGAGTTCGCCTGCGCAAGTGCGGCAAGGATACTGTCTCTGGCTTCCTCCACCGTTGTGGCATCTGCATCCACATGCAGCCCATGTTCCTTCAGCGCATGCATGATATAAGTGATCTGCGGTGCGGCAAGTCCCATGTTTTCCAGTTCCTTATAATGGGAAAAAACCTTCTTCGGCTCATCATCAAATACAGCTTCTCCGTGATTCATAACAATGAGGCGCTCCACGTATTTCGCAATATCCTCCATGCTGTGGGAAACCAGAACAATGGTTATCCCTCGCACCTTATGAAGCTCTGCGATCTGATCCAGGATATCATCCCTGCCCTTCGGGTCAAGCCCTGCTGTGGGCTCGTCCAGGATCAGGATCTTCGGGTTCATGGCAAGAACCCCTGCAATAGCTACCCTTTTTTTCTGGCCTCCGGAAAGCTCAAAGGGTGATTTCTTGAAATTGGACTCTTTTACTCCAACCTGAGTCAGCGCCTGCTTCGCTTCTTTCTCTGCTTCTTCCCTGGAAAGTCCCTGATTCATAGGTCCGAAGCATACATCCGAGATCACATCATTTTCAAACAGCTGATGCTCCGGGTACTGGAACACCAGACCAACCTCGCTGCGGAGCTGTTTCCGGTCATATTTCTCAGCCCACACATCTTCTCCGTTATACAGAACCTGGCCGGATGTTGGCTGTACCAGCGCATTCAGATGCTGGATCAGCGTGGATTTTCCGCTTCCTGTGTGTCCGATGATCCCGATAAACTGGCCGTCCGGGATCACAAGGCTGACATCCTTCAGCGCATGGCTCTCATAGGCTGTCCCGGGACTGTAGGTATAGGTTACATTTTTTAATTCGATTGACATAATGCGCTCACCAGCTCCTCTGTAGTCAGTATTCCATCCGGAACATCCACGCCGGATTTCTTCAGTTCATATGCAAGAAGTGTTACCTGTGGTACATCCAGTCCATACGCCTTAAGGGTATCCACCTGGGAAAAGATCTCTTTGGGATTTCCCTGCATCACAACATTTCCGCTGTCCATGACATAAACACGGTCAGCATGGATCACTTCCTCCATGTAATGGGTGATCAGAATGACTGTTACCTTTTCCTTACGGTTCAGCTCCCGCACTGCCTCCAGGACTTCCTTTCTTCCGTTAGGATCCAGCATGGCGGTAGGCTCATCCAGAATGATGCACCGCGGGCGCATGGCCATCACGCCTGCAATAGCCACTCTCTGCTTCTGCCCTCCGGAAAGTTTGTTTGGGGACTGATAACGATAGGCTGTCATACCGACTTTTTCCAGGCTGTCATTCACCCGTTTCCAGATATCATCTGTAGGAACTCCCATATTTTCCGGACCAAAGCCTACATCCTCTTCCACAACGGTTCCTATGATCTGGTTATCCGGATTCTGAAATACCATTCCTGCCTTCTGGCGTACCTTCCAGAGTTTGGTCTCTCTGGCGGTATCGATCCCGTCCACCAGCATCGTTCCCTCTGTTGGGATCAGAAGCGCATTCATATGCTTCGCCAGTGTGGATTTTCCAGATCCGTTATGTCCCAGAACTGCCACAAATTCTCCTGCTTTAATGTCCAGGTCCACATCATTGACTGCACGCTGCATGTCTACCACATTGCCGTCATCATCGTATCTCTGATAGTCAAATCCCAGCTTAAGCGCCTTGATAATTCCCATCTTTTCTGCTCTCCTTAATCCTCTGTAGCTGCCGGTTCACCAAGGCCGGTCAACTCATCGATCAGTGCCCATATCTCGTCTCTTCCCTGCTTTGTCTCCGCAGAAAACGGAAGGATCTTTCCCTCTTTCGGAAGGCCCAGTCCGATGCGGATCTCCTTCAGGCTTTTTGCCACCTGGCTGCGTTTCAGCTTGTCAAGCTTGGTCGCGATGATCACCGGCTCATATCCGTTGTGACAGATCCAGTCATACATCTGCTTGTCATTGGCGGAAGGCTTGTGGCGGATATCCACCAGGAGAAAAACCGCACGGAGCTCTTTGGAATTATGAAGATAGCCCTCGATCATTTTTCCCCATTTTTCCTTCTCTGCCGCAGAAACCTTGGCGTAGCCGTAGCCCGGCAGGTCTACGAGATACATTGCTTCATTAATATTATAAAAATTGATTGTCTGTGTTTTTCCCGGCTGTGCGCTGGTTCTTGCCAGGGCCTTGCGGTTCATCAGACCATTGATCAGGGAGGATTTCCCTACATTTGATTTTCCCGCAAAAGCTACCTCCGGCCTTCCTGTGTCCGGGATCTTGCTTGTGATGCCGCAGACGATATCCAGCGATACGTTTTTGATTACCATTCGTTATTCCTCCCTTTTCTTTTAAAAGCCCTGTCCTGAAGGTCAGGGCAGGGTTTTTCTGTTTTTTGTTTATACAAGAGTTTCACCGAGAACTTCTTTCATGTTATCCACAAACCGGATATCCAGTCCCTGGATGATCTCTCTGTCCATCTCCTCGATATCCGGACGATTTTTTTCCGGAACAAGGACTTCTTTGATCCTGGCATATTTAGCTGCAAGCAGCTTCTCTTTCAGTCCGCCAATCGGAAGCACACGGCCTCTTAAGGTGATCTCACCGGTCATGGCAAGATCCGCACGTACCGGTTTTTCGATAATTGCAGACAGCATGGCAGTTGCCATTGTAATACCGGCAGATGGGCCATCCTTCGGAACGGCACCCTCCGGAATATGTACATGCATATCATGCTTCTGGAAAAATTCCGGATCGATCTCATATTGGTCAGAAACCGAACGGATATAGCTGATACCTGCCTGTGCAGATTCCTTCATCACATCTCCAAGCTGTCCGGTGAGAAGCAACTCACCTTTTCCGGGCATGATATTGACTTCGATCTGCAGGGTATCACCGCCTACCTGTGTCCATGCAAGACCGCGGGCGATCCCGATCTCATCCTTCTCATTGGCCATCAGATAGTTATATCGTTCTTTGCCAAGGAATCTGGAAATATTTCTGGATGTGACAACTACCTTATCCTTACCCTCTTCCATGATAGCACGTGCAGTTTTTCTGCAGATACGTCCGATGCTTCTCTCCAGAGAACGGACTCCTGCTTCCTTGGTATAGTTGTTGATCAGCTTGCCAAGAGCTGCCGGCTGGATCACCAGCTTGCCTTCCGGAATACCGTTGATCTCCATCTGCTTCGGGATCAGATGTTCCCTTGCGATATGTTCCTTCTCATTTTCCGTATATCCCGGAATTTCCATCAGCTCCATACGGTCAAGAAGAGGTCTCGGGATTCCCTGAACATCATTTGCAGTGGCAATAAACAGTACCTCGGAAAGATCCTGGGGAATCTCCACATAGTGATCATTGAACTTACTGTTCTGCTCCGGATCCAGAACCTCCAGAAGTGCTGCGGAGGTATCTCCTTTATAATCGCTGCTGGTCTTGTCGATCTCATCAAGAAGCATCAACGGGTTGCTGACTCCGGCTTCCTTCAGTGCGACTGTGATCCTTCCTGGCATGGCACCGACGTAAGTCTTTCTGTGGCCACGGATCTCTGCCTCATCACGGACACCTCCAAGACAGATGCGGACGTATTTCTTGTTCATGGCCTCTGCCACAGAACGTGCAATGGAAGTTTTTCCGGTTCCCGGAGGTCCCACCAGACAGAGGATCGGACTCTTTCCCTTGTGGGTCAGCTTACGTACAGCAAGAAATTCCATGATACGCTCTTTGACCTCTTTCAGTCCGTAATGACCCTCTTCCAAAACCTTCCATGCGTTCTCAAGATCCTCGGAATCCTCGGATTTCTTATTCCACGGAAGTGCAAGAACGGTTTCCAGATAGCCTCTCTGCACCGTTGCCTCTGCAGCACTGGCTGCCATTCCTTTAAAACGGCTTATCTCCTTGGAAATCTTCTCTTTTACTTCATCAGATGCATCCAGCTCCTTCAGCTGTTTTTTAAATTCATCGATATCATCAGCAGTATTCTCCTCGCCCAGCTCCTCACGGATGGTTTTCAGCTGTTCCCGGAGGATATACTCTCTCTGATTCTTGTCGATATGGGATTTCACCTTGCGCTGAAGATCTTTCGTGATATGGATCACCTCGATCTCGCTGCCAAGAAGCGCTCCAAGGATCTCATAACGGTCATTCAAAGACACTGCTTCCAGAAGCTTCTGCTTGTTCTGATACGCCATCGGAAGATTTACTGCGATCTGGTCGATGGTTTCCTGCACATCTTCGATGTTCATGATCTGGGTTACCAGATCCTTGCTTACTTTTCCGCTTTCTCTGCAATATCTCTGAAAAAGCTCCCGGATGCTGCGAAGCATGGCGTCCTTTACCGGTTCCGGGTAATCCTCTTCCTGTGCCGTAACGATCTCGCATTCCGCCTTCAGATATGGTTCCTCCTGCTCCAGGCCCAGAACCTCTGCCCTGTCCAGTCCCTCTACCAGAACCCGGTAAAGATCCTGCGGAAGCTTCACCACCTGCTTGATATAAGCGACGGTTCCTACCTGATACAGATCCGTAAGTTCCGGTATTTCCACCTCAGGATCCTTCTGTGTCAGCAGAAAGATCTTCTGGTCATGGAGCATGGCTGCTTCCACGGCACGGATAGATTTCTCCCTGCTCACATCAAAGTGTACGATCATATCCGGAAGGACTGTAGTCCCACGGAGAGCGATCATTGGCAATATATTGACCTGATTTGTCATTTATGTCATTCCCTTCATCAAGCTGTTTCCGGCTTGCCTTTCTTTCTCGAACGGGATGTTTTGCGTCCTGCTTTTTTTGCAGGAGCCTTGGCCTCCCCGTGGATGATCTCCGGCTCTCCGGTTCCCTCCACTGCCTCTTTTGTGACGATACACTTACGGATGGTGTCGTCCGATGGTGTCTTGTACATCAGATCCATCAGGGTATGCTCCATGATGGCACGAAGTCCTCTGGCACCTGTTTTTCTCTCAAGAGATTTCCGGGCAACTGTCTCAAGTGCTTCATCCTGGAACTCAAGCTGCACGCCATCCAGCTCAAAAAGCTTGTCGTACTGTTTTGTGAGGGAATTCTTAGGCTCCTTCAGAATACGGATCAGTGCTTCTTCATCCAGAGAATCCAAGGTTACCACGACCGGAACTCGTCCGATAAACTCCGGGATCAGACCGAATTTAATAAAGTCCTCCGGCATAACCTCCTTCAGAACTTCGCCCACATTGCGGTCTTCCTTTTCGGAAACCTCCGCCCCGAAACCAATGGATTTGGTATCCTGTCTTGCCTCGATGATCTTCTCCAGTCCGTCAAAAGCACCACCGCAAATGAACAGGATGTTTGTAGTATCGATCTGGATAAATTCCTGATGAGGATGCTTTCTTCCTCCCTGAGGAGGTACGCTTGCAACGGTTCCTTCCAGAATTTTCAGAAGTGCCTGCTGTACGCCCTCACCGGACACATCTCTGGTGATGGAGGTATTCTCGGATTTTCTTGTGATCTTATCGATCTCATCGATATAGATGATCCCGTACTGGGCACGCTCAATATCGTAATCGGCTGCCTGAATGATCTTCAGAAGAATGTTCTCAACATCCTCGCCAACATAACCTGCCTCTGTGAGAGTAGTGGCATCTGCGATGGCAAAAGGAACATTCAGCAGTCTTGCCAGTGTCTGTGCAAGAAGTGTCTTACCGGAACCGGTCGGACCAAGCATCAGGATATTACTCTTCTGCAGCTCCACGTCCAGGTTTCTTGAAGCAAGAATCCTCTTGTAATGATTGTAAACAGCTACGGAAAGTGCCTTCTTGGCATCATCCTGTCCGATCACATACTCATCCAGGATACTGTGGATCTCTTCCGGTTTCAGAAGGTTGATCCCTGTTTCATAATCTGCCTCATGATCATACATACTGAATTCTTCTTCCATGATCTCGGAGCAGATCCCGATACATTCATCACAAATATATGCTCCATCCGGACCTGCGATCAGCTTGCGTACCTGATCTTCAGTCTTATGGCAAAAGGAGCATCTTACCTTTCCTTCTTTTACTTTATCTGCCATATCTTTTTGTTTCCTTTCTAAGCGTAAATGTCCGTCTCTCGCAGACATTTAAAATTCCTTTTTAAAGCAAGATAAGACTCCTGTGTCTTTACAGGAGTCTTTTCTTACGCATTATTTGTGGATCACAACACCGTCGATCAGGCCGTATGCCTTAGCTTCTTCCGCTGTCATATAGTTGTCACGGTCAGTATCTTTTTCCACAATCTCAAGAGGCTGTCCGGTATTCGCAGAAAGAATCTCGTTCAGCTTCTTTTTGGTTTTTGCGATCTGGTCAGCTACGATCTGGATCTCTGTAGCCTGCCCCTGTGCACCGCCTGATGGCTGATGGATCATGATCGTCGAATTCGGCAGTGCATATCTCTTGCCTTTGGCACCGGAGGACAGGAGGAAAGCTCCCATGCTGGCTGCCATTCCAAGGCAGATCGTAGATACATCGCACTTGATATACTGCATTGTATCATAAATTGCCATTCCGGCAGTTACAGAACCACCCGGGCTGTTGATATAAAGCTGGATATCCTTGGAAGGATCTTCTGCTTCCAGGAAGAGAAGCTGCGCAACGATCAGGTTCGCACTGACATCGTTTACCTCTTCTCCAAGGAAAATGATTCGGTCCTTAAGAAGTCTTGAATAGATATCATAACTTCTTTCTCCTCTGCTGGTCTGCTCAATGACGTAAGGTACTAAACTCATTTTGCCCTCCATTTCCGAGGTTTATTACGCCTCTACAGCTGCATCGGCAACTAATGTAACAGCTTTCTGAACAGCCATATCTTTCTTCATCTGCTCCATCTCGTTCTCACCGATGAGATCTTTTAATTTGTCTGCTTCCATCTTGTACATCTCTGCCATCTTGGAGATCTCTTCGTTAACCTCTTCCTCTGTTGGCTGGATGTTCTCTACCTCAGCGATCTTCTCAAGAACAAGTCTTGTCTGGATTCTCTTAAGAGCCTGTGGCTTCATGTCTTCCATCATCTTGTCAACGCTCTGGCCTGTGAACTGGAAGTACTGCTCCATGGAAAGACCCTGGGACTGCATTCTTCTTGCGAAATCGTCAAGCATCTGACGTGTCTGTGTCTCGATCATTGCCTCCGGAATATCCATCTGTGCATTCTCGATCACTTTATCTACTGCTGCATCTTCTTTTGCACGACGTGCATCTTCTGCTTTCTTCTCTGTCAGGTTCTTCTTAACGTCTTCCTTGTACTCAGCAAGTGTATCAAACTCAGATACATCCTTAGCGAAGTCATCGTCAAGCTCCGGAAGCTCTTTTGCTTCGATCTTCTTAACATCGCACTGGAATACAGCTTCTTTGCCAGCCAGCTCTTTTGCCTGATACTCCTCCGGGAATGTAACCTTAACTTCTACGTGATCACCTGTGTTAGCACCAACAAGCTGCTCCTCGAATCCCGGGATGAAGGTGTTGGAACCAAGTGTCAGCGGATAGTCTGTTCCTTTACCGCCCTCGAATGCCTCACCATCTACGAATCCCTCGAAATCGATAGTTGCTGTATCGCCGTTCTGTGCTGCACGATCCTCAACTGTGATGGTTCTGGAGTTTTTCTCCTGCTCTTTCTTAATCTCAGCCTCAACTTCCTCGTCTGTTACCTCTGTCTCAGACTTCGGAACCTCAAGTCCTTTATAGTCACCAAGAGTTACCTCTGGTTTAGTAGCTACTTCTGCTGTAAAGATAAATGGTTTGCCAGGCTCAACCTGTGTTACATCGATCTTAGGCTGGGAAACGATCTCAAGATCACACTCAGCAAGTGCTTTGCTGTAATGCTCAGGGATCAGAGCGTTTGCAGCGTCCTCAAGGAATACTCCCTTTCCGTACATCTGCTCGATCATTTTTCTTGGAGCTTTTCCTTTACGGAATCCCGGAATAGAAATTCTGCCTTTTGCTTTCTGATATGCATTCTGCATTGCTTTGTCAAGATCCTCGGCGGAAACCTCGATTGTAAGTTTCGCCATGTTTTTCTCCATTTTCTCCACCTGTAAACTCATGTTTCTTGTTCCTCCTTAATCATATCGAGTAAATACCTTATATAAAATAGTTAACACTCGCATTATATATTTACAGTCATTTCTGTAGTATAGCATAACCACTGTAAAAACGCCAGTATTTTTTTCAGTTTTCCATATGCCCCCACAGGGCATTTCTCAGCTGCCCACGTCCTCAATGTTAAAGTAATTTTCTGTCTTTCTTATGTTGTTAAGACAAAATGTAAAAATCCTTTTATAAGTTTTAGGCGTATAATGAACACCATCGTCTGTACCGTCTCCCGTATTGGATACAGTACCATATCCGGTCCGCATCAGATAACTGTAAACATCAATATAGTGGTACTGACTTCCAAGCTCACCGGCAAGACCGCTGTTAAAAGTCCGGACATCCTCACATTTACGATTCTTGGTACTTCCCTTTTCCCCTCCATTGATCGGATTCACAGACATATAATACAGACTGCAGTTTTTCATGGAAAGCTTTGTTCCCAGCTTTTTCATATAAGACACGTACTGTGAGAGTCTATCATTCAGATCCTGTTTTCCGTTAATATCTCTGAGATCATTGATACCATGATTAAACACCACTGCGATCTTTGCGTATTTTTCATTTTTACGATATTTTTCTATTTCTTTCAAAAGAGCCTGTGCGCCCGTTGACTTCAGCCAGCCCAGTTCCGTATTAGAACGGCATACAAAGCTGACATGGCTGTCCACATACTCCTTTCCAAACTGTTCGTACAATACCTTCTGAAGACCATATGTCCTGGAATCTCCCACAAAGATGATCCTTTCGTAATTCTCAGGATAATGAAAGCTGTTCCTGACCAGATTCGGTTCCTGATACCGCCAGAATCTCACCGCATAGAGATGCATGGTTCCACTGACTGTGATCACCTGTCCGGCTTCATACCTTGGTGCGGTCTTCTGACCTGCCCTGGTAGACCATCCAAGGAATGTATAATTCTCTTCATTGGCCATCACCGGCAGTTTCAGTTTTCCGCTTGGAGCCTGGATGATCTTGTAGATATCTCCGTCATTCCTGTGCAGGATCAGTTTGGGATTGTTCTTCTTTTTTATCACTGCATAAAACGTTACATTTCTTTTTACAAAATATTTTTTTCCCGGCTTATATCCTGCCTCCGCTCCTCCTTTTTTCAGAGACCATCCTTCTGCCTGATATCCTGCTGGGACCTGCGGCACTTTGGGAATCGTGATCATGGAACCATATTTCTGTTTCTTTTCCAATTTTTTATATATAGCAGAGGAGGCTCCTCCGCCTGACCTGAAAGATACGGAATACACTTTTTTGCAAGCATTCCCGAATGTATCATCCGACCAGTCAAAGCCGGCAGCTGACACCAAATTTCCTGTGGCTGTCATCAGTATAACAAAAAGCGCCACTACCCACAGGACCTGTTTCATCTCTTTTTTCATGCTCTTACATACACCACCGATTCAGCGATCTCTTCTGCCTTTGCGCTTCCCTCCAGCTGTCCGATCAGGGAAAGGCTGAAATCGATGGCTGTTCCAAGGCCTCTGCTGGTAGTTACATTTCCATCTACCACTACAGGCTCCAGAGATGTTCTGGCACTTTTAAGCTGTTCCATAACAGATGGGTACGATGTAGCATTTCTGCCTTTCAGGAATCCAAGTCTCTCGAATATACCTGGTGCCGCACAAATAGCTGCTACCTTGCCACCATTCTGATAGAAATCTGTCAGAAGCTCAGTCAGCGGTTTATATTCCTCCAGATATTTTGTTCCCGGCATTCCTCCCGGAATTACAAGCATATCCGCATCGGAAAAATCACATTCTCCAAAGGTACGGTCTGTAAGAAGATCGATCCCATGAGAGGTTCTGATCTCTTTTGTCTCTTTGATAGATACTGTCTGGATGTCGATCCCGGCTCTTCTCATCAGATCTACCACGGTCAGTCCTTCAATATCTTCAAAACCATCTGCGAAAAAAATATATACTTTACTCATGATCCTGTTCATCCTTTCTTTTATAAAATCCATAAATATTTTCTGTATTCCCCATTCCCTTCCATAATGCTTTTTTCATCTGAAAATGTCAAGAAATTTCAACAGATATGCCATTGCAAATCCTGTTTTTTTCCTGTAGACTGAACATAATATCTTTTCATTTCACAAACCCGGAGGTTTTTTATATGGAGATCGAACGTAAATTTCTGATCCGGAAGGATGACCTTCCGCAGGATCTGGCTTCCTATCCCTGCCACAGGATCGAGCAGGGGTATCTTTGCACTTCCCCTGTTGTCCGCATCCGCCGGCAGGATGATGACTATTTTCTTACTTACAAATCCAGGGGTCTCATGAGCCGTGAAGAATATAATCTTCCGCTCACCGCTGAAGCCTATGAGCATCTGAAGCCTAAAGCAGACGGTATCCTCATTACCAAGGACCGCTATGTGATCCCGGAAAAAGACGGACTTTTTATTGAACTGGATGTGTTCCACGGAGAATACGAGGGAGTTCTTCTGGCTGAGGTGGAATTTCCTACAGAGGAAGCCGCCAATGCCTACACTGCGCCGGACTGGTTCGGAGAAGATGTAACTTATTCCACCAGATATCATAACAGTACCATGAGCCAGGGCTGGCAGAGTGATTACTGTTCACTCCGTTCTCAGTAACACGCTTCGCGGAATATTACCAATGAACAGTAACGCAGAGCGATCACTGACTGGTATCGTAAATCGCACTTGTATTTCTTATTTCAGGTGCTATAATTAGTAATGCAGGCAGATATAGTTCATCGGTAGAACATCAGCTTCCCAAGCTGAGGAGGCGGGTTCGATTCCCGTTATCTGCTTTCATTGCCAAAGAGGGCACGCAGTCAGGCGTGTCCTTTTTTATAAATTTCAAGGAGGATTTTTGTTTATGAAGATTGGATTTATCGGATGTGGAAATATGGCCTCTGCCATGATCGGCAGTATTCTCCGTCAGGGGATCTTTTCAAAGGACGAGATCATTGTTTCCAACCTTACAGACGAAGGCAGAGCGCGCAGTGAAAAAACTCTTGGTGTTGTCACCACTCTGGATAACAATGAAATAGTCAGATCTGCAAAAACTGTCGTTCTTGCAGTAAAGCCGCAGTTTTATGAGGAAGTTCTCACAGAGGTCCACGACAGTCTCACGACAGAGCACACCATCATCGGAATCGCTCCCGGCAAGACTCTTGCATGGCTGGAAGAAAAAGCCGGTCTTCCTCTGAAAGTTGTCCGTTTTATGCCTAATACTCCTGCACAGGTTGGGGCCGGAATGACTGCTGTATGTACCAATGACCGGGTTTCGGAAGACGAACTGGCAGAAATCCTTAAGATCACAGACAGCTTTGGCTGTACCGAAGTGATACCGGAGCGTCTGATGGACGCCGCAGGCGCTGTAGGCGGCTGTTCACCTGCTTATGTGTTTATGTTTATCGAAGCCATGGCAGATGCCGCTGTCAGCCAGGGAATGCCTCGTAAACAGGCTTATAAATTTGCTTCCCAGACTGTTCTCGGCAGCGCAAAAATGGTTCTGGAAACCGGCAGACACCCGGGAGACCTGAAAGACATGGTCTGCTCACCGGCAGGAACTACCATTGAAGGTGTCCGCACCCTAGAAAAGAGCGGCTTCCGCAGTGCCGTATTCGAAGCGCTTACCGCAGCTGCTGAGAAGGGTAAGAAGTTATAATTTTCGAAAACAAAAACTCCGTGAGGTCTGCATTCACCCGGACCTCACGGAGTTTTTCCATCTCATCTCTTTTATCGTCTGCCGACAGCCCTACAGCAACTCGATCAGTGCGTCAATATCTTCCATTTTTGTTCCCCAGCTTGTGGCAAAACGGATCACTGTATGATCTTCATCATATTTTTCCCAGAAATCAAACTGAACTTCTTTGCCCAGTTCTTCTTTCTTTTTATTTTCCAAAACTACAAACTGCTGGTTCGTGGGAGAATCCAGGAAAAGCTGATATCCTTTTTCCTGAAGGGCTCTTTTCAGCTTCATAGCTGTTTCAATAGCATTTTTGCTGATCCTTGTATACAGATCATCGGTAAACAGTGTGTCAAACTGGATTCCCAGAAGACGGCCTTTTGCCAGAAGGGCTCCCTGCTGCTTCACCATAGTCATAAAGTGCTTCGGAGCTTTTTTCGTAAAGACCACTGCCTCACCGCAGAGTGCTCCTACCTTGGTTCCGCCGATGTAGAACACATCTGTACATCTGGCGATATCCTCAAGTGTCACATCTGCTTCCGGACTTACCAGACCGTAGCCAAGTCTTGCTCCGTCCAGAAACAGTGGAAGCTCGTATTTATGGCATACCTCGGAAATTTCCTCCAGCTCTTTCTTCGTATAAAGTGTTCCGTACTCTGTCGGATGAGAAATATAAACCATTCCCGGAAATACCATATGGTCGTGACTTTCATCCCCATAAAAAGTTTCCACATAATCTGTGATACTTTCTGCTTTGATCTTTCCGTTTTCTGCCGGAAGTGTCAGTACCTTATGTCCTGTATACTCGATTGCTCCGGCCTCATGACAGCTTACGTGTCCGGTCTGCGCCGCAAGAACACCTTCATAACGGTTCAGGACAGAACCTATGACCGTGGCATTGGTCTGGGTTCCTCCCACCAGGAAAAACACCTCTGCATCCGGGCAGCCACAGGCTTTACGGATCTTCTCCTTGGCAGAATCACAGTATTTGTCCGTGCCATAGCCGGAAAGCTTCTCCATATTGGTTTCCAGAAGCTTCTGGAGGATCGCCGGATGCGCTCCCTCGCAGTAATCGTTTACAAAAAATAACATTTTATTTTCTCCTCATCTGTATTTTCATTTTATTTGACCGTCTTCCCCGGAATGATCTTACATGTGGAAAACGATTTGAATTTACAGGAAATCGCCCCCTTCAATAGGAAGCCCGTTTCTGAAAGAAATTCACAAATCCCCGGTCGAGATCCCGCAAAGACTGCTGTAATGCAATGGAATCTGCTGCTTTCAGAAAGGCAAACTCCTCTTGCTTTTTCAGTTCAGTCAGCATGGCGGAAGTCTGGGAATAGCCGATCTTTTCCCCATTTTCATAGCCTTCCTTACGCATGGCAAGTCCCCGGTTGTAGATGAACCGGCAGCATCCCAGGGTCTGATGGATGAAGTTTTTCTGTTCTCTGTTCGGGTAGATCCTGAATTTAATTCCTTTTTGCATTATCCCATCTTATCCTTTTGTCTCTGCGATGT
>NZ_JANFYP010000028.1:0-44055 GCF_024460535.1 Blautia sp. MSK.18.38 | reverse complement strand
ACACGAACTACTACAAAGAGGTCAAAGAGAAAAACAGAGTGTACTACGAATATTACTGCTTAGACAGAACAGAGGAAGTCCCGGCAGATTATAAAGAAATTTCTTTCGTCTGCTTAAGACCGGATGGTTGTCTGGAACTTCCGACTACTTTGGGGACGGTATGCAGAAAGGTGGCAAAAACATTAGAGGGATTTGAAGGCTTTCATTTCCACCAGTTACGTCACACCTATACAAGCAACCTTTTGGCAAATGGAGCTGCTCCAAAAGATGTGCAGGAATTATTAGGACACTCAGATGTAAGTACCACAATGAATGTCTATGCTCACTCCACAAGAGATGCGAAACGAAAATCGGTTCGGCTTCTTGATAAAGTGGTAGGCAATGATTAAAAAAAATTCCCTTATTTCCCTTGTGATTATCTCATAAGGGCAAAAATAAGGGAAACTACATATCATTTCACTAATGGACAGGCAGGAAAGCCTATAAAATGGGGAAAGTTAGAGGAATAATTATATAAATTCAAGTTTGGAGAATTGAAAAAATGGAATTTACCTATTAAGACATATAAACTCTTGACAATAAAGCTCCTATATAGTATGTTTTTAATAAACTACTATATAGGAGCTTTTGCATGGAAATGAATGGAGGATTTCTTGTCACAAAAATAAAACAGCTTGGAGACCGGATTTTTGAGAAGATTCTCAGTGAAAAGAATATTGATGCGTTTAATGGAGCCCAGGGACGTATTCTTTATGTGTTGTGGCAGGAGGATGGTATCTCAATCAGGTCACTCTCGACTAAATGCGGATTAGCGATAACATCTCTTACTACGATGCTGGAAAGAATGGAAAATCAAGGGCTGATAAGCCGTGTTCAGTCTGAAACGGACAAAAGGAAAACACTCCTGTTTCTGACTGAGAAAGCACATGCCTTAAAGGGCGAGTACGATTCTGTATCTGATGAGATGGGCAGTATTTACTACAAAGGTTTTTCAGAGGAAGAAATTACCCGGTTTGAGAAATGTCTCGACCGCATCAGAAAGAATCTTGAGGAGTGGCAGAAGTCATGAGTATTTGTATCAAAGATCAGATTCAGAACATGAATATCGTCATTGGCTGCACAGTGGGGTGTACATATTGCTATGCCCGCAACAACGTGAAACGCTGGCATATGATTGATGACTTCGCTGACCCTGAATTCTTTCCGGGTAAGCTCAAGATGATGGAAAAGAAACGTCCGCAGAACTTTCTTCTTACCGGGATGAGCGATCTCTCCGGATGGAAGCCGGAATGGAGAGACGAGGTATTTGCAAAGATCCGTGAAAATCCACAGCATCAGTTCCTGTTCCTTACCAAGCGACCTGATTTGCTGGATTTTGATACCGATTTGGAAAACGCATGGTTTGGCGTTACGGTGACGAGGAAAGCAGAACTGTGGCGTATCGACGCCCTTCGGAAAAACGTCAGAGCAAAACATTACCATGTTACCTTTGAGCCGTTATTCGACGATCCCGGCACAGTTGACCTTTCCGGAATCAATTGGATCGTTGTGGGCACCATGACCGGAGCTCAGAGCAGGAAGATTCATACGGAGCCGGAATGGGCATGGTCTCTGGCGGACCAGGCACATAAGCTCGGCATTCCGGTGTTTATGAAGGAAGACCTTGTCCCTATCATAGGGGATGAAAATATGATTCAGGAAATGCCGGAAGAATTTAATAAAGTGTTAGAGGTACAGAAATCATGGAAGAAGTAATAAATGGAATCCTCATTCGTGAGGTGGAAACAAAGAACATCATGACTAAGTCTAGTCTGCCGGTAGGCGGTTACTCGGTCAATCCCTATGTGGGCTGTACACATGCCTGCAAGTATTGCTATGCTTCTTTTATGAAGCGCTTTACCGGGCACAAGGAGGAATGGGGCACTTTCCTTGATGTGAAGCATTGGACGGAAATTAAAAATCCGAAGAAATATGCCGGACAGCGGGTGGTCATCGGTTCTGTGACAGATGGCTACAATCCACAGGAGGAGCAATTCGGGAATACCAGAAAACTTCTGGAGCAGCTGATCGGCAGTGACGCAGATATTCTGATCTGCACAAAGTCGGATCTTGTGGTACGAGATATTGATTTACTGAAGAAGCTTGGACGTGTAACCGTTTCATGGTCGATCAACACACTAGATGAAAATTTCAAGAACGATATGGACTCTGCTTCGAGCATTGAGCACCGTATCGCTGCTATGAAGCAGGTATATGAGGCAGGTATCCGTACAGTCTGTTTCGTATCCCCGGTATTTCCCGGTATCACGGATTTTGAAGCAATCTTTGAGCGGGTAAAGGATCAGTGCGATCTGTTCTGGCTCGAAAATCTCAATCTTCGAGGCGGTTTCAAAAAGACAATTATGAATTATATCGCCGGAAAATATCCTGATCTTGTACCACTTTACGACGAGATCTATAACAAGCATAACCGCAGCTACTTTGAAGCACTTGAAGTAAAAGCTGAGAAAATGGCTAAGAAGTATGATTGTGCCTTTGTGGATAATGAAATGCCTTATGGCAGAGTCCCGCAGGGACATCCGGTGATCGTAGATTATTTCTATCATGAGGAAATCCGTGGGACAGAGAATACCGGAAAAAGAAATCGCTAACTTCCAGTTTGTATATATCTTTTAAAAGGTATATGATTAAGAAAAACGGCAGGAGGTATCTGAATGAAATCACATAAATATTGGTCTATCGGTGCACTGATTACAATGCTTGGAACTTTTTATACAGGTTATAAGGGATCAAAAGAAGGCCATAAGTACTTTGCAGCAAGTTCTTTGCTTTGCATGATTATGGCTATTTATACAGGACACAAGATGATTTCTGGTAAAAGTAGGAAGAAAAAAGAAGTTTCAGTAGAGAGTGTTGAAGATTAAAAAACAAAATATTTTAATAAATAACGCCGGTGCGGGATTTTTGATATCCAGTACTGGCGTTATTTATTCTACAGGGGCTTGGGGGGTGTAGCCACTAAATAGTCAGTTTGCATTCCTTGTCAAAAGACATCGGATCACAGTTCAGTACATCCATATAAAACTCTTTTCATAGGATGCTTCGTCTGAATTCATCTGCAATCTCCGTCATAATAAAAATATCTCCATCATTTCAAAAGAGAATGCTGGAGATATTTCGCCTTGCTTATTCTTGTAGTAACCAATCGGCTATATCGTGAATTACGATTCCTTCATAGTTATATGGGGGATGTTTGGTTCTAGCAATAATCATTTTCGGATAAGCATCTCGAATCTGAAGCCGAGGAAAGCATTCTCTTTCAAATGTTTCCTGCCCGGAAATGTTGTCGCTGATCTGAATATAAAACTTCTCGTTGCTTCTCTGAGCAACAAAGTCGATTTCCTTTTGATAGAGCTTGCCGACATAAACATTATATGAAAATAGATCATACGCTCTGTTTTTTGCAATATTTTATCTTGCGAATTTATCATTGTAACGAATATGTATATCTTCCCAATCCATGAACAATACATAAAATACTTTCCCGTATTGCGGGCTCTCTACAATTCTTCCATGATCAAGAACAGAAAAATAAGTTCCGTCAGCTTTTCGAAGATGAAAGTGAATATAGTCATTTTCATTGCCGTTGTCAATCTGTTCCCAGATACTTGATTCTATCTGTTGCTGTTCATCTTCACGAATCAAGTTGCGAAAACTTTTCTCAGTAAGTCTGAACAGTTCATCTATATCTTTATATCCGGACATATGAAGAAATTCATCATTTGCAAAAATTAGTTCATCATCTTCTTTGTCAGCTCTGTATATGATGAATGCACCTGGAAGATGTTCAGAGATATCCTTGAATGCGAATCCAAGTTGTTTGCGGGCACCTGACCGAAGTCCTTTTCTGTAGACCATACATCCATTTTTTCCATGAAGCTTTATTTCATAAAGAGCGGCATCTGCGCAGCGCATGAGTTGTGAACGATTGGATGCAAATGTTGGATATTCTGCATATCCTAGAGAAACATAAAATGCATGTTCCTTACCATGGTATGAGAATGATTTAGGAAGTTTGGTGAATTTCTGCAGCTGTATATCTGCTTCTGCAAAGGTACAATTTGGTAAAAGAATGCAGAATTCGTCACCACCATTTTTTCCAAGTAATGCATCGGATGGGAAAAAAGTCTTCATGCTGTCTGCAAGATTCTTTAGTGCCCTGTCTCCGTAATTATGTCCATAGATATCATTAATAAACTTGAAATCATCGATATCAAGGAGCGCAGCCACAAAATGTGTTTTTGGATTTTTTTGAATCATTTTTTCTGCAAATTCATCAAATCCATAGCGGTTATAAATATTTGTAAGAGAATCTGTGCGTGCCAGTATCTGAAACTTTTTCTTATGTTCTTTTGCTACTAACCATACTCTGGTAAGAACTGACAGGAGAAGGCTTATTGTAAGAAAAATTCCGATGATGATTATCAGTAATGTGGCATTTCTCCATCCACTTTTAGGAGTTACTTCAAATTTCCAGTTTTCGTCTCCTATTGTAAATGTATAAGAAACAGGACGATTTATTTGCCCATCTGATTGATAAACCACTTTATAAGTATCACTCCATGGAGCGTCTGTTTTTGAAATTTTGTATTCGTATCCAAAATTCGAAAGTGCACTGATTGAATCTGAAAAAATATCCGGAACACGCAGGATAACAATAGTAAATCCCCAGAAATACTCATGTCCGTTTTTATCTTTCAGGTATATGGGATTGCGGACTGCAATTCCATATCCTCCCTGTTTTAATTTGAAGGGGCCCTGCGTAATGATTGTATGGTTGTCTCTTGCGTAACAGGAAATTTTTCCGCGGTCTTTATCATGGATCAAATCAATCTTACCTGCCTCATTTTCATTAGCCGGATAAATATCTGTAACAACACCATTAGGAGCGAGCTGTACACTTTCAATAGAATCAGACATAAGATTTCCTGCAATTGTTTCAAACTGACGGATTTCGCCATCTTCACTTATTAAGATTTGCTTCAAGGTATCTGTGATCTCAATTCCATTTGTAATTTCATTCTTTATTTGTTCGCCATAGGTGGCTACGTTTAATTGTGCTGTTATGTGTCTCTGCTCTTTTTCGTGGGTGTCTGTTTTGTATACAATCAAACTAATAAGGCATATGCCCAGTAAAAAAGTGATAAGAGGCACAAGTGTTTTCTTTTTCACTTGGTTCACCTCATTTTGTTCATGGGAATTATTATAATAAAGCATTATATCATAGAAGTTGAAAAACAGAATAAGTTTTATGAAAAAACGAACTGTGCAAAATCTTTATACATCTATGACAAAAGAATGTATATCGATAGGGATTTGTGAAATCTATATATTTTAAGAAGGAGCCTTGGAATCATCATAAATATCCTGTATTTTTGCTTTTACAGCTTTACGACGTTTTTCTGTATCAGAAGGTACGTTGTGGAGCCATGCAAGATATCCTGAGCGAGAGACACCTAAAAATTTCAACATTCCGGAGACGGAAACCCGGCGTCCAGCCTTTTTGGCAGCTTCCGTCTTCTCAGACACTTCAAGATAAATGGCTTCCGTCATTTTTCCAGAATGTTGATTGCTTTTTTTATCTTGGGCATCACGTAATTCACGTCTGAGACGGGCAATTTCCTTCTGCTCATCAGATGCATAATTACCAGAACCACGAACAGGAATATCACCTGATTCCCGGAAGTCTTTCAGCCATTTTGTTAATGTGCTGTATCCGATGCCAAGATTTTCTGCACATCCACGTACTCCGAGATCTTTGGAGTGTGTGGATTATTGACTAGAGCCTCTCCTGATGGTATATTTAGATTACCCGACGGGTAATTTAAAAAGGAGGGCAAACGTGCAGCTACTATACAATAACAGTAAAGTTCAGAAACAATGTACCGATTTAAAAACTGCAAAAAAATTGTTTGGCGGGAATGCTGCATTAGCAACCAGCCTATTTGCCCGAATAAATGCTATGCTGCAGGCGAGTGTAATTAAGGATATAGTAATGATGCCGACGTTTCATTTTCATAAGTTGAGTGGCAATATGGATGGATTTTTTGCTATAGATGTAAAAACGAGAAGAGATCCATGGCGTATTATTATTCAGCCATTAGATGAGAATGAAGAACCTTATGATCCTTGTAATATTGATGAAATTGCTGGTGTGGTTAGAATTGTTGAAGTAAAGGAGGTAAGTAACCATTATGAGTAATTATATTGAATATAATGATAAGATTGCTTTTCATCCTGGATACTATATCAAAGAAATCATTGAAGAAAGTGGACTTTCTCAGAAAGATTTTGCAAAACGATTGGATACCACGCCAAAGAATTTAAGCATTCTGGTACGTGGGGAGCAAAGCTTATCAATCGATATAGCCATGAAATTATCTCGAATGTTAGGGACTAGTGTTGACTACTGGCTGAATCTTCAGAAGAGCTATGACGCTTTGATTGCTGAGTTTGAATCATCCAAGGAATTAGAGCAGGAAAGAAGAATTTTCAAGTACTTTCAGTACACATATTTCAGAGAGAATTTTGGATTGCCTGATCTTCCGAGAAAAACAAATGAGCAGATTAAGTGCCTACGTGAATTTTTAAATGTTGCATCATTATCTGTTTTTACAAAGCAAAATATGGCAGTTAGTTTCCGAAGTGCATCTGAGGATATGAAAGAGGCTAATACTGCCAGAGCAAATGCAATGGTTCAGATCGCAATTAATCAGGCACTGAAGATAGAAGCACCTAAGTTTGACAAAAAGAAGTTTGAAAAAGCTGTTGATTATGCATTGACATTAACAACACAGCATGGTGATTTTTATCCACTGATTAGGAAGGCCTTTGAAGATGCGGGAGTAATATTCGTAATACTTCCAAATCTTCCGGGTTCAGGAATAAATGGTGCAACCAAGAAGATTGGGCAGAATGTAATGCTGATGGTGAATGACAGACGTTTCTATTCAGATACATTTTGGTTTACTCTGTTCCATGAGATTGGCCATATTATTAATGGTGATTATGGAATTACGTTTGAAAATGAGCACGCTGGACAGGAGGATGCAGCAGATAAATATGCGGAAGACAAATTGATCCCTCCGGGAGAATATGAGGCTTTCGTTAGAATGAATGAGTTTAGCGAAAATGCTATCCGCAGATTTGCTGAAAGAATTGACAGAGATCCGGGTATTGTCCTTGGCCGCTTGCAAAATGATCAGATTGTTCCATTTACAAATGTTGCACTGTCAAAAGCATTAAAACACAAATACAAAGTAATAACATCATAAAGAAGTATATAACTTGAGGTCGTCTACCGTTATCCACGATAGATGGCCTTATTTTTTATCCATTTGGGGAGAAAGGAGGTGAAAGCGATTGGAGGAATTTAAGGCGAAAAGACATGCGGTCAAAAGGATGACCCGAAAGGGACTTGTGGAAACAGATTCCAGAGAAGGGATAGTGAAGGAAACTGCGGAAGCAAAGTCCGGTGGAAGGCGCATCAATGAGGCTGACTTTGTGTGCACCATCATTTGGTACTGCACGCAGTACATGAATTATATTATCCTGGGAATCGCTGAATTCATGTTGGTAGGTGTATTGGCTGCAGGAGCATTTGTCCTGGCATTGGAGTCAGAAGTGAGAAACTGGCAGTGCTGATGAGAGGATACCTGCAATCTATGAAGGCAAATCTGAGAGAAATTATTCACTATATTGACGAGTCAACACTTGAAAAAGCGAAGAACGAAAAAGTTCAAAAGCAAGAGTCTCCCTCAAAGACGTCAAAAGACGTAGAGGAGTCTGTTGATAAGATGATCTCCAATCGTATGAGCAAAGCATATTCTGAATGGAAATCAAATCAAGATACACAGCCATTTAATGAAAATATAGAGAAGGAATACCAGAAGCTTTTGGAAACACTGTCTCCGGAACAAGAGGAAGTGCTTACGAAGTATTGTGATGAAATATTTGCCAGCGGAGCAGAGACAGAAGAGTTTTTCTATCGCCTGGGTATAAAGGATGGACTGAGATTAAAAAGTACGGTAAAATCTGTATTAGAAATGATGTCGTGAAATCGGAAGTTGGAGGGATAATGAGATGAATATAAAAGATTTTAAGTGGACGAGAGAACCTGATGATTACACGCTGACAGATGACAAAATTGAGATTATTACACAGCCTGGAACTGATTTGTGGCAAAGAACTTACTATCATTTCCGCAATGATAATGCTCCGGTTCTGCAGATAGAAACAGAGGAAAAATTTTTTTCATTTATAGTGAAAACTGATTTTAAGGAAAGCCATCATCGCTTTGATCAGTGCGGTGTGGTTATGTATCTTGACAGTGAGAATTGGTTGAAAGGTTCTATAGAATATGAGAATGACTATTTTCAGCACCTGGGAAGTGTTGTGACAAACAATGGATATTCAGATTGGGCAACTACGGAAATTGATGCAGAGATTAAATCTATGTGGTATCGTCTCAGTAGACGTGAAGATGATTATTGCATTGAATGTTCTGAGGATGGAATACGGTTTAAGCAAATGAGGATTTGTCATATGTGGGCTGGTGCAGGAAAAATCAAATTTGGAATTTATGCATGCAGTCCGGAAGATTCATCGTTTAAAGCGGTATTTACAGATATGAAATTGATGGAGTGTCAATGGAAAGCCCACGATGGTCAAATGCCGGATGAGATGTAGCAGACCGTATTTGATATAAAAAAACAATATGAAAATAGTTAAAGTTTTTCAGTTTGTGTAACTGAGAAAAATGAAAATTGCGGAGGTGGATTTGTTGAAGGAAAGTACATATCAAACTCCTTGCGGAACAATTCACTATTGGTCAAATAATCTGAGTTTGGATACAACGACGCTTGTATTTTTACCAGGGCTGACTGCTGACCATAGATTATTTGATAAACAGGTTGAGTACTTCGATGGAAAATATAATATTATTGTATGGGATGCACCGGCTCATGCCTCTTCCTGGCCGTTCCGCTTTGACTTTGATCTGTTTGATAAGGCAAAATGGCTGAATGTGATTCTTGAAAAAGAAGAAATCATAAAACCAATTATAATAGGTCAATCAATGGGAGGATATGTGGGACAGGCTTATGCACAATTGTATCCTGACCGGCTGGCAGGTTTTATTTCCATTGATTCAGCACCGCTCCAGAGAAACTATGTGACAGCAGTGGAGATCTGGCTTCTGAAAAGAATGGAACCAGTATATGCACATTACCCATGGAAGTTGCTTTTGAAATCCGGAACTGAGGGAGTTGCAACTTCTGATTATGGCAGAAATCTGATGAAGGAAATGATGCTGGTCTATGATGGTGATCAGCATCGTTATGCCCAAATTGCCGGGCATGGATTTCGTATTCTGGCAGAGGCAATGGAAAAGAATCTGCCATATGAAATCAAATGTCCTTCCCTGTTGATATGTGGTACAAAGGATCATGCCGGTTCATGCATAAGGTATAACAGAGAATGGCATCGAAAAACGAAAATTCCTTTAAAGTGGATTGAAGGGGCCGGTCATAATTCTAATACAGATAAACCGGAGATGATAAATAGTTTGATAGAAGAATTCCTTTCAAATATATAAAGACGATTGAAAACAATTGGTCAACCGTTATAAAAGGGCAATAAACAAATCGGAATCAGTAGGAGGATCATTATGAGATTTTATAACATATTTTTCAGCCCGACAGGGGGTACAGAGAAAGTAGCAGATATTGTTGCGAAAGGGACGAAGCTGGATGCTGAAGAAATCGACCTAATTAAAGAATCAGATAAACTCATGAAGGTGAAATTTGAAAAAAAGGACCTATGTTTGGTTGCTGTACCGTCTTACGGTGGACGCATTCCAGCAGTTGTAACGGATATGTTCTGCAAAGTAAAGGCAGATGGTACGAAAGCAATTCTTGTGGCAGTATTTGGAAACCGTATGATTGATGATACGCTATTGGAACTACAGGATGTTCTGGAGGCATCAGGATTTGTATGTATCGCAGGAATGGAGGCAGTCGCAGAGCATTCCCTGATGCACCAATTTGGAACCGGACGCCCGGATCGGCAGGATGAAAAGGAATTGCTGGAATTTGCCGCAAAGATTATGCAAAACAGCGAAGCACAAAGGATACCTGCATTTCCGGGAAACAGACCATATCGAGAATATGGTGGTGTTCCATTCAAACCTGTTGCAAATGGAAAATGCACTTCCTGCGGTCTGTGCGCAAAAGAATGCCCGGCAGGTGCCATTCCGTTGGACAATCCGAAGATGACCGATAAGGATAAGTGTATTTCTTGTATGCACTGTGTAGCAGTCTGTCCGAAGAAAGCAAGAAATTACAGTAAGCTTGTCAGTTTTATCGCTGGACTGAAAATGAAAAAGGTTTGTTCCAGTAGGAAGGAAAACAAATTGTATTTATAATAGGGCGAGCAATACAATGAGAAACATGTAAATTGATACGTGAACAATCGGCTCAGTATGATATTTAATTAAATATTGCAATGAAAAGATCATTTACCGTAAACAAGCAGTAGATGGTCTTTTTTATATCTTTTTGTGAACAAGTAGAGATTTATAGCTGGTAATATGTGTTTTATCATAATCCGTGAAATAAGATGAGTTAATTCTTCGATTTACATATTTTTTAAGGTGTTCCGGCATGGTATTATGATACTTATAAAGAACCAATTATATCTGTTGGAGAGAGCGGTGAAAAGTTATGAAGTTATTGTTTAAACAAAGGCTGTTTTCATGGTTTGACAGCTATGATATCTATGATGAAGCAGGCAACACTGTTTATGTAGTAAAAGGCCAGTTGTCCTGGGGACATAAACTTGTAATTTATGATGCCTATGGAAATGAAGTAGGAATGGTTGTTCAGAAAGTACTTACTTTTCTTCCTAAATTTGAAATTTATAAAAACGGCAGTTATATCGGATGCCTGAGCAAAGAATTCTCATTCCTGACGCCACATTATAATATTGATTACAATGGATGGCATATTGATGGAACCATTATGGAATGGGACTATAGCATTCTTAATCAAAGCGGTTATTCAATTGCACGGGTTAGTAAAGAACTGTTTCATATGACTGATACATATGTTATTGATGTGCAGGATCCAGGAAATGCATTGGATGCGTTGATGTTCGTACTTGCGATTGATGCAGAAAAATGTTCCAGAAATTAAATAGTTGATCTTGTTGTCGAAGATATTCGGAGATGGGGAGGTAGCATGGGATTATTCAAAAAGAAAATCGTGAAAAAAACATATGACCGAGAACATATGAAACCAGTTATTCGTGCAAGCATTTGTACCGGAGAAGAAGTAGCAGGATTCAAAGACATACGGACTGGAAAAATCGAAGAAATCATGCTGATCAGATCTCCAGAGGACTTAGAAAAATTCAAAGAGATATATGAGATAACAGAGGAAATTGCAAAAGAATATTAGACATTGGATGAGGAGGAGATGTTGTCATGAGAACTATAGGTAATATCCTTTGGTTTATATTTGGAGGATTACTGGGCGGTTTGGCCTGGGTTTTTGCAGGTTGCATATGGTGTATTACAATTATTGGAATTCCGGTAGGTCTGCAATGCTTTAAATTTGCAACCCTGGCATTCTGGCCGTTTGGAAAAGAAATCGTGTATGGAAATGGCATGTTTTCATTTCTGGTAAATCTTATATGGATTATATTTTTTGGATGGGAAATGGCACTTGGAAACCTGATAGTGGGTTGTATTTGGTGCATTACGATAGTTGGAATTCCATTTGGAAAGCAGTTCTTCAAGATGGCAAGACTCTCTTTCATGCCATTTGGTGCAAGTGTGATAGGGTAGAATGTGTAAGGTCTTATTGATGAAAAATGAAATAATATTATTCACGGATGGTAATATTAATATTGGAGTTCAAATAAAACCTGAACAGGAAACAGTCTGGTTGACACAGAAGTATTGTTTGATGTTAAGCATATGCAGCAGCCGGTCACTGATAAGGAATTTAAAAATTTCACAGACTGTGCGGTTAAGAAAAGTAACGAAAATGCCCTGATTTTCACAACTGAAGATATGGAGAAGCCTTTCATAAGCTTTGATGAAGGAATGTAGAATTTCTTTGAACCGGAGCTTCAGAAGAGATTGTATGAAATGGAAAAAGTCATTTAATATATATTGATCAATGATATAATATTCTAAAATGTTGATGATAAAAGAAATATAGTAATTAAAAATGTTACAAAGTTGTTCTTGATAAAAATATTATTTGGTAACAGGAGATGTTTTATGTTAAAAAGAAAAGTGACGCATTACATAAAAAATGGGTAGATTCAAAAAACAAAAAATGTCTTGTAATTCAGGGAGCCAGACAAACAGGAAAAACATATATAGTTGAAAGATTTGCAGAAGAGAACTATGAAGAAATTGTTGAAATTAATTTTAAACAGATACCTTCTGCGATGGATATTTTTTCCGGTGATCTAAAAGTAGATAATATAGTTATGGCTATGTCCGTATTTGATGACGGAAAGTGCAAAAGCATTAGATAAAATATTGCAGACCATGAGAGAGTGGGGAAACTGATATTTATAACTTTGAATTTGGAGGTTATCGGAAATGACTGAAAGAGAAAAAATGCTAAGTGGAGGGTTGTACGATCCAACGGATAAAGAATTGGAGCAATTACGCGTGAATGCACGTAAATTAGCAAGAAAATACAATTCGACAGATGAAGATGATCAAGAAGAACAAGCACAGATATTGAGGAAATTATTGCCAGCAACAGAGGAACTCCCCTATTTACAGGCGCCTGTTTATTTTGATTACGGATGTAATACGTTCTTTGGAAGATTCAGCTCTGCTAATTTTAACTTTACATGTTTAGATGTATGTGAAATACATATAGGCGATAATGTGATGATTGGTCCAAATGTTACATTGGCAACTCCTATGCATCCATTATTACCTGAAGAACGCAATATTAGGAAAAGAGAAGATGGAAGTTTTTATAATCTTGAATATGCGAAGCCAATAACTATAAAGGATAATTGCTGGCTGGCATCCAATGTGGTTGTTTGCGGTGGTGTCACCATAGGAGAAGGGTGTGTAATTGGTGCAGGGAGTGTTGTAACAAAAGATATTCCGCCGTATAGTTTGGCAGTTGGAAATCCATGCCGGGTCATTCGAAAAATAACTGAGAAAGATCATATGCCAGATGGAATTGAAAAGAATTAAAAATTTGCATTGATGATAAGCAGTTCATCTGAATAAAGAAAATAAAATGATCACAATTAATAACGCCGATGCAGGATTTTTATAATCCTATATCGGCGTTTGTTGGTTACAAGAGAATGTATTTTACACTTATTTTCCAAATGTATTGCTGGATTTAGCAGCAGCTTTAGCTGCCATGGTGTTAGTGGACTCAAATAAGGAAGTTGTCGGTGCGACCGGACACATCAGTACCCGTCCTGTTCCACGATAAACATTTACCAGACCCTCTCCGCTAACTGCAGATCCGACAAGTGTTTTTGTAGATCTTTCTACGGTAAATTCAAGATTTGATGACCAGCATACAGCAAGGTTTCCATCAATTTTCAGTTCATCATTTTCCAATATGACTTCAATCAATTCATCTTCGGGAACATTAGACTCCAGTGCAGCTACACCATTTCCTTGCAAACTCAGATTAAACAGACCTTCGCTACCTAATACTGCTGATGAAAGGTTCTTTCTGGCTACAACTTTACTTTTTACATTTGCATCACAAGCCAGGAACATGCCATCTTCAATTGTCATTCCGGCTGGTCCCCATTTGCCAATGTCTGCAAGGATAATATATTTGTATGTCGGTTCTAATACCAGACAGCCTTCACCAATATATTCCGGTTTAACTGCGGTTTCTTTTGTAACCGCACCCTTGAATGCCTTTCCGAGGAAATCTCCGATACCTTTTACACCAGATGTGGCTAGTACATTACCACCCATCCATTGCATGGCACCAGCCTGGATAACAGCTGAATGGTCTTTATCAATATCAATAACAACCTGTCTTCTTCTGACATTCATTTTACTCATGAAATACTCATTCATTGCATTCATAGGTGAAACGCTGGCATCCTGCACATGTTCAAGCACATGGAAGTTTTCGATACTTTTCGCATATTTTCTGTTTTCATTTTGCAAGTTTTCAATTCGCATAGCATAACCTCCCTTTTAATAATAATTTATGATGTTGCTCGGATATGCTTATTATAAAAGAGGCAGCATAGATAGGAAACACTTCGTGCAGAGAAATATAAAGACAGAATTCTCAAAATTCGAGAAATATAAAGATGCAATTCCTCATGGTGGATGTGTATTATGAAAAATAAATTTGTTATAGTGACAATATCAACAAAAAACAGAATATAAATGGGGTGATCAGATGGAAGCGGCACAGAGAATTCGATTAATCCGGATAATAGAAAAGATGGAGAAAAATCCGGCATTCAGTAATAAGCTTGGCATAAAGAACACATCTGAATATTTAGCAGAAAAAGAACAGAAAAAATGAAAGACACATATTAGAATGAGTTTCAGAAGGAGTAAAAAAATGTTATCGTTATTATTTGCAATTTGTATGATTTGGTTTGTTGGAAAATTTTTTATATTTGGATTAAAAGCATCCTGGGGAATTATGAAATTACTTTGCACAGTTATTTTCTTCCCGGTGATATTGATTGGTATGGTTGTAGGTGGACTGATGTACATTGCTTTTCCATTATTGATTATTGGTGGCATTATAGCATTGGTGACGTCACATTCATAATCGATCAGGAGGAGAAAACGAATGGGATATGATATTGAAAAAGAAAAAAGAGAAGCAATTGAAGCTGGACGTAGAGCTTTGAACAGTCTTCAGGCAGCAAAAGAAAATTTAAACAGTGCAAAGAACTGGGGACTGGTAGATATGTTTGGCGGTGGTTTTTTCACTACGATGCTAAAACATTCTAGAATTGATCAGGCCAAACGGAATATGGAACAGGCAAAGTATGATCTTCGTAATTTCAGTAGAGAATTAAATGATGTAAATATGGTATGTAACTTGAATATCGATACTGGAGATTTTCTTTCTTTTGCGGATTATTTTTTTGATGGATTTGTTGTGGACTGGGTGGTCCAGGATCGAATCAATAATGCACAAAGACAGGTAGAAGAAGCAATTCGAAGAACAGAAAGTATAGTCAATCAATTACAGCGTATGTAAAGTAAAAGGCAATGAGTCAGAAATGGTTCCTTGCCTTTTGTGGCGTTATGGATTATTTTAATTTTTCTTTTTCGGCATTTAAGAGCTCAAGATTAAGTCCCTGTTCTCCGGCTGTCTTATCTGCCCAAAGATTCAAAGAGTCTATAGCTAAAGAAATCTCATCAAGTTTTTTACTGATATAAGCAAAATCTTTCATTTCATCATCGTTACCGTCACGGGCAATCTGGATCAGACGACCGGTAAGAGGATTGATTTCATTTAGACTGGCAATTGTCTCCAAAATGATATTTGACAGATCGGTCACTTCAACTTCTGGAACATAACGATGACCGATTTCACATTTGTGAGAACAATAATAATTGCAAAGATCTGGTCTTTTATAGGCATCTGCCATCTGGAGGATATCATAAGGTGTAGGTTCTTGTGTTTCATATTCAAATTTTTCAATTTTTGAATCAGAGACAGCATCCATTTTTTCACTGGCCTCTGCACTTGTAAGTCCTGCCGCTTCTCGGCAAAGCTGGTAAATTGTTTTGTTTTCCCTGGTGGATTGTTTACCCATGAGAATTTCCTCCCCGTATATCGCCAAACATGAGGATTATCAATATTTAAGTCCTCATGCAAGACGTGTATTTCTCGTATGGAGTTTATTATACTTGAATTATCAGTTAACAACAAGCTCAATAATGAATATGAAGTCAAAAATCAATAGTATTTGTAAGGCGTCAGTGGAGTTATTTCCGCTGGCGTTTTTATTTTTTAAATCTTTTTTCATTTCTCCCTAAACTTTCCCAAACTTTTTTGTATTTAGAAGTTGAGAAGGCTACAGATCAAAAATTTGAATCAAAAAGCTGGATTAGCACTTTGAAAATTAAATGAGCTTGCCAGTTCGCCGGAGTCCTGCCAGATAGGATTCCGGATAAGTCCAAGGACAATCGGTCCGAGGATGAACAGAAACAGAGGTTTGCATTAAAACATTGCTGCGGCAATGGCTTTCTTGGAAAAGCAGCGAATTGATAATGATACTCCCGAATGATGTCGGCCAGGAGGAGTGAGGATCCTGGAGACCATACACGATATGGTTGAGGCTGCCTGCGATGGCGCTAACGGACTGGGTGTTCCCTGAGATGGGATACACGTGTGAACAAGACAAACGAGCACTGTATGAAAAAGATTGCCCCGGTGTATTCCGGGGTAACTGACAATAGAAGTCGTGTGGCAGAGGGAAACTTCTGCCATACCCTTGTGTTGCCAGTGAAAAGAAGTGGCAAACAGAAAGGAGATTAAACAGATGAAACCATATCTAAAAGCAGAAGAAATAACTAGAGAGATTAAAGAAAAGTTACCGGTGATTGATGAGGAGACCTTCAGAGAACATTATTGTTCAGAGTGTCTGTATTATGCAGGAAGGATTGATAAGAAGCCGCGTTGTATGCAGCGCCAGTGTTCCTGGGATCAGGAAGAGGAACATTTCGCGCCGGTATTAAGAAGGATGATTCCGATTCTTGATGAGGAATGCATGCAGGCAGAGGAGAGGTATATTGATGCCAAACGCAGAAGAGACGCCGTTCAAGAGATGTTCGCAGAGGAGATTCGCATGGAACGCAGAAAAAAGATCCATGTTACAAATGTGCGTATAATTGTCATGCTCTATGCATCGGATTTTGCTATCAGCAGATGACAGCTCATCCTGTTGATCCGAATGAGTTTGATTTTTAATAGAGAATGATTACCGGATTGGCTTCAGAGGTGTTGGAACAAATGAAGGAAAAGTAAAAAAGGAATGGGAAGAAATTTTGTTTGGTAGGAAAGATTCACTATAGGAATTGTATTTATGTTATACTTGAGTCGATGAGAAAGTTTTCCAATTAAGATAAATAAAAAATGGAATATAGGAGAAAATAAATGGTAAAACAAATTGTAAGAGATGTTTTCTTCTTAGGCCAGTCATCTGAACCGGCCACGAAAGCAGATATCCAGGTGGGAAAAGACCTGCAGGATACACTGCAGGCGAACCGGGAGCGGTGTGTTGGTATGGCTGCAAACATGATTGGTGTAAAGAAGAATATCATCATTGTAAATATGGGATTCATAGATGTTGTGATGTTCAATCCGGTGATTGCTTCAAAACGTGACATGTATGAGACAGAAGAAGGCTGTCTGTCCCTGGACGGTGTCCGCAAGACGACCAGATACCAGGAAATTGAAGTGGAGTATTATGACTTTAACTGGAAAAAACAGAGGCAGAAGCTGTCCGGATGGACGGCACAGATCTGTCAGCATGAAATTGATCATTTGTCTGGAAAGATTATTTAACCGCATGCGGATTGCGAATATTCGCTTGACTCAAAGCGGATTGTGAGGTGACGGATATGCTGAAAAACGTACTGATCGTGGTGGATGATATAGAAAAATCCATAGAGTTTTATAGGGACTTATTTGGACTGCAAGTGATTCTTAAGAATGAAGGCAATGTGATCTTATCGGAGGGACTTGTTTTGCAGGATGCCGACGTATGGGGGAAAACATTGAATGAAACTTCTACGCCATTCAATAACATGATGGAACTGTATTTCGAGGATTTTGATATAGATGGATTGCTTGTAAAATATGAATCCGGTAAGTATTTCGTCCGATATGCCACTGAACTAACAGAACTTGCAGGTGGGCAGAAGCTTGTAAGGCTGTATGATCCGAGTGGTAATCTCATCGAGGTTCGTACGCCATTTATGTGTAATTAAAGGAGAAGATATGCAGATTTTTGTTGATGCAGATGCCTGTCCGGTAATTGGTATTGTTGAAAAAGTTGCAAAAGAGCACAGTATTCCGGTAACGTTGTTGTGTGATACCAATCATGTGTTATCTTCTGATTACAGTGAAGTGATCGTAGTTGGAGCCGGAGCAGATGCCGTGGATTATAAACTGATCAGCATTTGTCATAGGGGCGATATTGTTGTATCACAGGATTATGGAGTTGCGGCAATGGCACTTGGAAAAAATGCGTATGCGATTCATCAATCTGGGAAATGGTATACCAATGAAAATATTGACCAGATGCTTATGGAGCGGCATCTGAATAAGAAAGCACGAAGGGCATCCGGAAAGAAGCACTTAAGAGGCCCACGAAAACGAACATCGGAGGATGATGAGCATTTTAGAGAATCCTTTGAGAAAATGATACATATGGCAATGGATAAGGAGAATTGATTTGAACGTACAGATTTTTGGAACAAAGAAGTGCAATGATACAAAGAAAGCAGAACGTTTCTTTAAGGAACGTGGGATCAAGTTTCAGTTTATTGATATGAAAGAAAAAGGCATGAGTAAGGGTGAATTCAATTCGGTTGCCCAGGCAAATGGTGGACTGGAAAATATGATCAACTGGGAGGGCAAGGATAAGGATCTGCTTGCGCTCATTAAGTACATTGCAGAGGAAGATAAACTTAAGAAGGTGTTGGAAAACCCGCAGGTGATTAAGACACCCGTAGTTCGTAATGGAAAACAATCCACTCTTGGATATCAGCCGGATATCTGGAAAGCGTGGAAGTAAGAAACAGGATGTTTTACCATGTATGAGGAAGAAGAAAATCGCTGGCGTTGTTCCTTCCGGTCTGATGGAAAATGGATCAATGTAAATGAACTCCTGCAGACATTTGGCGGAGGTGGAGATGCTGCAGCAGCTGGTGTGCGCAAACGGACGAATGATGTTGAAAAATTCAGGCAGGAAATCCTTGAGCGGATTGTTATGATGAGAAAGTTTTTCGGGCAGGATAAATAAGAATTAGAAACAGAACACAGGAGAATCGGGAGATGTAGAATGATGGAAAAGGAAAGAACCTATATTGCAATCGATCTTAAGTCATTCTATGCGTCTGTGGAATGTAAAGAACGAAATCGGGATCCTTTGACGACCAATCTTGTGGTTGCAGATAAAAGCAGAACAGAAAAGACAATTTGTCTTGCGGTATCTCCAGCTTTAAAGTGTTATGGGATACCAGGAAGGGCTCGTTTATTTGAGGTTGTTCAAAAAGTAAAAGAAGCCAACAGCGCCCGCAGGTGGAAAGTGCCGAACAGAACTTTTATCGGAGCCTCTGATGACAGCACAGAATTAGATACCAATCCGGAACTGGAGATTGATTATATTGTTGCTCCTCCCCGGATGGCCCTCTATCTGGAATACAGCACCAGAATTTACAGTATTTATCTGAAATATATTGCGCCGGAAGATATTTTCCCGTATTCGATCGACGAAGTATTTATGGATGTAACGGATTATCTGCATACTTATAATATGACAGCAAGAGAACTTGCAATGACCATGATACAGGATGTGCTGAAAACGACAGGTATAACGGCAACTGCTGGAATCGGAACGAATATGTATCTGTGTAAGATTGCGATGGATATCGTGGCGAAGCACATTAAAGCAGATAAAGATGGTGTACGAATTGCAGAACTGGATGAAATGTCATACCGAAGGAAACTCTGGGGTCACAGACCACTTACTGATTTTTGGAGAGTAGGAAAAGGATATGCAAAGAAGCTGGAAGAATACGGGCTTTATACAATGGGAGATATTGCCAGATGTTCCATCGGAAAAGAAAATGAGTTATATAATGAAGACCTGTTATATAGGTTGTTTGGTGTTAATGCAGAGCTGCTGATCGACCATGCCTGGGGATATGAGCCCTGTACCATGGAAATGGTCAAGGCTTATAAGCCGGAAACGAACAGTGTTTGTTCCGGGCAGGTACTTCATTGCCCTTATGATTTTGAAAAAGCAAAATTAGTCGTTAAAGAGATGACAGACCAGATGGTTTTGGATTTGGTGGATAAGAAGCTTGTAACGGATCAGATCGTGTTGACGGTTGGTTATGATATTGAGAATCTGAACAATGCCGACAGGAGAAAACAGTATCATGGAGAGGTTACGATCGACCGTTATGGAAGAAGAATTCCGAAACATGCACATGGAACGACTAATCTGAAACGGCAGACTTCCTCAACCAAGATGATAACGGATGCAGTAATAGAGTTATATGACAGGATCGTTGACAGAAACCTGCTTGTCAGAAGAATCAATATCACAGCGAACAGGCTTGTGGATGAAAGTTCTGTCAAGAAAGAAGAAGTATATGAGCAGCTGGATCTTTTTACGGATTATGAGGCGCAAAGGAAAAAGCAGGAAGAGGAAGAGGCTGCGCTGGATCGCGAAAAACGTATGCAGGAAGCAATGCTCAGTATCAAAAAGAAATTTGGAAAAAACGCTGTACTGAAGGGGATGAATCTTCAGGAAGGTGCAACCGCCAGGGACAGAAATGAACAGATTGGCGGTCATAAGGCGTAAAGGAGTTGAAAGAGGATGAAAAATAATTCTTATGACGATATCATTAATTTACCGCATCCGGTCTCTAAGAATCATCCGCAAATGCCACTTCGGGATCGGGCAGCGCAATTTGCTCCTTTTGCAGCCCTGACCGGACATGATGCTGCGATAAAGGAAACGGCAAGATTAACCGATGAAAGATTGGAACTGAGCGAGGAAGCGATTGCTCAGCTGAATGAAAAAATCAATATAATCAGAAATAATATCGGTATAGAACAGAAAGTATCGATAACTTATTTTATTCCCGATGCAAAAAAAGCAGGCGGCTCCTATGTTACGTGCTCTGGTATTGTAAAAAAGATAGACGAATACGAGCATACCATCATTATGACGGATCAAACGGTTATTCCAATCGAGCAGATAAGTGATATTAAATGTGAAGAGTGGCAAATCTGAGAGTTGGATGGCGGAAAGTATCGCATTCCGATGTTATGTGAAAGACTGGCTGGAAAAACAGGGATACTGTTAAAAAATACCCATTATAATTATAAGCCAAAGAATATGAATAGTGCTTATCTATTACTGTTTCGAAACTTCCCAGGGGTGGTATTATAATACTTATGAAAAAGTTCACAAAAATAACTGCTATTTGAAAACCCGCAGGTATATGCTATCTCAGTAACAGACATTGTAGTATTTTGAAGAAGAAAAACAGATTTTTCCAAACGATAGCGATTTAGATATACCATTGGGGAAGTATTCAAATATTTCTGAAAAAGGGAAGTGCATTTTGTCTTGCAGCAATTTCCTGAGGATGAAATATCTTTAAGCATAATTTTTTGGGAATAATTTTTTTGCACATATCCGATCATTGTAGTAAGAGCCAGAGTATCCTCTGTATCTTTATCATAATCTGGAAAATAGTTCATATTTTCAGCAAGGAGGCGAAAAATATGAACGGTTTTTTCCAGCGTAATAAATGGCTGTATTTCATCCACATTTTTTTTGTAAAGCATTTCAAGGTCACGAAGAATAGAATTCTGCCACAGGATAGACGGATTCAGTGGCTGATAGGGAAAATGAATATTCTGTATCAGGGGATTTAGACATTTTTCCACAAAATAAGTATTTACAGAAAGCAACTGCGGAGATAACATAATACAGGTAAAGAGACATTCTGTATGAGTATCGGAATAGCCATAATGAAAGCAGCGGCTGTTTACAAAAATTCCTTCACCTGCTTGCAAAGAAATCTTCTGACCATTCACATCATAAAACATCTGTCCCTCTAAAATCAGAATAAATTCCAGATCGTCATGCCAATGACTGACTGCACGAAAATCAGGATAGCGTGAAAGCTGTCCCTTTTTTATATATGCAGGAAAGTCTGGATTGTTATAGGCAACATTTTCAGATGCATCTGAATTTAAAACAATGCTTGGACATACTTCCATCAAAATAATCTCCTTTTCGAACGTTTGTTATATTATTATAGCTGATTATGGTATAAAAATCAATAAAATTGGTTTATTTTTATATTGTGCACAGAAAGGAAAAATTGTAGATGGGAAACGAATTCACAAATAAGATTTTGAAACTTGCTCTGCCCATTACAGCACAACAATTTATGTTAGCACTTGTAAGTGCATGCGATGCTTTTATGTTGGGAGGATTAAATCAGAACTCTCTGTCAGCAATTTCGCTGGCTTCGCAGATCACCTTTGTTTTTAATTTGATTTTAACAGCACTTACAATAGGGGAAAATATGTTTGTTGCACAGTATTATGGAAAAAGAGATTTTGATGGATTACGGACATCAGCAGGACTTGTATTAAGATATGTATTCATAATTTCCATTCTCTTTCTGCTTGCAACATTCTTTATTCCTGAAATGCTCATGCGACTGTTTACAAACGATACTATATTGATTGATTATGGTATTAAGTATTTGAAAGTGATTGGATTATCCTATATCTTTTCAGGGGTTCTGCAGGTTTTGCAGGGAATCTTGAAAAATTGTGGTTATGCAGGTAGATGTACCATAATAAGTGCAGTTGTTGTCTGTGTTAATATTATACTGAATGTTATTCTGAATGTTATTCTGATTTACGGATACATGGGCTTTCCAAGAATGGAGATTGCAGGTGCGGCACTGGCTACTGTCATTGCAAATGGACTTGGTCTGGTTATTACGATTTATATTTTGCACCTGAAAAAGGAATTTTGGATTGGAGTAAAAGACATAAAAAGCAGGGAAGTCCATATAACGAGGAAATTCTGGAAACATGTCTATCCGGTACTTTTTAATGAACTTGCCTGGGGCGGTGGATTTACGATGTATTCTGTCATACTTGGACATCTTGGTTCCGATGCTATCGCAGCCAATTCTATTGCAAATATAACCAAGAATCTTTTAATCTGTGGTTGTACCGGTTTTGGATATGGTGGAAGTATTATTGTCGGAAATCTGCTTGGTAAAGGGAACTTATCTGAAGCAAAGAAAAACGGAAATATTTTATGCAAAACTTCGGTATTTTTGGGCGTGGTGACGGCTGGAGTGATTTTTCTTGCGACACCTGTAATCCTGCATTTTACGAATCTGACTGATATAGCAACAGGATATTTAAAGAATATGCTGTTTATAAGCAGCTATTATGTAATAGGAAAATCAATTAATTCTATGACAATAGGTGGTATTTTTCCAGCAGGGGGAGATACAAAATTTGGATTAATATGTGATGTGGTTACCATGTGGTGCTTTGCAGTTCCACTGGGATGTATCGCAGCATTTGTATTTAAATTGCCAGTAATGATGGTGTATTTTGTCTTAAATCTGGATGAACTGGTAAAACTTCCGGCAGTATTTAAACATTATAAACAATATAAATGGTTAAAAAATTTAACAGAAATGGAGAATTAAATTATGGATATGAAAAAAAGAAGAGATATGCAGCTTGCTTACATTTCAGATGAAGCGGTTATGGAAGAACAGAGGATAGGTAGAAAAATTCTGCAAAAACTTAATTTTGCAGATCGGTCGGATTTTGATGGGATTGCAGAAATAGTAAAAGAACTTTTGGGAAAATCGGAAGGTGCATGGATTAACCCACCTTTTTACTGCGATTATGGTTCGCATATAGAAGTAGGTAAAAATTTCTTTGCAAATTATAACTGTACAATTATAGATGTGGCAAAGGTAAAAATCGGTGATAACTGTCAGATGGCACCCAATGTATCTATTTATACGGCAGGACATCCAATTTATCCAGATACGCGCAATTCTGCTTTTGAATACGGAAAAGAGGTTACCATCGGGGATAATGTATGGTTGGGAGGAAATACAGTAGTGTGTCCGGGAGTACATATTGGAGACAATGTGGTAATTGGTGCAGGAAGTGTTGTAACAAAAGACATTCCGGACTGGTCCATTGCAGCTGGAAATCCATGTCGTGTGATTAGAAAAATAACAGATGAGGACAGGAGAAAATTGTTTCACAATGAAGAAATTGATGATGAAGCATGGGATATGATATGTGCACAGGCGGAAAAATAATATGATCATGAGAGAACGGATTGCAGCCGGATAATTATCAGCAGATTATTGTGAAGGGCTTCCGGAAGATCGGATAAACTGTAAAAAAGGAATGATTCAGTTTAATTCGGGAGTTTTTTTGGGTATAAACATCAATGCTGTTGTATTGCGGGTTATATTTTGCAAATATTGTTCTCATCGTATCATATCTCCCTAAAGCCAATTGAGTCTGTAAAATGCCTTATGAATTATAAGATTTTGATCAGTCTTTTTCTTCATAACTTCATGGTTCCTTTAACAAAAAAACATAAAAAATCAGAATAAAAATCCATCGAGTTCGATAAATGCATGACTCGATGGATTTTTTTCTATTGGTTAATCAAAACTTTACTGCCCATAAAAGAGGAATTGCAATGATGTTTTTTGTCTAAAACTGTATTTTAAATAATGCAGTTTTTTAAATGTGTAGAATATCAGATTATGAAAGACAAAAAAATATACAAAACAGGTAAAAATACTGAGAAGAAAATAGAAAGAACAAATGTATAATAAAGTTACTAAAAAATACAAAAAAATAAACAGAAAACAAACAATTTAATGAATGGAGGAAGGGAAAATGAAAAGTAATACTGTTATTTTTACTGAACCATATAAGGCTGAAATACAAGAAATTGATTGCCCTAAGCCAGGAAAATCAGAGGTTTTGATTCGAACGGAACAAACCTTAATTAGCACAGGAACGGAATTAACTTTCTTGACTGGGGAATGTCCGGAAAAATCAAAATGGTCAGAATATATTCACTATCCGCAAAAGAGTGGTTACTCAAATGTGGGTATTATTGAAGAAGTAGGTGAAGGTGTTTCAAAGGATTTAATTGGAAAACGTGTAGCAAGTTTCAGTGGACATTCACAGTATGTCATTGTGAATGTAAATGAGCTTCGTATGATTAATTATGAAATTAAACCAGAAGAAGCAACATTTTTTGCACTTGCAGAAACAACGATCAATGGAATTCGAAGAACTGGTATCGAATTAGGAAACAGGGTTGTAGTATATGGAGCTGGTATTGTAGGTCAACTGGCGGCCAGGTTTTTACTTGCAGGAGGATGTACAGAAATTTTTGTGGTAAACAGGAGTGAAGCAAGACTGAAGCATTTACCTGATCAGAGGGCAATTATTCCGATTTGCTCCACAAAAGAAGATCCAATCTCGATTATAAAAGAATATACATATGGGGATATGGCAGATATTGTTATTGAAACAACGGGAAATGCAGATGCGATTCCGGAAGAATTTTTAGCTTTGCACCAGCAGGGAAAGCTTTGTATGTTGAGTTCACCTAAGAAAAAGACCTTAATTGATTTTCATGATTGTTGTAATGCAGTAAGTGTAAACATTATTGGCGCACATACATCTTCACAGGCACCGGTAAAAACTTATGACAATCCGTGGACATGTGAAAGAAATAGTGAAACATTTTTTAAGTTGATTTACAACAAACAGGTAGATATGTCAGAAATGATTACACATCGTGTAAGCTATAAAGAGGCACCGCAGATGTATCAGATGCTGTTAAAGGATCGCACGCAGGCAATGGGTGTTGTTCTGGATTGGAGATAAGATGAAGGGTAGTAAAGAAGAAATTAAGGCAATCGATTTACGTAGCGATTATAAAGTAAATCCGATAGGAATTCACAATGTAGCTCCACGCTTATCCTGGAGAATGACGGCGTATGGAAAAAACCGCAAACAGAGTGCCTACCAGATTCAGGTATTTAAAAAGGAGTCGGATATTAAGGAAGTTCTTGTCTGGGATAGCGAAAAAGTTTATTCCGGCGAATCTGTGAACATTCCGTATAAAGGAAAGCAGCTTGCATCCAGAGAGAGGGTTTATTGGAAAGTTCGTATATGGGATGAAAAGGAAAATGTTTCTGAATGGAGTGAGGAGGCTTTTTTTGAAGCCGGTTTATTAAATAAGACGGATTGGGAAGCAGAGTGGATTTGTGCGCCAGAGAAGGCAGCAGCGGTTTATTTTAGAAAAGTCTGCAATATAGAGAAGCAGCCGAAATCCGGGCGGTTGTATATTTCCGGGTTAGGGTATTACGAAGCTTATCTTAACGGAAAAAAATGTGGGGAAGATGTTCTCACGCCGAATCGAACGCATTATACGGAACGAGTTTTTTACCATACATATGATATAACAACTGCGGTTGTTCACGGAGAAAATGTTTTTGGTGTTGAGCTTGGTAATGGATGGTATAACCAAAAAGATAAAATTAACGAAAAAAAATTATGGTATGGATATCCAAAGCTTTTGTTCCAGATTGAAATAGAATATGCAGATGGAGACAAAGATGTATTTATAAGCGATGAAAATACGAAATGGCATGAAAGCCCTAGAATTTATAATAATATTTATTTTGGAGAAATATATGATGCACGTAAGGAGAGTATAGGCTGGCGAGAAAAAGATTTCGAAGACCTGGATTGGAAATTTGCAGGTAAAGCAGAGAAACCAGGCGGAGAATTAACCAAACAGAAAGCTCCGTCAGATCAAAAGATTTGCGAACTTTTTCCAAAGAAGATCAGTGAAGTAACGCCCGGAATGTATGTGATTGATTTTGGTCAGAATATGACTGGCTGGGTTAAAATGAGGGTATCTGGCAAAGAGGGAGATAAGGTTCAGTTACGGTTTGGTGAAGAACTATGGCCGGATGGGAAAATAAATTATTATAGTACTGGAAGCGGGTGGAAACAGCAAAAAGATATTTATATTTTAAGTGGAAAAAAAGAAGAATATTATGAACCGGCATTTACGTGGCATGGATTTCGATATGTAGAGGTACAGGGATATCCGGGAATCCCAAAGAGGGAAGACTTTGTGGCGGTGCATATTCGGGCAGGTGTCGAACGGTCAGGTAAATTTATATGCTCTAACGCATTGATCAATCAGATTCAGAAAGCAAGTCTGTGGTCGATGGAGAGTGGTTTACATGGAGGCATTCCACTTGATTCTCCTCACAGAGAACGGCAGGGGTATGGAGGGGATGCATTGATTACAGCAAAAGCTATGATGTATAGCTATGACATGCACGAATTCTATTCCGACTGGATGGATGACTTTATAGATGCACAGGACAAGACAACAGGATTTTTGCCACACACAGTACCATGTCAGGACGGCGGTGGTGGTCCGGCCTGGGGCAGTGCTTTGATTATTATCACATGGCTTATGTACCGTTACTACGGAGACACGAAGAGTGCAGAAGAGTATTTTGATAATATGATTCATTGGATGCAATTCCTGCAGACCGGAATGGAAAAAGGAATTGTTGAGGGTGAAGGTACAGATAAGGACTGTCTTGGAGAATGGTCGACACCTGGAGAAATTTTAATACCTCCGCGATTTGTTAATACTTTTTTCTATGCATATAATGCGAAACTTATGACAGAATTGGCAGAGGTGCTTGGCCGGTCAGCAGATGCAGAGTATTTTCAGAATCAGTATAATGAAACAGTGCTTAGCTTTAGAAACGAGTTTTATGATTCTAAAAATGGTAGGTACAGTATTGGGGCACAGGGAACGGAAGCATTTGCGAATAAGTTGGGTGCTATCAGAGAAAGAGAACTTTGCGAAGTAAAACAGTATTTGGAGAAACATATTACCAAGGAGTGCGAAGGAAACTTAGATACAGGAATTTTTGGGACACCATTATTATTTGAAACACTTGTTGAATTTGGCCTTGGTGAAGTAGCCTATCATATGATTACTAGCGTAACGTATCCAAGCTATGGATATATGATTACAAATGGAGCCACTACATTATGGGAATACTGGGAAAAAGAGTATGGATTTTATCAGTGTCCTGCGAATCATAATCAGCCGATGTTCGGCAGTATAAGCAGCTTCTTTTACGAAAAGCTGGCTGGAATTAAGCCATTAAAGCCGGCATACAAGAAAATTGAAATTAAGCCGGCAATGATAGGAGATCTCAGATTTGTATCATCCAGTGTAAAGACACCGTATGGAGAAGTCTGCATAGATTGGGAGAGAAACGAAGACGAAATTTTAGTGTCTGTGGTAATTCCGCCAAATACGGAAGCAGTTTTGCTGATTCCAGGACAAGAAAGAAAAGAAATTGGATCTGGTAACTATCAGTTTAGATATGTTGCATGTGAGAAATAATAAGAAATACAGCTTGCCTTTTTTAGCAGGCTGTATGACTATGAAAAACTGGAGTTAACACGATAAAAGTTTTAAGTTTATCAGTATGAAGATTGTGAGAGATTATAATTTATGGAAGGGTGATAAAAAATGTCTTACAGAAGTCATGAAATTTTACAGGGTCCCGGGTATGCAAATGTAAGAGCTTTATATAAAGCAGACGGATATGCAGAAGAGGAACTGAAACGCCCAATCATTGGGATTGCAAATGCATATAATTCGATTTGTCCGGGTCATATTGTCCTGCGCCAGATGGCAGAAAGAATTCGTGAAGGAATTCAGGCGGCAGGGGGGATGCCAATTGAATTTGGAACAATTGGTGCCTGTGATGGAATTGCAATGGGACACGAGGGCATGCGTTATATCCTTCCGGCAAGAGAAATGATTGCAAATGATGTGGAGGCAATGGTGCAGGCTCATCGTTTAGACGGCATTGTATTACTGGGAAGCTGTGACAAAATTATTCCGGGAATGTTGATAGGAGCAATGAGGGTAAATTTGCCTGCAATTTTTATTAATGGAGGACCAAGTCTTCCGGGACATATGGCAGATGGAAATCCCTATGGAGGAGAGTGGATCGACCATTCCTGTATTCAGCAGTCGGAAGGAGCTTTACAGGCAGAAAAGATTACAGAAAAAGAGTTTAAGTGGATAGAGGATAATGCAATGCCGACAGTTGGATCCTGCGCGATGCTTGGTACAGCAAATACAATGGGATGCCTTGCAGAAGCTATGGGAATCATGCTGCCAGGTTCAGCTACGATTCCGGCAGTATATAGTAAACGTATGGCCGCCGCTTACAATAGTGGAAAAGCAATCGTTGATTTGGTACATAAGAATATAAGGATTCAGGATATTATTACAAAAAGGGCGCTGGCAAATGCAATAATGGTAAATTCAGCGATGGGAGGGTCAACAAACGCTGTATTGCATTTGCTGGCAATTGCACATAGCGGAAAAATTAATTTAACAATAGATGATTTTGAAACGATCAGCAGTGGGATTCAGCATTTGGTGGCTATGATTCCGGCTGGAAAATATACATTGTTTGATTTCTTTGAAGCTGGCGGCGTACAGGCTTTGATGAAAGAGATGGAAGAAAAACTGTATGTGGATGCATTAACATGTACAGGAGATACATTATATGAGAATTTGATGCATGCAGAGAATAGATCTCGGGAAGTAATTCATGCAATTCAAAATCCAGTACATAAGCGAGCAGGTATTAAGATCCTGTATGGAAATATAGCACCCGACGGTGCGGTAACGAAGCCGTCAGCAATTCCAGAAGAGGCAGTACACTTTTGTGGAAAAGCAAAGATTTATGAAAGTGAAGAATCGGCGTTGACAGGAATTCGGAATGGAGAAGTACAAGGTGGGGAAGTTGTTGTGATTCGAAATGAAGGACCCAAAGGTGGACCAGGGATGCCGGAAATGTATAAAGCTATGAAGCTGTTAGTTGGCTTAGGCTTGGGATCGAAGGTATGTCTGATTACAGATGGCAGATTTTCAGGATCAAACAACGGGTGCTTTGTGGGGCATATTTGTCCTGAAGCTGCAGACGATGGAGCGATTGCATATTTACAGGATGGGGATATGATATCAGTCGATGTGGAAAATGGAAAAATTGATGCAATAGATGTAGATTTTGAAGAACGAAGGAAAAAGAAATACATATGTCATCAAAAGGTAGAAGGATATTTGTACCAGTATGCAAAAAATGTGACATCTGCATCAAAAGGAGCAGTGATTCCCACTTATGAGAACGAATGATAGATGCAGCATCGTTAATAATTGAGGGAAAGAGGCAGTAGTGTAGTGTGAAAGAAAGTAGAGGAAGACCATAAATTGACGCACTTGAATAAGCTGTCTAAGGCAGGCAACTTTTTAAAGTGTTATAGAGTTAGAAAATTAAATCAAGAAGCTAATGGTTCATCAGGAGGAAATAATCCCTCTCGTTGTAATAGTTTCTTGGCTTGCTTGATAGCTTTTGCTTTTTGTTTTTCAACAAGAGCTACAGGCATATCGATTTTGTAAAGATCGCTCGGATTCCACTGCTCACCAGTAGACAGCATCTGATAGATAGCAGTAAGAATCATACGGGCAATAGCGATAATGGCTCTTTTCTTGCCACGGCGTTTGACAAGAGAATCATATTTCTTTTTGTAGTAAGGAGATTTGTCAGATTTTACGGCTGCATGAGCACACTGTACTAATGCAGGTTTGAGGTAGATACCGGCACGTGTAATCCGAACAGACTTCTTCTTACCAGCAGACTCATTGCTGCCTGGCGTTAAACCAGCCCAGCAACACAAACGTTTAGAACTTGAGAACTGAGACATGTCAGTACCGATTTCGGAGATGACAGTGATTGCACTATCACGTTTGACACCCGGAATGGTACAGAGAAACTGGACAGCATCTTCTTTGGATTTGAGCCTCCTAAGAAGCTTAGATGCGATTTCTTCGTGGTTAATAGATGTACCCGATTGTTCAAGCAGATAGTCGATAATGGATGTGGATGACTTCCCAAAGATATCGGAAACAACAGAATCTAATGCAACATTACAAACGGTAAGAGCATTCTGATATCTATTCTTTTCACTTGAACGGCAGGAAACAAGCTTGTAACGATAGCGAGTGTATTCCCTAAGAATACGGACTTTCTTGCAAGTAATATAATTGCCTTTGACAAGTCCAAGGCGGAACAAATCTCCAATCCATTTAGAATCTTTTGTATCATCTTTGTTGCCTTTCACCGCCTTTACCCATTTAGGATTGGCAATGACAACATTGATATCATCTTCCAGAAGATTAAAGACAGGAACTCAGTATTTACCTGTGGATTCCATGCAGACATTATGGCAATCATTGTCGAGAAGCCATTGCTTGAATTCAAGAATTGAATTGTTAAAGGTGGAAAAGCGCTTCTTTTGGTAAGAAGGCTCAATGCCACCAGTGGTTTTTACAATTGTGGCAACGAGAAAAGATTTGTGGACATCGACACCACAACAGGTTTGATAAGTAACTTTCATAGTCAGACTCCTTTCGTGAATGATAAGAAGCCATTGACTGAACTGCCACACAATTAAACGAAAGGCTTAAACAATTCTTAGTGTACGGATTCATGATGTCACTTATTTGTGCTTGAAAAGGCAGAACTTACACTGATTAGTATGCTGTCTAAAACGAAGAAAGTTATTACAACTCCTCCTCCCGTGCTTTGTAGTGTAGCTTCTTGCAAACTATTTTACAGCACAGTGTAGAGAGTTGGAACACTTTCATTACTATTTGCGCCGCCAGCCGAAGGCGGCGGAATGGAGATTAGTATGAAGGATTTTCAGGAAAAAATTGAAAAAATAGGAGTTATTCCGGTTATCGTAATCGATGAAGCAAAAAATGCAGAACCGCTTGCAGAAGCATTAGTGGCGGGTGGGCTTCCGTGTGCGGAAATTACATTTCGAACACAGGCTGCGGAAGAAAGTATCCGCATTATGACGCAAAAGTATCCCGAGATGATAGTTGGAGCTGGGACTGTTTTAAATGTAGAACAGGTTGAACGTGCGATGAATGCAGGTGCACGATTTATTGTTTGTCCCGGGTTTGATTCAAAAGTGGTTGACTATTGCCTGGAACGAAAAATTCCAGTTTTACCTGGATGCGTTACACCATCTGAAATAATGCAGGCGATCGCCTGTGGTTTAAAAATGGTGAAATTTTTCCCGGCGGTTCAGTTTGGTGGGGTGGCAATGATTAAAGCGTTGGCAGCACCGTATAATGAAATGAAATTTGTGCCGACCGGTGGAGTAAATAAAGAGAATTTAAAAGAGTTTCTTTCGTATAAGGCAGTAGCAGCTTGCGGGGGGAGCTGGATGGTAAAAAGGGAATGGATTCAGAACGGTGAATTTGACAGAATCCGAAGTCTGGTAATAGAAGCTGCAAAATTAAAAGGTGAAATCAGGTCAGAAAATAGAAACGAAAAAAGGAGATAATGAAAAAATGGATTTACATCTAAAGGAATCGTGTGAATGTAAATATGATGCAGTTTCACTTGGCGAAGTAATGCTGCGACTGGATCCGGGTGAAGGAAGAATTCGCACTGCGCGTTCATTTCGAGTTTGGGAAGGCGGCGGAGAATATAATGTGATTCGAGGCCTGAGTAAGTGCTTTGGGTTAGATACAGCAGTTATTTCTGCATTTGCCAAAAATGAAGTGGGAATGTTGTTAGAAGATCTGATCTGTCAGGGAAAAGTAGATACATCATTGATTAAGTGGGCAGATACTGATGGAATAGGACGGGTATGCAGAAATGGCCTGAATTTTACAGAACGAGGATTTGGAATCCGCGGAGCGTTAGGATGCTCGGATCGTGCGAATACTGCAATTTCCAAGGCAACTTCGGCAGATTTTGATTTTGAATATATTTTTGGAAAGCTTGGTGTACGCTGGTTTCATACAGGAGGAATTTATGCAGCACTTTCAGAAAAATCATGTGAAACGGTAGTGGATGCAATAAAAATTGCCAAAAAATATGGTACAATTGTTTCGTATGATTTAAATTATCGCCCATCTATGTGGTCTGCAATTGGTGGTATTGAGAAAGCGCAGGAAGTAAATAAAGAAGTGGCAAAATATGTAGATGTAATGATTGGAAATGAAGAAGATTTTACTGCGTGTTTGGGATTTGATGTAGATGGTAATGATAATGAATTAAAGAAATTAAATCTTGAAGGATACGAGCGCATGATTAATAATGTAGTAGAGAAATATCCAAATCTGAAAATGGTGGCAACGACGCTTAGAGAGGTAAAGACGGCCACTGTGAATGATTGGGGTGCTATTTGCTGGGCAGAAGGTCGAATTTATAATTCAAAAAGGTATGAGAATCTTGAGATTTTAGATCGCGTAGGCGGTGGAGATTCTTTTGCATCTGGTCTGATTTATGGGATGTTGACGACAGGAGATCCGGAAACAGCACTTGAATTAGGAGTGGCACATGGAGCGCTTGCAATGACAACACCTGGAGATACGAGTATGGCAAACCGAAAAGAGGTTGAGGCGGTTATGCGGGGGGCTGGCGCACGAGTGAAGCGATAAAATGACAGGAAGGAGCAAGGGTAAAATATGAGAGCACTGGATGTACATGCTCATTTGGGCAAAGATGTTGTGTTTGGACATGTAATTACAGAGGAAAATTTACTGGATGGCTATAAGGATACGATCGTACAGGGAGCAATTGTACAGCCATCGTTACCACGTTTTTCATTAAAGGCAAATAAAGAAATCCATGATAGAATTTTTGAATTTTCGAAGTGTGATAAAATGAAAATCTGGGGGATGGCATCTATTTATCCGCATTTTACACAGGAAGAATATAGAGAAGAAGCTATTCGGTGCGTAAAAGAGCTTGGTTTTGTAGGATTGAAATTAACACCAATTGGTCACGCCTGTGATCCTGAATCAGAGGATGGCATGTATGCTTTTTCTGTGGCAGCTGAGTTGGGTGTGCCGATGATGGTTCATACCGGATCAGGAATACCATTTTCAAGTCCGATGCATATTTTGAAAGCTGCAAAAGAGTATCCTGAATTAAAAATTGTAGTGGCACATGCGGGAATGGGAGTGATGGCCAGAGAAGCGGTTATTTTGGCGCAGATTTGTGAAAATGTGTATCTTGAACCGACTTGGACCGGTGTTGCAGATATGGGCATGATTTATAAGGAACTGGGGGCAGGGAAGATAATGTTTTCTTCAGACCACGTAAACAATGTTACTGTGCAATATGAAACAATAAAAACCGTTGTGCCAGAAAAAGAAATGGAACAAGTGTTATATAAAACAGCAGAAAGTGTGTATAAAATCACGTTATAGAGGGATATGAATATACGTAAATTAATGAAAGAGAAAGTAAGCAGAGTAAGTATTTCCAGCAAAATGTCAATTGTTATGACCGTGTCGATTGTTTTAATCCTCACGGTCTTTCTTGGCGTAAACAGATATTATAATTCATTTTTCGTGTATCAAAAACTTGAAAATGCGTCTTTGACATATTTGGATAGTATAGATAGGATGATGGAAAATTTAGTAGACACTTTGGATGGTTATTCAAGAATTTGTTTTTCCAATGCAGGAGTTCAGGAGTTACTGGATAAAAATTCGAGTGGGCAGGTTGATTTTTCATTGCAGGACAATGTTAATAATTATCTGTGGGAACTGGTTGTAAATGTAAAGCAGATAGAATCTATTTATTTGTATAGTAATAATGGACTGGTAGCCTCAGCAGATAGGCAGGAGCTGCATTATCCACGATATCGTTGTATTAAAGATTATGAATGGTATGATGAAGAGGAATATGGGGAATATCATGTTGATTTTTCGAGCGATGATTTTTACAGAAAAGGTGATATGCCGGAGATTAGTTTCAGAAGAGCAGTAAGAAGTACGACTAATTTTAAAAAAATCGGTTATATGATTATGACGGTCTCTTCCGATGTATTAAAGGATTTTTTAGTGGCGGATAATGCGGACAAATATGAAAGGGTATTTTGTCTTTTGAATAATGAGGAATCTGTAATTGTGATCTCTGATAATGTGTATATGGACGAAATGCAGAAAATCGGAAAAGACATGATTCAGAATGAAAAAGCAATGGTGCTCCGGAATATGTTTGATGAAAAATATATGTTTTGTATTTTGAAATCGGAGGAAGGATATTATATGGATGCTATTTCGGTAGAGGATGCCTATCAAAGAAATCGAGAGAAAAGTTTAGTGGATATTGCATTGATTATTTTACAGGCTATGCTCACCCTGGTTTGCATTGTTATGATTTCTAAACTATATACACGACCGATAAAGGAGCTGATGATTGCGATGCGCTGTCTGCAAAACGGTGTATTTCAGCCAGTGAAAATGAATTCTGCTCATTACGAAATACAGGAACTAATACATGTTTACAATGAAATGGTAAAAAAAATCAATGAATTGCTGGAAAAAACAAAGGAGGCAGAACGATTAAAGGGAAAAGCAGATTTAAAAGTGCTTACTGCACAGATAAATCCTCATTTTTTATATAATACATTTGACTCCATAAAAGCGTTGTTTGTTTTGAAACGATATGATGATGCATATGCAATGATAGATGCGCTCTCCAGATTTTATAAAATTAATCTCAGCAAAGGAGATGATTTTATAACAATAGAGAAAAACCTGGTGATGTTAAAAAGCTATATTGATATTCAACAAATGCGTTTTGGTGGAGAGTTTGAATACATATACTCGGTTGATCCGGAAATTATGCAGTGGAAAATTTTGAAATTTGCTTTACAGCCGTTGGTGGAAAACGCAATTAATCATGGCATACATGGGTTTACGACAGAAGGGATTATTAATCTTGATATAGTCCGGACAGGAGAAAAGAGTCTTAAAATCACATTAATGGATAATGGACGCGGAATGTCTAAAGAAGCTCTGAAAAAAGCTATTTCAGGAGAAGAGGGAAGAAATGGCAAATCTTTCGGATTATTTGCAACGCTTCATCGACTTCAGTATTGTTATGGTGATCGAATTTGGTGGAGTATTGAGTCGGAAGAAAATGGTGGTACTACAATTATAATGAAAATTGAAGTGGAGGAGTGTTGAATATGCTAAGGCTGATTATTGTAGATGATGAATATTTACTTAGACAATTAATCAGAAATATAATCGATTGGAAAGCATTAGATATTGAAGTCGTAGGAGAAATGGCATCAGCAGAGCTGGCAATGCGGCAGCTTGAGTCTTTAAAGCCGGATATCATTTTGACGGATATCTGTATGCCAGATATAGATGGTCTGACTTTTGCAGAAAAAATAAAAGGTAGAAATCCAGACACAAAAGTGATCGCAATTACCGGCTATGATAATTTCGAATATGCGAAAAGGGGAATTTGCATAGGGTTGGACGGCTATATTTTAAAGCCGATCAATGAGGAAGAACTTACAGAATGTATTGTTAAGATCAAGAAAAAAATTCTGGAAGAAAACAGAAAGAGAAATGAAATAGAAACTCTTTCGATATTTAAAAGAGAAGCAGAGGAAATCGTTAAAAATTATTATTTGACAAAGCTTCTGGAATCAGATGTGCCGGAAAAAATTGTGAATAGCCAGTTGATGGAGGAATTGGCTTTGGAAACAAGCCCAATGGTATGGATAGTTGTTTTTCAATGGAAAACAAACCTGATTGCCAAAAGGACTGGGAATGAAGAACTTTTAGATTGTGAGATGTGGATTGTCAATTATTGTAAAGAAAAATTAAAAAAAATGGTTTGGGTTCATGGAACGGCTAATAGGTTGATTATTCTTGATCCTGAAAAAGATATCATGCCTGAGACAATATTAAAGCAGCTGCAAGAGGAATGGAAAAAGGAATTTGAGTGTCCGTTGTATTACGGGACAGAGGTTATATATAATCAGGAAAAGAGTATTCATGAGGGCTATATAGAGGCGGTTAATCAATTAAATATCGAATTGGTTAATGGAGAAAATAAACCAGAAGATATATGGAGATGGAAACAGCAAAAAAAAGAAACTAAGCAGTTATGGGATCTCAACGAGTTGAAAAGGCTGCAATATTGTGTTGAGGCAGAGGATTTAGAAGAAGTAGAAAAAGTAATTGATAGTTATTTTCTGAAATGGAAAGATGTTACGTTAGATGATATGGAACTGTTGCAGGTGCAATTATTGAATATCTATTTTTATTTTTACACTTCATTTGGAGATCGTTGCATTGATGCAGTTGCAATGCAATATATGAATTTTTATGAAAATGTAAAACATGCGGAGAATATACTTGAGTTAAAAAATGCATTTTTAATAGGATGTCAGGCACTGCAGGAGATGTTAAGGGGGAGGGAGACAGCGGCAGACAGTTACAAACTCATTTATTCTATGAAACAATACATAAAAGAAAACTTAGATGACCCGGATTTTTCATTAGGCGCATTGGCAAAGGCATATTATATGAATAGCAGCTATTTAAGCCGTTTTTTTAAAGAGAAGGTAAAAAGCTCATTTGTAGAGTATTTGACAGAACAACGTATTGATAAAGCAAAGCAGCTTTTGCAATATGGGAACTTTAAGATTTACGAAGTGGGCGAAAAAGTGGGAATTTATAATGCAAATTATTTTGGGATTTTATTTAAAAAGAAAGTGGGCGTAACGCCAGCTGAGTACAGAAAACAATACGAAAAATAGTGCAAAACAGATACAGGAAATGGAAAAATGGAAAAAATAAAAGGAAAAATAACTAATAAACATAGAATATAAAGCAAAAAAATATCAAAAACAGCTAACAGGTAAAATAAGTGTTGAAAAATGTAAAAAGTGTGAGATTGGAAGAGATAAGCTTTTGTTATAATAAAACCATCAAAAACAAAGGAAAGGAGAAGTTATTATTCATGTGAAGAATAATAACAAAAGGCAAATGAAAAAGCATTTAAAAAAGGCTGCAACAGTATTGGCATGTACGGGAATGGTTGCAGGAGCATTTACAACCACGGCTTTTGCAGAGGATGCAGAGCAGATCACATTAAACGTGTCCCATATCTTCGTGGATCAGACAGATGGGCAGTGCAGAGGATGGTATAAGGCATTGGATGAATATAAGGAATCTCATCCCAATATTACGATTGTAGAAGACACTGCAGACAATGATGCATATAAAACTAAGCTGAAGACGCAGCTTGCAGCAGGTGCAGTTCCAGATGTATTTTATGCTTGGGGAGGTGGCTTTACAAAGCCATTTGTAGAAGCAGGAATGGTAGAAAATCTTGATCCGTACGTGGAAGATGGAACGATTGATCTGGATGCTATGATGCCGGATATTTGTAACAACTTTTATTATGATGGCTCATTGTACGGCCTTCCATTGGATAGCTTCATAGGAGTGCTGATGTGCAATCAGTCTCTGTTTGATGAATATGGTCTTGAAATACCAAAAACAATGGATGATTTATATGCCGTGTCCGCCACCTTTAATGAAAATGGAATTACGCCAATTGCGATGGGGGAAAAAGATAAGTGGCCGGGACTGTTTCCATTTGGTGCATTGGCACTTCGATATGGCGGTGTAGAAAAAACAATAACGATGTTGAATGGCGAAGGAAACTTTGATCAGGAATTTGTGCAGAAAACTGCGGAAGAACTTCAGAAGATGGTTGATGAAGGTGTATTTGCTTCGGACAGTGTTGCTCTTACAGATGATGAGGCAACAGAGGAATTCCGTCAGGGAAGAGCGGCTATGTGGTATAGCGGAAACTGGAAGGTAGATTTACTTTGCGAAGAAGGATCTCCGCTTGAGGGCAAATTAACCATGGTAAACTGGCCGGCAGTTTCTGGTGCAGACGGAGACCAGAATTCATTTGTCGGAGGCGCAAGTGCAACGCTTGTAGCATCAGCGACGAGCGCTCATAAAAAAGAAGCAGTTGAATTTATGACATTTATGAGTGAGCATTTTTCCAATTACGCATATGAAGAAGGAGCGATCCTTCCGACATGGAAATATAGTGGCGATATGGAATTGAAACCATTTCAGCAGACATTACTGGATTTGATGCAGGGTGCAGATGGGTTCTGCCTTGCATGGGATACATTGCTGGATCCGGAAACAGCAGATGTTCATTCTACGTCACTGCAGGGAATTTATGCACAGCAGATGACAGCAGATGATTATGTTGAAGCTATGGCAGCTACGAGGTAAGTATGAATAAGATATTGGGAAATAAAACAGCGATTGCTGCATTTGTGGCACCTTCCCTCATTCTGTTCGGTGGCATTATCTTTTATTCGATTATTATGTCTTTCCGGTATAGTTTGCTTGACTGGAATGGATTTGGAGAAGGAATCTTTGTTGGGTTTTCCAATTACGCGAAAATGTTTCAGGATAAGGTGTTTTTAAGATCCGCTGTTAATTCACTGCTACTCGGATTTGTGACACTGGTTACGCAGCTGCCGCTGGCGCTTTTGCTGGCGTTGCTGCTCACCAGCGGCATTAAGGGAGAAGGATTTTACAGGACAGTGTTTTTTATCCCGATGACATTATCTTCGGTTGTAATTGGACAGCTGTGGTTGAAAATTTATAACCCGAATTATGGAGTACTGAATACTCTGTTGGGAGTATTGGGACTGGAAAGCTTACAAAGAAGCTGGTTAGGTGATGTAAATACAGCTTTATTTAGCGCTTTTGTTCCAATTATATGGCAGAATGTCGGATACCATATGTTGCTGCTTTATACATCTATTAATTCTATATCAAAAGATATATTGGAAGCAGCAAAATTGGATGGAGCAAGTGGAGTTAAGGCAGCGCGGTATATTACGATTCCATTAGTGAAACCAATGCTCAGAACATGTGCGATTTTTGTGGTAATTGGATCTTTAAAGGCGTTTGACATGATTTATGTATTAACAAATGGTGGACCGGCTCATATGACAGAAGTTCCAAGCTCCTTAATGTTTAGCAGTATATTCAATCTTAATAAATATGGCTATGGAAGTGCTATTTCTATATTTATCGTTGTTGAATGTATTGTTATGGCAGTTATTTTGCAGAAAGTATTTCTCGTGAAAGAGGAATCGGCTTGAGGAGGGAAAGAAGATGTATGCCAAACTTCATTCAAGAAAAGGAAATCTTTTAATACGGCTTATCATTACGGCTTTTTTGGTTTTTTGGGCCGCTGTGCAGATTTATCCGCTTATATGGCTTGTTTTCTTTTCCTTCAAAAGCAATGAAGAAATTTTTGGAGGAAATATTGCCGGGCCTCCGCTTGTATGGAAAGTTGAAAATTATAAAAATGCGTTAATGGGTGGAAATGTTTTTCGCTATCTTTTTAATAGCGTTTGGGTGTCTATGGCTGTTGTTATTGTTGCGTGTATTTTAATTGCAACATCGGCATATGCACTAAGCAGAATGAGATGGAAATTAAAGAAAATAGTTTACTGGATTTTTATTTCAGGAATGACAATCCCGCTTCATGCAACACTTCTGCCGTTGTTTTTACTTTTCCGAAAGATGCATATCATTAATAATCCTCTGTCAATTTTGATCCCGTATATTGTATTTGCATTACCGACAGGAATTTTGATTTTGACAAATGCCTATGCGTCTCTTCCTATAGAGATGGAAGAATCAGCCTGTATAGATGGATGCAATATATATCAGTTATTTTGGAAAATTATGTTTCCGCTTGTAAAGCCAACGGTAGCGGCAATTGCGTTATTTACATTCTTATCATCATGGAATGAGCTGATGTTCGCAATGACGTTTATAAGTGAACCCAAGTGGAAGACATTGACGATCGGATTACAGAGTCTTTCAGGAATGTTTTATACGGAATGGGGGCCAATTGGTGCAGGAATGGTAGTAGCAACAGCACCTGTTCTGATTATTTATTTGTTGCTGAACAGACAGGTACAAAATGCGCTTATTATGGGCGCAGTGAAAGGATGAGAACATGAAATTAAGAATAGGAATTATTGGATGTGGAGGAATCGCGACAGGAAAGCATTTATCAGCATTAAAATCAAATGGTGATTTGTGTGAAGTAGTAGCATTTTGTGATGGCATACTTGACAGAGCAAAAAAGGCGGCACAGGAGTATGGAGTAGAAAATGCACAGGTTTGCCAGAATTATAATGAGCTGCTGGCGAATCCGAATGTGGATGTTGTATATGTCTTAACGCCAAACATTAGCCATAGCCCAATTGCAGTAGACGCTTTTCATGCGGGAAAGCATGTGATGTGTGAAAAGCCGATGGCAATTAATACTGCAGAGGCGGAAAAAATGATGACCGCCTGGAAAGAGTCTGGTAAAAAATTTTCTATCGGATACCAGAATCGTTATCGTGCGGATGTCCGTCATCTCCGCAGCGCGTGCCAGAATGGTGATTTGGGTGAGATATACTATGCGAAAGCATATGCAATTCGCAGAAGGGGAGTTCCGACCTGGGGAAGTTTTATACAGGGAAGTCAGCAGGGTGGTGGACCGTTAATTGATATCGGAACACATTCGCTTGATCTTGCGTTGTGGTTGATGGACAACTATGATGTGGAATCTGTGACCGGGACAGTATTTAAAAAACTGGGAAAACTGCCGCAGGCCACAGATGGGAACTTATGGGGAGCATGGGATACATCAAAATATGATGTAGAAGATTCTGCGATTGGTTACATAAAAATGAAAAGTGGAGCACTGGTTGTTCTGGAATCCAGTTGGGCTTTAAATATACTGGAAGCGCGTGAAGCAGAGGTTACACTTTGTGGAACGAAAGCAGGAGCGGAACTTAGAAATCAAAAAGAAGTGATTTATAATCGTGGAAAATACGGTCGGCTGACAGAAGAAGTGCTTACACCGGGAGAGCCACATGACTTTTTTGGAACACGGTATGATGCGCCGTATCTGGAGGCTAAGGAATGGTTGACTGCCATTTTGGAAGACAGGGATCCACTTGTACGACCAGAACAGTCATTGGTTGTGACACAGGTATTGGATGCAATTTATGAATCAGCGGCTAAAAATGAGACCGTGTGGTTTTAATAGTAGTAACAGTTACAACAATTTTTAGATTATGCTACAAAGATATTCAGTTTTTCGATGGATGCGCCCGACAAGTTCTTTACAAAACGGTCGTACTGGTACTTGCAAACAGGGATCAGATGCGATATAACGAGTCGAAATGGGGAACTCAAATGGATGGGCTGAGAGTAGACGTTATAGTCTTGACCTGAAACCTGATTCGGATAACGCCAACGTAGGGAAATACATGTCGGAAATGATTGGATTTTGTGTCCGTGCTCCCTGTTTTTTATGTGAACTGGGGGCACCACTTTTCACAGATGCAGACAGGCGCCGGATGATACAGATATTGTATCGTCCGGTGTTTTTTGTATCATGAAGAAATTTTTTTGAATCACAGGTGTCCTGGAAAGGAGAGCTTGGCTATGGTAAAGATCAACGGAGAAGAAAAACAGCTTGACGGAAGAAATCTTCTCTTTTGCTGGTGGATTTCTACGTGGTGGATGTGACGAATCTGAATCGTCAGATGTATTTTGTTTCACAGCTTGGAAAACCAAAGGCAGAGGCTTTGCCGGAGGTGCTGTATCGGATAAATCCATATCTGGTCTGTGAGTCGAGATGCGAAAAAGTAACGCCTGAAAATGTCAGAGAATTATTTGCGGACTATCCGATCGTATGCTGAATAATTCTTATTTAACTAATATATATTGTTTTATGCGGTCATGGTAAGATATATAATCATGACCGCCAGTTTTAACATTCTTCTACAAAACACAGTTTACTGTTTATAGTATTTCGCAACATCGTTTTTGAATTTTTCAAAAAGAGGATAATAAATATTTATAATATCCTGAAATTTCTCTGCGGCGAAAGTACCATCGTAATCATGAGACAAATGATTTCTGGATTTCAGCATTTGCAGCCAGGTGTCATCATCAATAATACCATTGGTAAATGCCTGCTGCAGAGTTTCGCGTGGAGAGCCAACTGCAAAATCAAGAATTCCCATTTTTTTGATCAGAATATCTTTCATAACTTTCCAGGAGATGTCGAAAGTAAGACTGAAATTGAGAACAGTTCCTTCGAGAACAAAATCGGTCTTGGGGTCGGCTGTTTTGCTTTTTGCAAGATTGGAGAGACTTTTACAGAAAGTGTTATAGAGGTTAATAAATTTGTTTTCCATATTTTTTTATATCCTCCAATAAATACTCATTTTTTATACTGTCAAAGTCAAAAATATCAATTTTCCTTAGCGTTTCAATCTGCAGAAGATCATCTTCTAACTGCATTAGATTATCACAGCCGTATACTACAAAATCAATATCACTGGTGGGGGTCGCAGTGCCTGTGGCGAAGGAACCGAATAAATCAAGGCGCTTTACATTATTTTTTTTGCAAATCATGGTTACTTTTTCGATGATTTCGGAAATTGGCATTACGTTCATGATCCACTCATGTCCTCCTTTACTTGGAAAATTCTGATAAAAATATGATAGCAGTTTCTATAGATTAATTCAACTTTAAAGACACTGACTGCGGTTGGTGTTATTCTATAGTCGTAATCCTTTCGTGGCGTTATGGATTATTTTAATTTTTCTTTTTCGGCATTTAAGAGTTCAAGATTGAGCCCTTGTTCTCCAGCTGTTTTATCTACCCAAAGATTCAAAGAGTCTATGGCTAAAGAAATTTCATCAAGTTTTTTACTGATATAAGCAAAATCTTTCATTTCATCATCACTGATCTTACCGTCACGGGCAATTTGGATCAGACGACCGGTAAGAGGATTGATTTCATTTAAACTGGCAATTGTCTCCAAAATGATATTTGACAGATCGGTCATTTCTATTTCTGGAACATAACGATAGCCGATTTCGCATTTGTGAGAGCAATAATAATTGCAAAGATCTGGTCTTTTATAGGCATCTGCCATCTGGAGGATATCATAAGGCGTAGGTTCTTGTGTTTCATATTCAAATTTTTCAATTTTTGAATCAGAGACAGCATCCATTTTTTCACTGGCTTCTGCTCTTGTAAGTCCTGCCGCTTCTCGGCAAAGCTGGTAAATTGTTTTGTTTTCCCTGGTGGATTGTTTACCCATGAGAATTTCCTCC